>NZ_JBVIYK010000007.1:493496-502333 GCF_055592645.1 Streptomyces sp. NPDC041108 | reverse complement strand
GAGGTCGCCGACGTCATCGCCGAGGCCCTCAAGCCCTCCTACGACACCGAAGCCCTCAAGGCCCGGGTCAAGGCCCTCGCCGACAAGCACCCGCTCTACCCCGGACTGTGACCGACAACCTCCCGCAGGGCGCGCGCCGTCACCGCCGGCGCGCCCCTTCAACTCCACGGAGCGTGGCGTGGCAATCAGCGTCTTCGACCTGTTCTCGATCGGCATCGGCCCGTCCAGCTCCCACACCGTGGGCCCGATGCGCGCCGCCGGGATGTTCGTCAGGCGGCTGAAGCAGGACGGGATGCTGGCCCAGACCGCCGCCGTACGGGCGGAGCTGTTCGGTTCGCTCGGCGCCACCGGCCACGGCCACGGCACCCCCAAGGCGGTGCTGCTCGGCCTGGAGGGCAACGAGCCGCACACGGTCGATGTCGCCCAGGCCGACGTGGACGTCGAACGAATCCGTGCCACCGGGCGCATCCGTCTCCTCGGCGCCGAGATCGGCCCCGCCCACGAGGTCGCCTTCGACGCCTCGGCCCAATTGGTCCTGCACCGCAGGCGGTCGCTGCCGTACCACGCCAACGGCATGATCCTCTTCGCGTACGACGCCGACGGTGTCCCCCTGCTGGAGAAGACGTACTACTCCGTCGGCGGCGGTTTCGTCGTCGACGAGGAAGCCGCCGGCGCGGACCGCATCAAGCTCGACGACACCGTGCTGCCCCATCCGTTCGGCACGGGCGACGAACTGCTGCGGCTCGCCCGGGAGACCGGGCTGTCGATCTCGGCGCTGATGCTGGAGAACGAGAAGGCCTGGCGCACCGAGACGGAGATCCGCGCGGGTCTGCTGGAGATCTGGCGGGTCATGGAGGCGTGCATCTCCCGGGGGCTGGGACGCGAGGGCATCCTCCCCGGAGGTCTGAAGGTCCGTCGCCGGGCGGCGGCGGCCGCCCGCGCCCTGCGCAGCGAGGGCGATCCGCTGCCCCGCGCCATGGAGTGGATCACGCTCTACGCGATGGCGGTCAACGAGGAGAACGCGGCCGGCGGCCGGGTCGTCACCGCGCCGACCAACGGCGCGGCCGGCATCATCCCCGCCGTCCTGCGCTACTTCCTGGAGTTCGTGCCGGGCGCCGACGAGGACGGCATCGTCCGCTTCCTGCTCGCCGCCGGTGCCATCGGTCTGCTCTTCAAGGAGAACGCCTCCATCTCCGGCGCCGAGGTCGGCTGCCAGGGCGAGGTGGGCTCCGCCTGCTCCATGGCCGCGGGCGGCCTCGCCGAGGTCATGGGCGGCAGCCCCGAACAGGTGGAGAACGCCGCCGAGATCGGCATGGAACACAACCTCGGCCTCACCTGCGACCCCGTCGGCGGCCTCGTCCAGATCCCCTGCATCGAACGCAACGGCATGGCCGCCGTCAAAGCCGTCACCGCCGCCCGCATGGCTCTGCGCGGCGACGGCCGTCACCATGTCTCCCTCGACAAGGTCATCAAGACCATGAAGGAGACCGGCGCCGACATGAAGGTCAAGTACAAGGAGACCGCCCGCGGCGGCCTCGCCGTCAACGTCATCGAGTGCTGAGGCCGGGAGAGCACCGGCCGCGGCCCCGACGACAGAGCTGGGAGTGAGGTTTCATGGGCCGGGTCACCGAACGACGCCGGGTGCTGCGGATCAGGGACGGGGCACCGAGCACCCGTCCCGACACGCTGGTCGCGGAAGAGCCGATGGAGATCCGGCTGGGCGGCAGACCGCTGGCCATCACCATGCGTACACCCGGCGACGACTTCGCCCTGGCCGCCGGGTTCCTGGTGAGCGAGGGCGTCGTGAGCCGGGCCTCGGACGTGGCGAACATCGTGTACTGCGCGGGCGCCACCGAGAACGGCCGGAACACCTACAACGTCGTCGACGTCCGCCTCGCCCCC
The DNA here is from genome assembly GCF_055592645.1 of Streptomyces sp. NPDC041108. NCBI lineage: Bacteria > Bacillati > Actinomycetota > Actinomycetes > Kitasatosporales > Streptomycetaceae > Streptomyces > Streptomyces sp. NPDC041108. Next base: position 500,431 of record NZ_JBVIYK010000007.1, on the reverse strand, counting down.
GGTGTGCCGCTCCCCGACATCACCCTGGAGCGCAACGTGTACACCACCTCGTCGTGCGGCCTGTGCGGGAAGGCGAGCCTCGACGCCGTACGGACCACGGCGCACTGGCCCATCGCCGACGCACCTCCGGTCCGGGTCACCCCCGACCTGCTGGCCCGCTTGCCCGACCGGCTGCGCGCCGCACAACAGGTGTTCGACCGGACCGGCGGACTGCACGCGGCCGGACTGTTCTCGCCCGAGGGCGACCTGCTGGACCTGCGGGAGGACATCGGCCGCCACAACGCCGTGGACAAGGTGGTCGGCCGCGCGCTCCGGTCCGGTGAACTCCCGCTGTCCCGGACCGTTCTGCTGGTCTCCGGACGGGCGTCCTTCGAGCTGGTCCAGAAGGCCGTCATGGCGGGCATCCCCGTCCTCGCCGCCGTCTCCGCGCCGTCCTCCCTCGCGGTGGACCTGGCCGTCGAGACCGGACTCACCCTCGTCGGCTTCCTGCGCGGCGGCTCCATGAACGTCTACGCGGGCGAGCACCGGCTCGACCTGCGGGCCGGGGCCACGGCGGCATCCGGAGCCTGACCCCGCTCGCCGGGCGGCGGGGGCCCTGTCGGCTTGGTAAGGCTAACCTAATAGACTGATCGCGCCCCGGATGCCGCTGCCGCGCACCGGGCGCGCGATCCGCCCGCCGCAAGACAGGACCGACCATGCGCACCACCGCCCGCCGCCTTCTGACGGCCCTCGCCCTCACCCCGGTGCTCGCCGGCTGCTTCGCCTCCGGAGAGGACGGATCGGGTGCGAGCGGTGCGTCGGGAACCGGCGGCCGCCTGCGGATAGCCCTCGCCGTGCCGCCCGTCCAGGCCCTGTCGCCGTACAGCAACGACGCCACCGTGCTCAGCAAGCTCTCCGTGGCCGAGGGACTCACCGCCCTGGACGAGAACGGCGCCGCCGCACCCGCCCTGGCGAAGTCCTGGACACGGAAGAACGACACGACCTGGGTGTTCGAGCTGCGCAAGGCCACGTTCCAGGACGGCACCGACGTCACCGCCGAGTCGGTCGTCAACGCGCTCGACCACGCGAACGAGGCCGAGACCAGGCCGCGCGTACTGAGCGACATCACTCTGACCGCCGAGGCGGACGACAGGGACACCGTCACCGTCACCACCAGGACGGCGGACCCCGTCCTCCCGCTGAGGCTCGCCAGCCCCGCCCTCGGCATCCTCGCCGAGAAGGCGTACGCCGAGGACGGCACCGTCAGCCCCGTCGGCACCGGCACCGGCCCCTTCACGATCACCAAGCTGACCGGAAAGACCAAGGCCACCCTCGACCGCTACGACGGTTACTGGGGCGGCAGGGCCAAGAGCCCCGGCATCGACGTCAGCTGGATCGCCGACGGCACCGCCCGCGCCAACGCCCTGCGCGGCGGCGACGTGGACATCGCCGAGTGGATCCCCACCGCCCAGGCGAAGCTCCTCGACGAGCAGACACGGCACGAGGTGCCCTCCGTGCGCACCGACAGCCTCATCCTCAACACCGGCAGCGGCCTCCTGGCCGACGCGGGACTGCGCGCCGCCGCCCGTGCGGCCGTGGACGGCGGTGTCCTCGTCGACTCCGTCTTCGGCGGATACGCGGACCCCGCCGAGGGACTGTTCGGGCCGGCGGTCTCCTGGGCCGCCGACCGGCGGGTCGAGGTGACCGGCCGGGCGAAGGCCGCCACCACCGCCGAGGTCGAGTCGGAGACGAAGGGCAGGACCCTGCGCCTGGCCACGTACACCAACCGCGCCGAACTCCCCGAGGCCGCCTCGGTCCTCCAGCAGCAGCTGGAGAAGGCCGGGTTCACCGTGAAGCAGGACGTGCGCGAGTACACGCAGATGGAGGCCGACCTCCTCGCGGGCAGGTACGACGCCCTCGTCTTCTCCCGGGTCACGCTCCTCGACACCGGCGACGCGGTGGCCTACCTCGCCAGCGACTTCACCGGGGACGGCGTCTACAACATCGCGGGCCTCAAGGACACCGAGGTCGACAAGGCCATCAGGTCCGCCGCCGCGGAAGGCGACACGGCCGAGCGGCAGAAGAAGATCATGCGGGCCGAGGCGGAGATCCTGCGCACCGACGCCGTCGTCCCCCTGGTCCACGAGAAGGTCGTCCAGGGCATCTCCGGTGACGTCGAGGGCGTACTGCTCGACCCCCGCGAGCGCTCCCTCGTCGACGTCGACACCCACCTGAAGTAACCGCCGTGAGCACCATGCCGTCGGCGGGCGCCCGGAGCCTCCCGACCCGGTGGCGTGCGGGGGCCGGCCGGGTCACGGCCGCGACCGCGCTGCTGGGCGCCGTCGCCTTCCTGCCCTGGCTGTCCGGAGTCGACCCCGCGCTGACCGTGCTGCGCGCCCGCTCCGCCGACCAGGACCCCACCCCGGCCCAGCTGGCCGCCGTACGCGAACAACTGGGACTGGACGAGGGGCCGTTCGCCCATATCGCGCGCTGGGCGGCCGGGCTGGCGCGCGGGGACGCGGGCGCCTCCTGGGTGTCGGGCGAACCGGTGCTGCCGCAGGTGACGACCGCCCTCGCGGTCTCCGTCACGCTCATGCTCGGCGCGTTCGCGGTCACCGTGGTGGTGGCCGCGCTGGTCTGCGCCCGCACTCTGCGCCTCGGCGCGCGGCGCGGACTGCGGCGCAAGCGGGCGGGGGCCGGCGCCGCCGTCCTCGCCGCGCTGCCCAAGTTCCTGCTCGCCTCACTGCTGGCGACGGTGTGCGGGGTGTGGCTGGGCTGGTTCCCCTCCCAGGGCTGGGAGGGGCCGCGCTCGATGGTGCTGCCCGCCCTCGCCCTCGGTGTGCCCTCCGGAGCGATGATCGGCGGCCTGCTCGACCAGTCCCTGCCCGCCGCCTTCAACGAGCCGTGGGCCCGCACCTGGCGTGCCTTCGGACACCGCGGCGGCCGCATCGCGCGCACCGCGCTGCGCCGCGCCCTGGCCGGAGTGCTCCCCCAACTCCTGCCGACCGTCGTCGCCCTGGTCGGCGGCGCGGTCGCGGTGGAGAAGATCTTCAACATCCCGGGCCTCGGCCGGCTCGCGCTGGACGCCGCCGTCGCCCAGGACCTGCCGCCGCTGCAGACCGCGACACTGGCCCTGGTCCTGCTCGGCGTCTGCGCCGGCTTCGCGATCCGGGCGGTGCGTCACGCCCTGCTCGGCCCCGCCCTGCGGGACGGCGCCCTGCCCGCCCTGCACCCGCCCACGCTCGTGCGGTCACCCGCGCTGCCCTGGATCATCGGCTGCTGCGCCGTCGCCCTGCTCGCCCTGGTGGTGGCCGGCCTGCTGCGCGACCCCCTGCACGTGGAGACGACGGCCCGGCTGCTGCCCCCGTCCTTCGCGCACCCGCTCGGCACCGACTCGCTCGGCCGCGACCTGCTGGCCCGGCTCGGCCACGGGGCCCTGCGCACGGTCGGCGTGGCCCTCGTGGTGACCGTGGCCAGTGCCCTCATCGGACTGGTCATCGGGACGGCGACCCAGGTGGGGGCCGGGCTGACCGAAGTGGTGTCGACGCTGCCGGCCGTCCTCGCCGGGCTGCTCACGACCGCGGTGACCGGACCGTCGGTCTGGGGAGCCGCGTGCGCGGTGTGCCTGGTGGCCTGGACGCCGTACGCGGCGCAGGCGGCCGCCCTGCTCGAACAGGAACGGGCCAGCGGCCATCTGCTCGCCTCGGTCTCCTTCGGCGCGGGCCCCGCCTACCTCCTGCGCCACCACCTGCTGCCCGCGGTCCTGCCCGCACTGGTGCGCAACGCCCTGCTGCGCCTGCCCACCACGGTCCTCGTGCTGGCCTCCCTCGGCTTCCTCGGCCTGGGCGAGCAGCCGCCCACCCCGGAGTGGGGCCGCCTGCTCTCGGAGAACCAGCCCTACGCGGAACTGGCCCCCTGGACCGTCCTCGGCCCGGCCGCCGCCCTCGTCCTTCTCTCCGTCCTGTCCGTCTCCGCCACGGCATGGACCCGCACCCGCACCCGGACGGCGTCCGCCGCCTGACGGCGGGCGACACGCTCGACGGACAGCGCCGGGGGCGAGCGGACCGACGCCGCCCCGCGCCCGTGGTCGTCGAGACCCGCGCCCAGGCCGAAGCGGCTCAGGAGGCGGCGGCCGCCTCGGCGGTCTCGGCGACCTCGCCGGTGCGCGCCGCTTCGTCCTGCGCCATGCGCAGGAAGCGCCGGATCGCCTCGACGGACATGTCGAGCGCCTCGGACGCGGCGTCCTCGTCGCCGAACATCTGAACGGCCTCGGTGACGGCCACGGCCAGTTCCGTCTCCGCCTTGCGGACCTTGACCTCGGCCTTGTCCACGGTGTCGACGACCGCCAGCTGGCGGCGCTGCTTCTCCTGGAGTCGCTGTTTGCGGGAGAGTGTCTTGTCGGAGTTCTGCACAGTCATGACCAAGATCATAAGGTTCGGGCGCGCCCCCATGAAATCGTCAACTCACCCTCTACGCGGCGGTGTTCGGGAGGCGGCTCGCCTACACCACCCACCTGGGATTCGAGAAGGGGGAACATGCGTTCTCTGACCTTCGTCTTCGGCACGGGACGCAGCGGCTCGACCGCCCTGTCCCGCATCCTCAACTCCCACCCGGACGTACTGAGCCTCAACGAGTACATGGCCTCGGTGGGCGACGTGTCCTTCCCCGCGGGCGAGGTGGACGGCGAGGAGTTCTGGCAGGCGCTCTTCCGGCCCGCTCCGCATTTCGAACGGATGATCCGCAGCGGCGTGCCGCTGCCGGAGTTCCTCTACACCCGCAGCCCCGGCCGCTACGCCTCGGAGACGACGGGCATCCCCGCGCTCTCCCTGATGGTGCTGCCCCATCTGACCGACGACCCGGACGGACTTCTCGACGAACTCGGCGCGGCGGTCGCCCGATGGCCGCGGCGCACCGCCGCCGAGCATCACCGGGCCCTGTTCGGCCTGCTCTGTGCCCGGTTCGGTCGCACGGCCGTCGTGGAACGCTCCGGCTACTCGACCGGCTGGGCGCCGGGACTGCGGAACGCCTTCCCCGACGCCAGGTTCGTGCACATGTTCCGCGACGGCCCGGACTGCGCCCTGTCCATGAGCCGTCATCCCGGTTACCGTGCGATCTCCCTGCTCCGTGAGATCAAGGCCCGCTCCGGCGTCGACGGCTTCGCCGACCTGACCGCCGAGCACGTCCGCGCATTGCCCCCGGACCTGGCACCTCTCCTCGGCGAACGCTTCGATCCCGCGCTCGTACGCGACCGCTCCATCCCCCTGCGCACCTTCGGTGCCCTGTGGTCCGAACTCGTCGTCGAGGGAACGGAGTTCCTCGCAGGTCTCCCCGCCGACCGGCGCACGACCCTCTCCTACGAGAACCTGCTGGACGACCCGGCCGAAGAACTGACCCGGCTGGCGGACTTCATCGGCGTGGCCCCTCGGCCCCGGTGGCTGCGCACGTCCTCCGCGCTGCTGGACCACAGCCGGCGCGGCTCGGCCCGCAGCCTGCCGCCCGCCCAGCTCGCCGAACTGCGGGCCGAGTGCGCGCGGGGCGACCACGCCCTCCGCGCCTAGCGTTCCTCCTGCGTCGCGGGGACGAAGCGGACGGGGGCGGCGGGAGACGGGAACATTCGGGCGGGCCGTGTCGTTGCCCTCGCGTCCCTCCTGTCGTCCTCCCTGGGAGCATCGTGCCGAAGTCCACGCCCGCAACCTCCGTAGTCCTCCCCGTACTTCCGCCCCTGAGCGCACAGGCCGAGCGACTGATCGAGCTGGGCGTGCACGCACTCGCCGGACTGACCGCCGACGAGGTGCGTTCCTACGCCGAGGCCGCCGAGGCCGCCGAAGGCGCTGAGGTTCCGGCGCCCGGCGCCGGCGTGCTGCTCGCCGTCCACCCGGATCTCGCCCCGGCCTCCGCCCTCGCGCCGCTGATGCGCCGGGACGGCAGGCCCGGGTTCGTCGTCACCGACATGTCCGACGTCGACCGTTTCACGCCCTCCGGCATCGAGCTCCCCGAGGCCCGCCTCTACCTCGTCGGCGGTCTCGACCGGGGTGACCACATGGCCGACTGGAGCCCCGAGGGGGCCCTGCCCGCCCTCACCGAGGAGGGCCGCACCCCGCTGCTGCTCACCGAAGGCATCCACTGGGTGCTCCAGCGGCCGGAGGTCCTGGAGCGCAACCACTGCTTCATGACCATCGGCTCCCGGCTGCGCAAGGACAACGGCACGCCGGACGCCCGTACCCCCGCGATCTGGATCAGCAACGGCACCGGTCGGGACGGCGTCGAGCGCCGCGACGCCCCCAAGGTCGGCTGGTGCTGGTGGGGCAACCGGCACACCTGGCTGGGCTTCGCCTCCGCGACGGGACGCGGAGGTGCGGGCGTCCGGCGGGGGAGCGGAGCAGCCCCCGGAGCGTGACCGCCTGACCCGGTGTGACGTCCCACGCCGCACGGCGCCCCCGCGACCGGGGGCGCCACCCGGCAGGGGAGCACCCCCGGGTGGCGGGGCGGGACCGGACATCTGCCGGATACCGAGGGCCGGGCGCGCTCTCCAGCCTGGGGGCATGACCCAGAACGCAGACCTCACGGCACGCGCGGCACCGGCCACCGGCGGCCGGGACGCGGCCGCCGGCACGGCACGGTCCGAGACCCCGCAGGGCGACCGGCCCTCGGTGGGACGCCTGATCGGTGTGGACCCGGCCCGGGGCCTGGCGGTCTTCGGGATGTACGCGGCGCATGTCGGCCCCGACCCCTCCGAGGGCGGCACGACCGGCTTCCTCATGGATGCGAGGGCCGCTGGAGTGGCTGCTCGGCAAGGCGACGAGGCCCGCGGAACTCGTCCGCTGACCGACGGACGCGTGCGCGGGGGGGGGCCCCGTGGGGGCCGGCAACACCACAGGGGCGGGGGAACAGGTCAACGCAAGTTGTGGAAGAAAACCAGACTTTTGAGCTCTTCGCCAGAAAGAACATGGAACCCA
>NZ_JBVIYK010000007.1:0-493486 GCF_055592645.1 Streptomyces sp. NPDC041108 | reverse complement strand
TTGGTGGGGGGGGTTTTTGAAGAGGGGTAAGAGGCCCGGAAAGTTTTGGCTGTGAGGGGGGGGCAGGGGGGGCTGCGTTCCTCCTGTCTCCCCCCCCCCCCCCACCCGGTGCCGGAGAAGCGTGTCAGCGCCGTGTGTAGACGAAGCCGAGCTTGTCGATCTCGTCACCGGAGCGACCGTGGAATCCGGCGATCTGCCAGCCCGCCGGAGCCGTGCGGGTCACACAGGCGGACGTGGTGGTTCCGCCGGACAGGCTCCTGCCGAGGTTGGTGGTGAACCTGGCGGAGAAGATCCGTGTGCGGCCGTTCTTCTGGCCCTGGCACAGCTGGGCGTCGGTGACGTACTCCCCACTGCCCAGGGACAGGGACGACAGGGTGCCACCGGTGCCGCCGTGGGTGAGGACCGTGCCGTCGCCGAGGGCCAGGCCGACGCCGTCGACACGGGAGCCGCTGCGCAGCGAGAGTGTCACCGGGCGCGCACCGGCCCGGACGGCGTCGATGTCGGTGTAGTAGTCGCCGTGGGGCCCGCCGAACTGGTCGCTGAGCCGGAACTCGGGATTGCGCGACCAGGAGAAGCCGACCGCGACCGGGTCGTGGTCGGACAGCATGAGCCCGGCGTCGGTGAGGAACTCGGCGTGCTCGTTGTCGTAGGACGTGGCGTTCAGCGACACCAGTTTGCTGCCGCGGTACAGGACCTTGTCGACGATCTCGCAGGTGTTGGGCACCGTGGGTCGTGTCTGGTCGCAGACCAGGGCGTCGCTGCCCTTCGGGGGCGGGGTGCCGCCGCGGATCAGCTGCACCCAGGGGTCGGTGAGCCCGTTGGCGGCGGCGAACTCGGCGATGGTGTCGCCGGCTCGGGTGTAGCGGGTGTTGGTGTCTCCCATGACGACGACGGCGTTGCCCGCCGAGCGGGACTTGACGAAGGCCGTCAGCTGGGCGAGGTTGTCGGCGCGCGAGGCCAGGTCGCCGGGGTTGGTGCCCGCGTTGGTGTGCAGGTTGTAGAAGTCGGTGTACACCCCCTCGGCGAGGCGCACCCGCATGAAGGTGAACCCCTTGGGGGTGAGGCAGTCGCCCGAGTCGAACTGGCAGGAGTTCCAGCGCACCCGCTCGAAGTCGTCGACGTCGTAGGGGAGTTCGGACAGGGTGTTCAGCCCGCTGCCGATGGCCGCGCCCCCGCTGGTGGGGGTGCGGTGGGCGTGCGCGGTGTCTCCCGCGTAGAGATACGCGTGGTAGTTGAAGTCCTCCTGGACGTGCACGATGTCGTACGGCGCGATGCGCCGGCCGATCTCCGTGGTGCTGGGCCCACGGGGCGTGGACGCGCTGGAGATGATCTCCGGCAGGCCCGCGACGTTGTACGTGAGGGTGCTGAAGGTCCCGGAGGCCGGGTCCGCGGCGGCGGCGGGGGACACGTTCGCGACGAACCCGCCGCAGGTGAGGGCCGCGGCCGCGAGGCACGTGAGAAGACGGCGCATGGTGCGGTACTCCTGTGAAGGGGGGAGGGGCAGCGGGAACTTACCGCTGGTAACCCACTTCTGTCGCCGGTCGGGACGCAGGAGATCGAAACTTGACCGTGTGGTCCAGGCCAGGGGCAGGGCCCGAGCGGCCGCGCGGGACGGCGTGAACGCCGTCGTCCTGGTCCACGGCGCGGTTGCGCGCGCCGTGGCGGAGGGGACCGGCGCGCGCGCCGACTGCCGAGACCGTCCGGCGCCGCGGGAGTCAGGGGGTGAAGACCTCGTCGAGGCGGTCGATGGAGCCGTCGGCGCCGAGGTGGTAGGTGAACACCAGGCCGGAGTTCGGGTGTGCCTCCAGCCAGTCCAGGAACTCCTGGACTCCGATGGGCTGGTTCTCCGTGCTCTCCACGACGGGGTTGGTCACGGTGATGTCGGCGGCCTGGTCCAGCGGGATGAAGGTCTCCTTGCCGACGGTCTCGAACGGCGCGCCGTCCGAATCGGGGGTGCCGCAGCCCCAGTTGCCGTGCTTGACGATCAGGCTGAGGAATCCCCCTTCCGGGGTGTAGCGGTAGACCGCGATCTCGTCCGGGGAGATCGGCATCTTGTGGTCGCAGTCGGCGGCCTCGCCGTCGCCGCCCGCCGAGGGGGTGGCGGCGGAGGCCGGGGACTTGGAGGCGGCCGGAGGGTCCGCGGGAGCCTTGTCCTCGCCGCCCGGGTCCTCGGACGCCTTCGCGTCGGGCTTGTCGGCCTCGGTGTCGGCCTGGGCCCCGCCCTTGTCCTCGGTACCGCCCGTCGCCGTGGCGGTCGGCTTGGGGTCGCCGCCGGCGTCCGCCGTACCGCCGTCACCCGAGCATCCGGCGAGGCTCAGCGCCCCCGCGGCGCACACGCCCAGCACGGCTGCCCTGACGGCGCCCGGTCTGCGGCGGCTGTTCCTCGGTGTCAGGATCATGATGCGTCCCCCCTCGTGGGTGTGCGTGGTCTCCCTCGGCCGTGTCGGCTCGGGAGCAAGGGACGAGTTTCAGCCGTCGGCAGTTGCACGTCCTGGCTAGATTGTGCACGTTGTCGACGACGGGCCGGACCGCGGCCTCGCGGTCCGGCCCGTCGCGGAGTCTCACGCCTCGCAGGCGCTCTTGGTGTCGTTCGTGTCGGCGGTGCATGTGTCGGTGTTGGCGCCCCCGTTGAGGGAGTCGTTTCCGAACACGCCGTCCACGGCGTCGAGTGTGTCGTTGCCCGTGCCACCGCTGTGGCTGTCGCCGCCGGCGCCGCCGACGAGTGTGTCGTTGCCCGATCCGCCCACCAGGAGGTCGTTGCCCCCGAAGCCGGACAGGATGTCGCCCGCCGTGCCCCCGGTGAGCGTGTCGCCGAACTGGCTGCCGTAGACCATCTCGACGTCCGTGAGGACGTTGTCGCCCTCCCCGCCGATGCCGTCGTCGGCCGCGTTGTCGATGTCCACCACGACGCCGGAGGTGCTCTCCAGGTAGCTGGCGATGTCGCTGGCGCCGCCCCCGCCGCTGAGCCGGTCGGCGCCGGTGCCGCCGACGAGGAGGTCGAAGGTGACACCGCCGTTCAGGGTGTCGTTGCCCGGGCCGCCGTTGAGGATGTTGCTGCCGGGGCTGGGGCCGCCGTTGACGACGTCGTTGCCGGACTCGCCCCGCAGGTCTCCGCGGACGTTGCCGGTCTTGGTGATGATGTCGTTGCCGTCACCGGCGTTGACCACGACCGTGTCGCTGCCCAGGTTCACCGGGCAGGCCACCGAGCCGTTGCCCTGGACCGAGCAGCCGACGCCGGCGGTCAGGGTGTCGGAGGTGTCCTGGATGACGACGCTGCTGCCGGACAGGCTGACCGTGATGTTGTTCGCGCGTCCCGCCGCCGCGTTCACGACCACGTTGGTCCCGCTCTTGAACACACCGGTGGCCGCGCTCGCGGTCCCTCCGGTCAAGGTCACCGCGGAACCGGCCGTCGCCGCCACCACCAGCACGCGGAGTAACGCTTTTCTGCCCATGGACTTCCTCTCGCTCGCCTGGATCGGCCCGGTCACGCACCGTGGGTGCGTCGAGCCGGTTCCACGGTGTCAGGCGGACCCGGGCGGTACATGGGGGTACGGCCCCCATCTACCGCCGCCGTACCGCCCGGCGGCGGTACGGCGCGGGGATGGAAGCGCGGGCTCCGAGGCGACGAGGAAACACCGGGCACCCTGTCCGCCCACCCGGCGGCGCGGCTCAGCCCCGGGTCACGTGTCGTAGATGTGGAAGCCCCTGCCGCTCTTGCGGCCCAGGTGCCCCGCGGCGACCATGCGGCGCAGCAGCGCGGGCGGTGCGTACAGGGGTTCCTTGAACTCCTCGTACATCGACTCGGCCACCGCCTGTGCCGTGTCGAGGCCGATGAGGTCGAGCAGGCGCAGGGGGCCCATGGGGTGGGCGCAGCCCAGCTCCATGCCCTGGTCGATGTCGTCCGCGCGGGCGCCGCCGGACTCCACCATCCGTACCGCGCTGAGCAGATAGGGCACGAGGAGGGCGTTGACGACGAATCCGGAGCGGTCGGGTGCCTGGATGACCTCCTTGCCCAGCTGCGCGGCGAAGTCGCGGGTGCGCCGCACGGTCTCCTCGCTGGTGGTGAGGGCGGGGATGAGCTCGATCAGCCGCTGGACGGGCACGGGGTTGAAGAAGTGCATGCCGATGAGCTGCGCGGGCCGGTCGGTGGAGACCGCGAGGTCGACGATCGGGATGGAGGAGGTGTTGGTGGCGAGGATCGCCGTGGGGTCCTCGACCGCCTTGTCCAGGGCGCGCAGGACGTCGGTCTTGATGTCGCGGTTCTCGGCGACCGCCTCGACGACGAACTGCCGGTCGGCCATGTCGCTGAGGTCGTGGGTGAAAGAGAGCCCGGCGAGGGCCTGGTCGCGCTGCTGTTCGCTGAGCTTGCCACGCCGTACGCCCCGGTCGAGGGAGGCGGTGATGCGGCGGCGGCCGGCTTGGACGGCGTCGTGGGTGGCTTCGGCGACACGGACGTCGAGACCGCTGTGGGCGGCGACTTCGGCGATGCCGGAGCCCATGAGGCCGCAGCCGACGACGCCGAGGCGTGTGACGGGATCCATCAGGGGGTCCTATCTGCTGGGTGGCCGCGCGAGTGGCCGCGCGGGGGCTTCCGGGGCTTGGTTCAGACGTTGCGGCGGTACTGGCCGCCGACCTCGAAGAACGCCTCGGTGATCTGCTGCAGCGAGCAGACCCGCGCGGCGTCCATGAGGACGGCGAAGACGTTGCGGCCGCTCACCGCCGCGTCCTTGAGGGCGGTCAGGGCGGCGTGGGCCGGGTCCCGGTGGCCGGCCTGGTACGCCCGTACGCGGTCCAGCTGGGACTGCTTCTCCGCCTCGGTCGCGCGAGCCAGCTCGATGACGCCCGGCTCCGCGGTGTCGGCGTGGGGATTGCGGAAGGTGTTGACGCCGATGAGGGGCAGGGTGCCGTCGTGCTTGCGCTGCTCGTAGAGCATCGACTCGTCCTGGATACGGCCGCGCTGGTAGCCGGTCTCCATGGCGCCGAGCACACCGCCGCGTTCGCTGATCCGCTCGAACTCCTGGAGGACGGCCTCCTCGACCAGGTCGGTGAGTTCGTCGATGACGAACGACCCCTGCAGGGGGTTCTCGTTCATCGCCAGGCCCCACTCCCGGTTGATGATCAGCTGGATCGCCAGGGCCCGGCGCACGGATTCCTCGGTGGGGGTGGTGACGGCCTCGTCGTAGGCGTTGGTGTGCAGGCTGTTGCAGTTGTCGTAGATCGCGATGAGTGCCTGCAGGGTGGTGCGGATGTCGTTGAAGTCCATCTCCTGGGCGTGCAGGGAGCGGCCGGAGGTCTGGACGTGGTACTTCAGCTTCTGCGAGCGGTCGCCCGCGCCGTACTTCTCCTTCATCGCGACGGCCCAGATGCGGCGGGCCACCCGTCCCAGGACCGTGTACTCGGGGTCCATGCCGTTGGAGAAGAAGAACGACAGGTTCGGGGCGAAGTCGTCGATGCGCATGCCGCGGGCGAGATAGGCCTCGACGTAGGTGAAGCCGTTGGCCAGGGTGAAGGCCAGCTGGCTGATGGGGTTGGCCCCGGCTTCGGCGATGTGGTAGCCGGAGATGGACACCGAGTAGAAGTTGCGGACCTGGTTCTCGATGAACCACTCCTGGATGTCGGCCATCATCCGCAGGGAGAACTCGGTGGAGAACAGGCAGGTGTTCTGGCCCTGGTCCTCCTTGAGGATGTCGGCCTGCACCGTGCCGCGCACGTTCGCCAGCGCGTGCGCGGTCAGTTCGGCCGCCTCCTCGGGCGAGGGGTCGCGGCCCTCGGCGGCGCGGAAGCGTTCGGTCTGCTGGTCGATGACGGTGTTGAGGAAGAACGCCAGGACGGTCGGCGCGGGCCCGTTGATCGTCATGGAGACCGAGGTGGTGGGCGCGACCAGGTCGAAGCCGTCGTAGAGCGCCTTCATGTCCGCCAGCGTGGCGACCGACACTCCGGAGGTGCCGACCTTGCCGTAGACGTCGGGGCGTTCGTCCGGGTCGCGGCCGTAGAGGGTGACCGAGTCGAAGGCGGTCGAGAGGCGGGTGGCCGGCTGGCCCTCGGAGAGCAGCTTGAAGCGCCGGTTGGTGCGGAACGGGTCGCCCTCGCCGGCGAACATACGGGCCGGGTCCTCGCCGTCGCGCTTGAAGGGGAACACCCCGGCGGTGAAGGGGAAGTGGCCGGGGAGGTTCTCCCGGCGCCAGAAGCCGACGAGTTCCCCGTGGTCGGTGAACCGGGGCAGCGCGACGCGGGGAATCCTGTTCCCGGAGAGGGACTCGCGAGTCAGCTTGGTGCGGATCTCCTTGTCCCGGATCTTCACGACCTGCTCGTCACCCGAGTAGGAGGCGACGACGGCGGGCCAGTTCGCGATCTGCTCCCCGAGCTCGTGCGGCAGTCGCCGGCGGGCGTCCTCCAGGAGCGACCCCACGTCGTCCGTGCCGAGACCGGCGTCGAGGAGTTCGCCCCGGACCGCGTCCAGGCGCTGCACCCGTCGTGCGGCTTCGGCGAGGCGGCCGGTCTCGGCGTGGTAGGCGCGGACGGCGTCGGTGATCTCGGCGAGGTAGCGCACGCGGTCGGCGGGCACGACCTGACGGATGCCGGAGGAGTGCCGGGCGTCGACCTGGGGGAGTGTGCCTCCGGACAGCGGCAGGCCCTCGTCGGCCAGGGCGGTCTTCAGGTGCTGGTACAGCGCGGTGACCCCGTCGTCGTTGAACGTGGCCGCGGAGGTGCCGTACACCGGCATGTCCTCGGGCCGCTTGCCGAACGCCTCGCGGTTGCGGACCAGTTGGCGGCCCACGTCACGCAGTGCGTCCTTGGCGCCGCGGCGCTCGAACTTGTTGATCGCCACGACGTCGGCGAAGTCGAGCATGTCGATCTTCTCCAGCTGCGAGGCGGCCCCGAACTCCGGCGTCATCACGTACAGCGAGGTGTCGACGAACGGCACGATCGCCGCGTCGCCCTGGCCGATGCCCGGGGTCTCCACGATCACCAGGTCGAACCCGGCGGCCTTGACCACATCGATCACGTCGGACAGGTGCTCGGGCAGCTCACGGCTGCCGCGGGTGGCCAGGCTGCGGAAGAAGATCCGGGCGCCGTCGAGGGAGTTCATCCGGATCCGGTCGCCGAGCAGGGCGCCGCCGCCCCGGCGACGGGTCGGGTCGACCGCGATCACGGCGATCCGCAGCTTGTCCTGCTGGTCGACGCGGAACCGGCGTACGAGTTCGTCGGTCAGCGACGACTTGCCCGAACCACCGGTGCCGGTGATGCCCAGTACCGGGGTGACCCGGGTCGAGGCGGCCGCCCGCAGCTGGGCCAGGAACTCCGCCGGCAGCTTCCCGAGTTCGGCCCCGGTGACCGTACGGGCGATCGCGAACCGGTCTCCGGCGAGGACGGCGGCGACGTCGGCCGGCTTGCCGTCCCACAGGTCGAAGTCGCAGTCCCGCACGACCGAGTTGACCATGCCGGCCAGCCCCATCCGCTGGCCGTCCTCCGGGGAGAAGATGGTCACCCCGCTCGCGCGCAGCCGGGTGATCTCCTCGGGCACGATGACACCGCCGCCACCGCCGACCACGCGGACGTGGTCGGCTCCCTGCGCGCGCAGCGACTCCACCAGGTACTCGAAGTACTCCACGTGTCCGCCCTGGTAGGACGAGACCGCCACGCCGTGGGCGTCCTCCTCCAGCGCCGCGTCCACGACCTCCCGGACCGAGCGGTTGTGTCCGAGATGGATCACCTCGGCGCCCTGGGACTGGAAGATCCGCCGCATGATGTTGATCGACGCGTCGTGTCCGTCGAACAGGGCCGAAGCCGTGACCAGACGGACGGGGTGCACGGGCTGGTGCAGGTCGCTCATGGGGGCCTTCCCGGACGGGTCGCTGGAACTCTGCTGCAGAGATACTAGGACGTCCTAGTAAATTGCCGGAAGTGGCGACACGGATGTGAGCAGCGGCACAGGACCGTTCGCGCGCCGGCCCCTGGTCAGAGGTCGAGGACCAGGCGGGGTCCGCGCGAACGGGAGACGCAGATGAGCATGGTGTCTCCGGCCGCCCGCTCGTCCTCGGTCAGCAGGGAGTCACGGTGGTCGGGCCTGCCGTCGAGCACGTCGGTCTCGCAGGTGCCGCAGGTGCCTTCCCGGCAGGAGAAGTCCACCGCGACGCCGGCCTCCTCCAGGGCTTCCAGCACCGAGCGGGCCGCCGGCACGGTGACGGTGAGCCCGGAGCGGGCGAGTTCCACCTCGAAGGGCCCGGCCGCCCCGCTCCCGACCGCTCCGGCCGTCTCGGCCGGGGCGAACCGCTCGACGCCCAGCGTCCCCGGGGGCCAGCCGGCCGACGCCTCCCGCACGGCCCGCAGCAGGGGCTCGGGACCGCAGGCATGGATGAGGGTGTCCGGCTCGGGCGGGCCGAGGAAGGCGGGGAGGTCCAGCAGGCCGTACTCGTCCTGCGGGCGGATCAGGACGCGGTCGGCGTACGGGGCGAGACGGTCCAGGAACGCCATGGAGGTGCGGGTGCGGCCGCCGTACAGCAGGCGCCACTCGGTCCCCGCGGCCTCGGCGGCCTCGACCATGGGAAGGATCGGCGTGATGCCGACGCCGCCCGCGACGAACAGATGGCGTCCGGCGGGCCGCAGCGGGAAGTTGTTCCGCGGTCCGCGGACCCGGACGGTGTCCCCCTCGCGCAGCCGGTCGTGGACGTACGCGGAGCCGCCGCGGCCCTTCGGCTCCCGCAGGACGGCGATCTGCCAGGAACCGAGTCCTGGGTGCCCGCACAGGGAGTACTGACGGATCAGGGGGCCGGGGGCGCCGTCGTCGCCGTCGCCGTCCAGCAGTACGTCGATGTGGGCGCCGGGGGTCCAGGCGGGCAGGGCCTCGCCGTCCGGGCGGTGCAGGGTGAGGGAGACGACGCCGTCGGCGACGGGGACGCGGGTCGCGAGGGTCAGGAGCGCCCCGGCCGGGGGCAGTTGGTCGTTCATGATGTGTCAGCTCCGGGGTTCAGGTCTGCGCCGGTACACGCAGCAGCAGCGCGTCGCCCTGACCGCCGCCTCCGCACAGGGCCGCCGCGCCGGTGCCTCCGCCGCGTCGCCGCAGTTCCGCCGCGAGGGTCAGGACCAGGCGGGCGCCCGTCATGCCGACCGGATGGCCGAGGGCGATGGCGCCGCCGTTGACGTTCACCTTCTCCACGGGGACGCCCAGCTCTCGTACGGAGGCGAGGGCCACTCCGGCGAACGCCTCGTTGATCTCGAACAGCTCCAGGTCGGCGGGGTCGGTCCGGCCCTCGCGGGCCAGTGCGTCACGGATCGCCCCGGCCGGCTGGACCAGGAGCGAGGGGTCGGGGCCCGCGACCGTGCCGTAGGCGCCGATCTCGGCGAGTGGGGTCAGACCCTCCCGCCGGGCACGCTCCGCGCTCATCACGACGACCGCCGCGCCGCCGTCGGAGAGCTGTGAGGAGTTGCCGGCGGTGACGGTGCCCCCGTCCAAGAACGCGGGCCGCAGGCGCCCCAGGCTCTCGGCGGTGCTGTCCGGCCGTACGCCCTCGTCGGTGTCCACCACCGTCTCGCCGCGCCGCCCCGGCACCGTGACCGGGGCGATCTCGTCGGCCGTCAGGCCCGACTCCCGGGCGCGTGCGGCCCGCCGGTGGGAGAGCGCGCTGTACTCGTCCTGCTCCGCGCGGGTCAGCCCGAACGGCCGCTGGTACCGCTCGGTGGCCGCGCCCATGGACACCCCGTCGAACGCGCAGAGGAGGGCGTCGCGGTCGAGAGCGTCCTCGGCGGCGGCGGCGCCGTACTTCCAGCCGTCGCGCGCCCCGCGCAGCAGATGCGGGGCGCCCGACATGGACTCCATGCCGCCCGCGACGACCACCTCGTGCCGGCCGGACGCGATCATGAGGTCGGCCAGGGCGATGGCGTGCAGACCCGACAGGCAGAGCTTGTTGACGGTGCTCGCGGGGACGGAGAACGGGATCCCGGCGCGTACCGCGGCCTGCCGCGCCGGATTCGGGCCGGCCCCGGCCTGGACGACATGGCCCATGACGACGGCTTCCACGGCGGCCGGGTCCAAGGGCGCGGCGGCCAGGGCCGCGCCGATGGCATGGGCGCCGAGATCGACGGCGGACACGGTGCTCAGGGCGCCCATCAGTCTGCCGATGGGTGTTCTCGCGCCGGAGACGATGACGGATCCGGGCATGGCCGGAACCTCCTGCGGGGGATGGGGCGGGTCGGCCCGGGGGACGAGGGGGTGGGTCAGGCGACCGCGTCGACGGCGCGCTCGGCGATCATGTGGGCCGTCTCGTTCACCGAGTGCAGGACGATCCGGCCGCCCGGCAGCCGCCGCACCCTGCTGACCGAGGTGTAGCCGGGGTGGAACCAGAACATCGTGGGCAGGCCGAGCACGGTCGCCAGATAGGTGTTGGTGATGCCGCCGTGGCACACCACCGCGACCCGCCCCCCGGGGTGTGCGTCGAAGACGGTGTCCATGGCCCGTACGGCACGGGCGCGGAAGGCGTCCCAGTCCAGATCGGGCACGAAGTCCTCGTACCGGCCCTCGGCCAGTGCCGCGGCACGGGGATCGTCCGTGGCGATCTGCTCCGGTGGTGTGTAGGGGTGCGAGACGTCCGTGTCCCACTCGCGAAGGTCGTCCAGCACGGCCGCGGTCATGCCGGTACGCCGTTCCAGAGGAGCCACCGTCTCGCGGGCGCGCAGGAACGGGCTGGTGTACAGGGCGTCGACGTCCTCGGGCACGAGCCAGGCTGCGAGACGTTCGGCCTGGGCGGTGCCCTCCGGCGACAGCCCCGGGTCGTACACGCCGGCCAGGGGGAGGCCGTGCCTGATGAGGAGGAGTTCGGTCATGGAGAGGTCCTTCGTGCGAGGGGGCAGGAGAACGCCGTCGGCCGGGCTGTCGGCACGGACAGGGGGTCGTCGTGGGCGGGCTGCCGGGAGGGGCGGGAGGTCGTTGTGGGTGGGCTGGCGGGAGGGGCGGGAGGTCGCCGTCGGTCGGCTTCCGGGAGGGGTGGCGGTCGTCGGTCGTCGGTCGCCCGGCTCAGCCCGCGATGGTCCGTTCGGAGTGCCAGTAGGGGCGGCGCATCGCGCGTTTGTCGAGCTTGCCCATCGCGTTGCGCAGGAGTTCGGGGACGAACTCGTAGGACCTCGGGCACTTGTAGGCGGCCAGCCGGTCGCGGCAGAACCGGTCGAGCTCCTCGGCCGGCGTGGCCTCCCCGGCCGCCACGACCAGCGCCCGGAGCGACTCGCCGAAGTCCGGGTGGGGCACTCCGATCACCGCGACCTCGGCGACCGCCGGGTGCTGCCGCAGCACCGCCTCGCTCTCGGCCGGGTACAGGTTGACACCGCCGGAGACCACGACGTCCGCGGCCCGGTCGGTGATGAAGATGTATCCGTCGGCGTCGACGTAGCCGATGTCGCCGAGGGTGAAGACACCCGGTGCGAGGTAGGCGGACTTCGTCTTGTCCGGGTCCGCGTGGTAGCGCACGCCCCGGTCCTCGGGCGCCCGGAACGCCAGCAGTCCCCGTTCGCCGGGCGGCAGCGGCCGGCCGTCGTCGTCGGTCACCAGGACCTCGAACGGGGGGTGGGCGCGGCCGACCGACCCCGGATGGGCCAGCCACTCGGTGCTGCCGATGCGGGCCACGGTGCCCGCCTCGCTCGCCCCGTACGACTCGGTCAGCACCGGGCCGAACCACTCGATCATGGCCCGCTTCACATCCGGCGGGCACGCGGACCCGGTGTGGGAGACCTGGGTGAGGCTGGAGACGTCGTACCGGGCACGTGTCTCCTGCGGCAAAGCGAGCAGGCGTTGGAAGTGGGTGGGCACCATGACCGTGGAGGTGACCCGCCACTTGGCGACGCGGCTGAGGAAGATCGCCGGGTCGAACCGGCCGAGGACGACCACCGGTTGCCCCGCCGCCAGATGGCGCAGGGCCGTCAGGGGCGCGTTGTGCTGCAGGGGGCCGCACACCAGGTGCGGGCCCGGCGGGAAACCGGACCGGGTGGAGATCGCGGCCAGATAGGCGGCGCTGTCGGCGACCGGACCGCTCACCCAGCGCACCTCGGTGCCGCGCGCCCGGCCGGTCGTGCCCGAGGTGTAGACGAGGGGCGGCCGGGCGGGGCGGTCCGGCGGAACGGTGCGCCCGGCGGGGGCGGCCGCCAGCCACAGGTCCCAGTCGAAGGCGTGCCCGATCGGCGGGGTCCCGTGCAGGACCAGCGGCAGGCCCAGTTCGCGGGCCGCGTCCAGGGCGGCGCCCGCGCCCGCGGGCCCGGCGACGATGCCGGTCGCGCCCGCGTCGATGATCTGGTCCACGAGTTCGCCCGACGTCAGATGCCGGGAGGCGGCCACGGTCCCCACACCGGCCCGCAGTCCGGCCAGATGGGCCACCAGGGTCGGTACGGCGTTGTCGCCGAGCACGACGACCCGGTCGTGCGGGCCGGGCGCGATCTCCAACAGCCGTCCCGACGCCCGCGCCACCTGGTCCGCCAGCCCGGACCAGGACAGCACCTCCCAGTCGTCCACCAGGGCGGGTTGGTCCGGGGTGTTCCGGGCGCGACGGTCGAGCGGCAACTGCGACATGGCTCCTCCGGGCGGCTCCTCGGTCCTCTCCCGCAATCCGGGAGAGTCGATGCGGAGACTGTAGCGTTTATCAAGAAAGTGCGGAACACTCTGACCCACACCGAGCGCATCCCCTCATGGTCGGGGAGATGGTTCGGGTGCTGCCTGATCTTCGTTACTGCAACTGCCGTCTGGTAAGTGCCGTTCCAAGGAGGAGCCATGTCCCCGCCCGATCCGGACGCCTGGCGCGCACAGGTCCGACAGTGGCTGGCCACCGTCCTCGACCCGGCGCGAGCGCCGGAGACGACCGGCGACGCCGACCTCGCCGTCTTCCACAACCTCCCCGAAGCCGCGGAGCGGCTGCTCCTGGACCACTGCCGCGCCTACCAGCGGGCCCGCTACGACGCCGGCTACCAGGCACTGACACTGCCCGCGGACCTGGGCGGGGCGGGCCTGGGCGCCGCCCATGTGGCGGCCTTCGCCGAGGAGGAGTCGGCCTTCGACGTCCCGCCGTCCACCGAACTGATCAGTGTCACCGTGCGCCTGGTCGCCATGGCCGTCTCCCTGTTCGGAACCGCCGAGCAGCGCCAGGACTTCGCCCGCCCCTTCCTGCGCACCGACCTGCTGGCCTGCCAGCTGTTCAGCGAACCCGGGGCGGGCTCCGACCTCGCGGCCGTGCGCACCCGCGCCCGGCAGGAGGACACGGGCACCGCCCACCCGGCCGAGGCCGGCAGCGGGGGAGACTGGCTGATCGACGGGCAGAAGGTGTGGACCTCGGGAGCGCAGTTCGCCGACTACGGCCTGCTGCTCGCCCGCACCGATCCGGACGTCGTCAAGCAGGCGGGCATCACCGCCTTCCTGGTCCCGATGGACGCGCCCGGCGTGGAGGTGCGACCCATCCGCCAGATGAGCGGGGGCGCCTCCTTCAACGAGGTCTTCCTCAGCGGTGTCCGCGTCCCGGACCGGCTCCGCATCGGGCGCCCGGGACAGGGCTGGGAGGTCGCCACCACCACCCTCGGCTTCGAACGGACCGCCTCCGGCAGCGGCAACCGGCGCAAGGGCGGCACCTTCACCGACGTCCTCGCCCTCGCCCGCTCGCTCGGCCGCACCGGCGATCCGCTGGTCCGCCAGCGCCTCGCCGACCTGTACGTCCGCACCGAGCTGCGCGCCGCCACCGTGGACCGCGTCGCCAGGACGAGCGCCGCCGGCGGCCGGCCCGGCCCCGAGGCGTCGCTGACCAAACTGATGGCCTCCGACCTGCTCACCCGCACCGGACAGGTCGCCGCCGACCTCATGGGTGCCCGGATCTGCGCCGACACGGGGGAGCCGGGCACGTTCGCCTGGACCCAGCATCTGCTCGGCGCCCCCGGCTACCGACTGGCCGGCGGCACCGACCAGATCCAGCGCAACCTCATCGGCGAACGCGTCCTGAGACTGCCGCCGGAGCCGCGCGCCGACCGGGTGCCGTTCTCGCGGCTCACCGACCACTGAACGACGCCACACCCCACCACCCACCACGAAGGAGTGAGAGCGATGGATCTGGGACTGACGGGCGCGAAGGCACTGGTGACCGGCGCGAGCCGGGGCATCGGCCGGGCGATCGCCACAACCCTGGCGGCCGAGGGCTGCGCGCTGGCGCTCTGCGCCCGGGGCGAGGAGGCACTGGCCAAGGCCGCCGCCGAACTGCGCGGTGAGGGTGCGACGGTGTTCGCCGAGCCGGTCGACGTCACCGACCCGGCCGCGCTCGCGGGCTTCGTGGAGCGCGCCGCGGGCGCCCTCGACGGACTGGACCTGCTGGTGTCCAACGTCTCGGCGGGCAACGTCAAGGGCCCCGAGTCGTGGGAGGCGAGCCTGCGCGGCGACCTGATCCCGTTCGCGGGACTGGTCGAGGCGGCCCTGCCCCACCTGGAGGCATCCGACCGGGCCGCCGTGGTCGCCATCGGCACCACCAACGCCTCCGACACCGCCCGGCCCGCCGGCGCCAACTCCTACTCGGCCCTCAAGGCGGCCGTGGTGCAGCACGCCTCGGCCCTCGCGCACGCGCTCGCACCGAAGGGCATCCGCGTCAACACCGTCTCGCCCGGCCCCATCGACTTCCCCGGCGGCGCCTGGGAGACCATCCGCACCAGCCGTCCGGAGGTGTACGAGGAGGTCCTCGCCAAGCTGCCGATCGGCCGCTACGGAACCGCGGAGGACGTGGCGGCCGCCGTGGCGTTCCTGCTCGGCCGGCCCGGCTCCTTCTGCGTCGGGGTCAACCTCGTGGTGGACGGCGGGCTGCTGACCCGCGTCCAGTACTGAGCCGTGGCGGGCCCGGCCGGCCGTCTGGACGCCGTACTGGTCTGCGGCGGCAGGTGGCACGACTTCGACTACGCGCGGCTGCGGCTGCTGGAGCTGCTGGACGGTCACCCCCGGGTCCGCACGCGCGTCTACGAGGACTACGACTGCGTACCCGCACTCCAGAGCGCCGACCTCCTGGTCACCTACACCTGTGACGTACGGCCCCGGCCGTCGCAACGGGCCGCGCTGGCACGGTTCGTGGAGCGGGGCGGACGCTGGCTCGCCCTGCACGGCACCAACGCGGTGATCGAGTCGCCCCCTCCCGGCGGACCACGGGTGTTCACCACTCCGCGGCTCCTCGGCGAGGTCGCCGCCGTGCTCGGCAGCCAGTTCCTGGCCCACCCGCCGATCGCGCCGTACGAGGTACGGGTGACCCGGCCGGACCACCCGCTGGTCGAGGGCGTCGAACCGTTCACGGTCACCGACGAGCTGTACGTGTGCGAGCTGCACGGCGAGCTGGAGGTGCTGCTCCACACCGACCACAAGGGTCCGTGCCGCGGCTTCGCGGAGGGCGACGCGGCGGCGCTCGACGACACGCCGCGCCCCGTCCTGTACCTCAAGCGGCACGGCGGCGGTGAGGTCTGCTACTTCACCCTCGGCCACTGCCGGGGCCGGTACGACGTGCAGGATCTCGGCGTGGACGACACCGGGCGCGTGGACCGGGGGCCGTGGGAGACACCGGAGTTCGTGACGGTGCTGCGGCGTTGTGTGAGGTGGGCGGTGGGTGCGCGGGGACCGGAGTAGTTCGCCCCCCGGCCCCCTCCCGTTCCCTCCTCGGGGCTCCGCCCCGGACCCTGTTCGCGCAGTTCCCCGCGCCCCTGGAAGGGACGCGGGGAACTGCGCGAGAAGCCCCACCGGAGCCGCGGACCGCGGTCGAAGCGGGAAGGGGCGGGGAAGGAGTGCGGGGCCGAAAGGGGCTGGGCCTGCCCCCCCGGTTCAGCCGTGCGGCAGCACCACCGCCCGCCCGTGGATGTCCCCGGCGTGCAGACGCTCGTAGGCCATCGGTGCCTCCTCCAGCGAGAAGGTCTCGACGTGGGAGTCGACGGCACCCCGGCGCGCCAGCTCGACGACCTCCATCAGCTCCGCGCGGCTGCCCCAGTAGGGGAACGAGGCGGAGACCTCGAACGGCAGTCCGCCGCCGAAGCCGACCGCCAGCGTGCCCCCGCCGAGTCCGACGATCGTCACGTCGCCCTCGACCGCCACGGACGCCGCGGCGACCGCCAGGGTCGGCGGGGCTCCCACGAAGTCCAGGACCACCTCCGCGCCCGTCCCACCGGTGAGTTCGCGGATCCGCCCGGCCGCCGTGTCGTCGGAGAGCAGCGTCTCGTGGGCCCCGACGGCCTTCGCCAGCTCCCGCTTCTCCTCGCTCAGGTCGAGGGCGACCACCCGGGCCGGCGTCAGCGCGCGCAGCAGCTGCACGGCGAGATGTCCGAGTCCGCCGACACCGATGACGACGGCGGTGCTGCCCGGCACCAGCTTGGGCAGTGACTTCACGATCGCGTGATACGGCGTCAGCCCGGCGTCGGTGAGCGGTGCCGCCTGCACCGGGTCGAGACCCCCGAGCGGAACCAGATGGCGGGGCGATGGCACCACCATGTACTCGGCCAGGGCGCCGGGGGAGCCGAGCCCGGGTGGCAGAATCCCGAGTCCGGCGGCGTGCGGACAGCAGTTCTCCTTGCCCACGGCGCACTTGTGACAGCGCCCGCAGCCCCACGGGCCGTACACCGCCACCGCCTCGCCCTCCGCCGGCCCCTCGACCCCGCTGCCGACAGCCGCGACGGTACCGACCCCTTCATGGCCGAGGGTCATGGGCAGCGCGTACGGGAACTGCTCCTCGGGCCAGCCCATGACCGCCAGGTCGGAGTGGCACAGCCCCGCCGCCGTCACCTTCAGCAGCACCTCACCCGGGCCGGGTTCGGGCACGGGAACGTCCACGACCTCGGGGGCTCGCCCCACCTCGAGGTACTGCAGAGCCTTCATTCTCGGTTCTCCTCACCGGGAGCGAGTCCGGCCGCGTGGGTCGCGGGAGCCTCGGGTCCCTCGGGCGAGGGGTTACCCCTCCGGCGACGCAGGACGGCGGGCAGGGTGATCCGGCCACCCGTCAGGACCAGCGCGACGATGAGGACCGAACCGGTGAACAGGCTCGCGGCCCACTGCGCGCTCGTGGCGAGGCCGAGGCCGGTGACGCCGGTGCCGAGCAGCAGCACCGCGAGGACCGTGCCCCAGGCGTTGAAGCGGCCGGCGCGCAGCTGGGTCGCCCCGACGAAGGCCGCGGCGTAGGCCGACAGCAGATACGGGGTGCCCGCGGTCGGTGATCCCGATCCGACCGAGGACGCGAAGACGATTCCGGCGAACCCGGAGAGCAGCGCGGAGGACACCAGGGTCAGGAAGCGCAACCGGTCGGTGCGCACCCCTTGCAGCCGTGCCGCGTCGGCGTTGAAGCCGGTCGCGTACAACCGGCGCCCGGTGGCGGTGTGTTCCAGCAGGAACCAGATGGCCGTCGCGGCGAGCAGCAGATAGAGCACCGGCAGGGTGATGCCGCCCGCGTCGAGCTGCGCGATGCTCGCGAACGGCTCCGCCAGCAGCCGCACACCGGTGATGGAGCTGTCGTCGGTGACCATGGTGATCACCGACTGGATCAGCGCACCGGTCGCCAGGGTCGCGATGAAGGAGTCGACCCGGAGCACCACCACCACGATCCCGTTGACGACCCCGATCACCAGCGCCGCGGTCATCGCCAGAGCGATCGCGGCGACGGGTCCGAGCCCGGTGGAGACCAGGACGTAGGCGGTCAGCACGCTGGTCAGCGACATGGTGAAGGCGACGGAGAGGTCGAAGACCCGGGCGGCCAGCGGGGGTACGACGCTGAGCGCCACCAGCCCTGCCACGGCGTTGCCGTTGAGTATCTGCTTGACCGTGGTGATGGTCGGGAACGTCTCCGGCGCCCAGACGGAGAAGATCACGGCGATGACCAGCCACACGTACACGGCGCCGATGTTCCGGAACGACAGGGACGACAGGGACGACAGGGACGACACGGACGACGGCAAGGAGGCTCTGGCGGACGCCGCCCGCCGGACCCGTGCGGCCGGCGCGGGCACCGCCGGCCGGGTCGGGGTGGATGTCATGTCACTCGGTTCCTTCCATGGCGTGCACCAGCGCCGGCTCGGTGATGGCGCGGCCGACGAGTTCGCGTGCGATCCGGCCGTCGCGCACCACCAGGACGCGGGTGCACAGGGCGAGCAGGTCCTGTGTGTCGGACGAGGAGACGATGACCCCCATGCCCTCGCCGGCCCGGCGCCCTATCAGGTCGTACAGCTGCAGCCGGGTGGCGATGTCGACGCCCGCCGTGGGTTCGCACAGGGCCAGCACCGGCGGGCGCTGTGCCAGGCAGCGGGCCATCACGACCTTCTGCTGGTTGCCGCCGCTCAGGGTGGTGACGCGGGCCCCCCGGCCGGCCGTGCGCACCCCGACCCGTTCGATCCAGTCCTCGGCGAGGGCGGACTCGCGGCGCCGGTGCAGCCGTCCGCCCCGGGCCCGCAGTCGGTCCAGGAGGGGGAGGGTGAGGTTCTCGCCGACCGAGAAGTCGCCGATCACCCCCTCGCTCGCCCGGTCGGCGGGAACCAGGGGGAGGCCCAGTGCACCGGCGTGACGCGCCTCCGTCCAGCGTGCGGAGCGCTCCGGCAGCCGCAGCCTGCCGCTCACCCGCCCTGAGTGGGCGCCGCACACCGCGTACGGCACGATCTCGTGGCCGGAGCCGACCAGCCCGGTGATGCCCAGCCGCTCGCCCCGGGCCAGGTCGAAGCCGATCCCGCGCAGGGGGCCGGCCCGCAGGTCGCGGACCTCCAGGACCGCTTCGTCGGGCCCGTCGGCGCCGGGGCGGCAGGCCGGACGGTGGTCGGTCTCGGTCTCCTCGCCCGCCATCAGTTCCGCCAGCGAGCGCGGGGTGAGTTCGTCCACCCGCCGGGTGGCGATCCGGCGTCCGCCGCGGATCACGGTGACCCGGTCGGCGAGCGCGAAGATCTCGTCCATCCGGTGCGAGACGTACAGCACGCCCGCGCCGGCGTCGCGTATCTCCCGCACGATGTCGAAGAGCCGTGCCACCTCACCGGGCGGCAGTACGGCGGTGGGCTCGTCGAGGACCAGGACTCCGCGCCGGCCCTCCCAGCCCTGGAGCGCGGCGGCGATGGCCACAACTGCCCGCTGGACGGGGGTCGCGGCCGTCAGGGGCCGGCGTACGTCGATGCCGAGACCGAACCGTTCGACCAGTGCGGTCGTACGCCTCTCCATCTCCGGCCAGCGGATGTTGCCGAGGGCCGTGCGGGCGAAGCCGCGGCTCAGCGCGAGATTGTCGACGGCGCTCAACTCGCCCACCAGTCCCAGCTCCTGGTGGACGAAGCGGAGCCGGTCGTGCCGGGAGGCGGCGACCTGGCCGAGGTCGAACGGCTCGCCGTCGAGCTCGGCCACCGCCCCCGGCTCCGCGTGGTGGTAGCCGGCGAGGATCTTGATGAGGGTGGACTTGCCGGAGCCGTTGGGCCCGATCAGGGCGTGGATCTCGCCGGGTGCCACCTCCAGGTCGACGTCCTTGAGTGCCTGGGTGCCGCCGAATCTCTTCGACAGGGCGGCCACCCGTAGCACCGGGCCGGTCAACTCAGCCCCCAGAGCGCCTTGAACTGCGCCTGGTAGTCCTCGACGATCGGGAAGTCGCCGTCGGCCGAGGGCAGGTTGTCCTTGGTGACGAGCATGTTGGGCAGTGCCGCCTGCTGGTCCACGTCCATGGGCTGGCCGGTGAAGTGCCGCGCCAGGGCGTCGGCCTGGATCCAGGCCGTCTCGTGGGAGTTGAGCGCCATCGCGCCGTCGGTGAGACCGCTCTGGATGTACTGGTAGTTCTGCGCGTCACCGACGTTGACGACGATGTGCCTGCCGGTGATGCCGGCGGTCTTCAGCGCGGCCGGCACGCCCACGTTGAGCAGGCCCAGGGAGAAGACGACATGGGTGACCTTCGGGTGCGACCGGAGGTACGACACCACGCGGTCCGGCATGTCCTTGCCCACCGCGGTGATGGGCACGTCGACGTTGTCCAGTCCACAACCCTCGCACCACTTCCCGTACTTGGCGGCGAAGGAGTCCTTGACGGGCTTGAGGATCGTGTACGCCGGAAGGTCGAAGTAGACGGTGTTCGCCTTGGCGTCACTGTTCGACACCACCCATGAGGCGAGCATCTCGCCCTGGACGCCGACGTCGTCCGGCCCGTTCTTGAGCAGGGAGATGCCGTCGCCCAGCAGGTCGTCGGCGTTCGACTGGATGACGGGGATCTCGGCGGCCTTCAGCCGGGCCAGCTGCTTGGCGTAGACGGCACGCGGGAAACCGGAGGCGACGACGGCGTCCGGCTTGTCGCGCAGGGCCTGTTCGTAGGCGGCCTGGACGGACTCCGGTGTGCCCTGGGTGGCGATCTGCTTCACCTCCCAGCCGAGTTCCTCGGCGGCCTCGGTGAAGAAGTCGGCGAGGTCCTTGCAGGACTGGACGCCGCACAGGATGAAGTCGATCTTCTTGCCCTTGGGGATCTTCTTGCCGACGGGCTGGGTGACGGAGATCGAGGCCGGGCGCTCGGAGTATTTCTCCAGGGCCGCGCGGGCCGCCGTCAGGCCGGGCGAGCCGGGGTCCGCCGCCTGCGACGTGTCGGCGGCCGGCGTCGCGCCCGTACCGCACGCCGCCAGGGTGAGCAAGGCGGTGACGGGCGTGATCGCGGTGAGGGCGCGGCGGACCGCGCGACCGGGTGTGGAACTCATCGTTGAGTACTCCCGTGGTGTGGTGCCTGCGCTGCCGCGCCCCCGCGTCCGCGGCGGCCGGCTCCGGTTCAGGCGGATCCTGTGCCGCCCGGGCCGGGACGGCACGCATGGGGTGCTGAGGGGAAGCGGGCTTCGTCGATCGCCGGCGTGGGGCACGGCGCGGGCCGAGGGGGTGCCCCGCGGCGCTGGGCCCGGGACCGGCAGACGCCGACCCGGACGAGAAACTTATGAGGAACTACAGCCTCAAGTGCGTCGGAGTGTGACATGCCCCAGCGGACTTGGGGAGGGGGCTGCTGCAAAAAAATCCTGGCCTGGCGGTGCTGTCCGCGATGACCTCGGGCGATATGGCGCTGTTCGTCGTTACGAGTGTTGCTCCCGGGTGGGGCTGGTAACTACACTCACTCTAAAGTTTCTGCCGGAGGAGAGATGATGGACGAAACGTCGGAGTCGGTCACCGCACGGTGCCCAGGACCCAGCGTCCAGGACTACCTCGACCAGGACAGCCGGCCCGTTCCGCCCGCTCTGCGGTTCGAGCGGAACGACTGCCTCGGCAGCGAGGACATCGACGCCACGCGCTTCACCTCCCGCGACTGGGCCGAACGCGAGATGCGGCAGGTGTGGCGGCGGGTCTGGCAGTTCGCCTGCCTGGAGAGCGAGATTCCCGAGGTCGGCGACCACGAGATCTACGAGATCGGCGACGACTCGCTCATCGTGGTGCGCACGGCCCCCGACGAGATCCGCGCCTACGTCAACGTGTGCCTGCACCGCGGCCGCAAGCTCCGCACCGGCGGCGGCAACGTCGGCGAGTTCCGCTGTTCGTTCCACGGCTTCGCCTGGAACCTCGACGGCACCATGCGGACCCCGCCCTGCGCCTGGGACTTCCCGCACGTCAACCCGGAGAAGTTCGCGCTGCCCGAGGCCCGGGTCGCCACCTGGCGCGGCTTCGTCTTCATCAACATGGACCCCTGTGCGGAGTCCTTCGACAGCTACCGCGGCACCTTCGACGAGTACTACATCTGGCCGCTGGAGGACCGCTACAAGTCGCTGCACATCGCCAAGGTGCTCCCCTGCAACTGGAAGATCGCGCAGGACGCGTTCATCGAGTCCTTCCACGTGATCGCCACCCACCCGCAGATGCTGCCGTGGCTCGCCGACGCCAACTCCCAGTACGACGTCATGGCCGACCAGCCGAACTGGAGCCGGATGATCAACATCCAGGGCGCGCCCAGCCCGCACGTGGCGGAGTCCGTCACGGAGGAGGACGTGCTGGAGACGTTCTACGACTCCCGTGCGTTCTACTCGGCGGCCCAGGGGCGCGACCTGGTGAGACAGGAGGGCGACGAGCTGCCCGCGATCCCGCCCGGCGGCACCGCCCGCCAGGTCCTCGCCCAGCGCATGCGCGAACAACTGGCGGCCACCGCACGGCAGGACTTCTCGCAGACCGCCGACACCGAACTGCTGGACGCCATCAACTACCTGTTGTTCCCCAACTTCAACCCCTGGGGCGGTGCCAAGTCCAACATCATCTACCGGTTCCGGCCCCACGGCCTCGACCCGGACTCCTGCACCGCCGAGATCATCTTCATGTCCGCCCCGAAGGAGCCCGGCGAGATGCCGCCTCCGGCCAAGATCCGCTGGGTGCCGCAGGACATGCTCTTCGCGGACATCCCCGAACTCGGCGTGCTGGGGCCGGTCTTCGACCAGGACTGCGAGAACCTGCCCTACGTCCAGCAGGGCCTGAAGGCGATGCGCAAGCCGGGCATCACGCTGGCCAACTACCAGGAGAGCCGCATCCGCCACTTCAACAGGACGCTCGACCACTGGATGGACAAGTGACCCACCGCGTGGCGGTCCGGCCCTCCGACGTCGAGATCGAGGTCCTCGACGGTGAGGACCTGTTCAGCGCCGCCGGACGGCTCGGCTACCGCTGGCCCACCGTCTGCGGCGGCAAGGGCACCTGCCGCACCTGCTTCGTCCGGATCGAGGAAGGTGCCGAGAACTGCTCTCCCGTGGACCCGCTGGAACGCGAGGGCATCGAGGCCCTGCGCAAGCCGGTGGACGGCCTGACCCGGCTCGCCTGCCGGCTCCGGGTCGAGGGCCCGGTGACCGTGACCAAGAGCGGCGTACGCCGCCGAGCGCAGGAGTGAGGCCCACCATGGCCAAGCAAGTGATCCACCCGCTGACCGGGCATGTGTACCGGCTCACCGAGGACGGCCTGGTCGAGGTGACCGACCCGAGGACCGGAGCACAGGGAGTCTTCGACTTCCAGGCCCGGTGGCAGTCGGGCGAACTGCGCCACGCCGACCTGCAGATGGCCGGCTGGGTGGGCCGGCTCGCCCAGCGGCGCGGCGCCCGCCCGCCGGGGGAGTGACCCGGTGCCGCCCCGCACCACGCGGGTGGTCTGTCTGGTGCGCAGGCCCGACGGGCAACCGGTCCCCGCCGACTTCGCCGTGGAGGAACGCCCCCTGCCGGCCCTCGGCGCGGGACAACTGCTCGTGCGCAACCTCTACATGAGCGTCGACCCGTCCATGCGGGGGCGGCTGGAGAGCACCGAGAAGCACTACACGCACAACTTCACCCCCGGCTCGCCGCTCGACGGCCGGGCCCTCGGGGTCGTGGAGGAGAGCCGCTGCCCCTCGGTGCCGGCCGGCGCCTTCGTACGGCACCAGCTGGGCTGGCGGGAGCGGGCCGTGCTGGACGGCGCGGACACCGACGGCGCGGACCGCATCGACCCGCGCCTCGCCCCGCTGCCCACCTGGCTGGGGCTGCTCGGCCAGACCGGCTTCACCGCGTACGTCGGCCTGACCCGGATCGCCGAACTGCGCCCCGGCGACACCGTCCTCGTGTCGGCGGCGGCCGGGGCCGTGGGCACCGCGGCCGGCCAGTTCGCGCGGCTGCTGGGCGCGGACCGGGTCATCGGGACCGCCGGAGGCCCGGACAAGTGCGCCCTGCTGGTGAAGGAGTTCGGCTACGACGCCGCCGCCGACTACCGGACCGAGCCGGTGCGCGAGGCGCTGGCCCGGCTGGCGCCCGACGGCCTCGACGTCTACTTCGACAATGTCGGCGGTGAGCAACTGGCCGCCGCCCTGCACGCGTTGCGCCCCGAGGGGCGCATCGCGCTGTGCGGCATGATGTCGCAGTTCGGCGGAGAGCGACGGCCGGTGGACATCAACCAGCTGATCCAGGCGGTCCTCAAGCGGCTGACGCTGCGCGGCTTCATCGTCCGCGACCACGACGACCTGCGGCCGGAGTTCGAGCAGCGGGTCGCGAGCTGGCTCGCCGAGGGCCGGATCACCGCGCGCGAGACGGTCGTTGACGGTCTGGAGAACGCCGCCGGTGCGCTGCTGTCGCTGCTGGAGGGCGGCAACGTCGGCAAGATGCTGGTCCGGCTGGGCTGATCCCACCGGGACGGCGCCCCCACCGGGGGCGCCGTCTCAGCGCATGGGGCGTGACACGGCGACGGTGTGGGCCGTCAGGCGGACCCCGACGCGGGTCAGCCCCGCCACGGCCGCCCGGAAGTCCTTGATGTGCGCGGTGGTGAAGTGCTCGTCGAGGGCCTGCCGGGAGGTCCAGTGCTCGTACACCCGGATACGCCGTTCGTCGGTGGGATCGGCGGTCATGGCGTAGTCCAGGCAGCCGGGTTCCCGCTCACGGGTGTGCCGGCCCAGCTCGACCAGGGCCCTCAGCATGGTGTCGCGGTCGCCGGGCGCGTAGTCCATCCAGCCGGCGACGATGATTTCCTCGGTCACGTGGTTCCTTTCGCGGTCATGCCCTCGGGCCCGCCGCCCCTGTGCAGGGGGCGACGGGCCCGAGGTGTCTCAGACGCCGAGCGGCGCCGGGACGCTGTCCACGGTGACCGTGCCCCGGTCGCCGTCGACGGTGATCACCATGCCGTCCCGCAGCCGTCGCGTCCCGCCTTCGACGGAGATGACGGCCGGGATGCCCAGCTCCCGGCAGACCACGACGGCGTGGCTGTTGATCGCGCCCACGTCCACCACGGCCGCCCCGGCGACCAGGAACAGCGGAGTCCAGGCCGCGTCCGTGATCGGCGCGACCAGTACCTCACCGGGCTCCAGCGCCTCGCACGAGGCCGGGTCGGTGACCACCCGCACCCTGCCGGTGTACGTACCGTGGCTGCCGCCCACACCGCTGAGGGCATCGCCCTCGACCGCGGCCTCGGTGCGCTCCTCGGCGCGTCGCGGCCAGGTGTCGATCTCGGTCCGTTCGTCGTCCGCGATGAAGAACGGCGGCTCCAGGTCGTGCAGTCCGGCGTACTCCTCAAGGCGCTGCGCGATGACGGGGCCGAACGCCTCAGGGTCTGCGACGTAGTCGTCGAGTTCGGTGTCGAGCAGCATCATCACGTCCTCGGGCGCGGCGAGGCGTCCCGCCTCGACACCGCGGCGGCCGAGCTCCCGCACCGCCATCCGGATCTCGTTGACGACGGTCACACAGTTCGCCTTGGTGCGCTCGCGGGCCGGGATCCACACCTGGGAGGCGTGCATGCCGGCGTCGAACATCGGCTGCGCGTCCTCGGGCAGCGCGGCCCGGATCTCCCGCGCGGTCTGCTCACGTCGCGAGGTCAGGCGAGCCCGCCGGGCGGCCGGGGAGCCGTCGTCGGAGCTGTGCCGGATCCGGTCGACCAGCGCCAGTGCCTGGACCGGCGCAGCCTCCCACGACAGCGCGTGGATGTCCCACTCGTTGGGACCGCGGTCGCCGGACGTGGCCAGGAACTCCTCGAACGCGTCGCGGAACGCCTTCACGTCCCCGATCGCCCCGTCGAGCGCCCGCTCCACCGCGGCCGGGCCCTCGTCGAACAGCGCGGTCAGCTCCGTCGACGCCGCCACCTGGCGGGACAGCGTCCACAGCCCGTCCGAGGGGGAGGCCGAGTCGACGTCTCCGAGACCGCCGATGAGGTCCAGCATGTCGCCCGGTCGGTCCACGCTCGCGCACAGCGGCCCGAGGATCGCGGGTCCGACGGAGGCGGGCAGCGACGACTCGACGTGCCGTTGGAAGGTCGTCTCCACCTGGTCCAGCAACGACCGTGCGTAGGCCACCAGTTCGGCGTCGGACAGCCCACCGAGGTCCGGCCGCTCGCGGCGCAGGCGGCGCAGCCGCTCCCGGTCGGCGTCGGCCTCCGGGAAGTTGGTCTGGCCCAGCATCCGCTGGAGCGTGCCCCCGGCCTTCGCGGTCAGTTCTGCGTCCTGGTCGTCGGGGTGCGCCACATACGCCGGAGTGTCCGAGCGCTGGCCGACGAAGGCGGCGTCGATTTGGTCCGCCGTCTGGCCCATGCGGATGCCGAACAGCCGCATGTGGGAGAGGTTGAGGTAGAAGTAGCCGCCGAACATCCCGACGAACGGCGGTCGGGGGCCGGCCACCTCCTCCTCGTGGTAGATGCCGAAGCCGACGAAGCCCTTGCGCCAGCCGTGCAGACCGCGCCCCCAGACCAGGGTCCAGCCCAGCGGGCTGGCCGGTTCCGGCAGGGTCTCGCCCGCGTTGGCGCGGGTGTAGTGCGGCAGCCGCTCACTGCGCTGCCAGTCGGTGATCCAGCTCTTCATGACCGAAGGTCTCCCGCCGTCCGTCCCGGTGTCTACCACTGCGCCGTACCGCCGTCGACGCTGATCAGCGTGCCCGTGATACCGGCGCCGACGTCGCTGGCGAGCAGTGAGGCGACGGCCGCGATCTGTTCCACGGTGGTGATCTTCTTGGTGGCGGCGTGTTCGGCGAACCGGCCCAGCCACTCCTCGTAGGAGATGCCCTCGGCCTCGGCCGCGGCCGGTCCGGCGGCCCGCATCAGGTCGGTGTCGACGGCGCCGGGGCAGATGGCGTTGCAGGTGATGCCCTGGGTGCCGTACTCGAAGGCGGTCGCCTTGGTCAGGCCGTGGATCGCGTGCTTGTTGGTGATGTAGTGGCTGATCGCGGGCTTGTTGGCCTGCTTGCCCTCGACGGAGGAGATGTTGATGATCCGGCCCCAGCCGCCCGCCAGCATCTTCGGCAGCGCGCGCCGGGTGCCGTAGAAGTAGGCGTTGAGGTTGAGCTTGAGGGCGTCGTGCCAGGCCTCGTCGGTGAGCTGGTGGACCGGGGCGAAGCCCGAGGTGCCGCCGGCGTTGTTGACCCAGACGTCGAGCCGGCCGAAGCGCTCGGCGGCGAAGTCGGCGAGGTTCTCGATGTCCTCCTGGCTGTTGGCGTCGCAGGGGTGGAAGACGGCCCGGTCACCGGCGCCGATCTCCTCCAGGGCCTGCTTGCCCTTCAGCTCGCTGCGGCCGCTGATGACGACTGTGGCGCCGTCGGCCAGGAACTGTTCGGCGATGGCGCGGCCGATGCTGCGCGTGCTGCCCGTGATCACCGCGACACGTCCGTCGAGGCTGCCCGTAGCCACCATGGTGTTCTCCCGCGAGTCTTGTTGGTTCGTCACCTGGTGGCTCGGTCGGCTCGAGTGCCTTCGGCGTGCGTGTCCAGGGACCGGTGGATGGTGCGGTGGAAGTGCTGGAGTCCGGGCTCGTTGCGTCCGAAGACGAAGTCGGTCCCGTCGAGGGCGGCGAGGCCCTGCTGTACTCCGTAGGTGGTCGCGTAGTCCTCGTCGCGGACCACCTCGTGGAACCATTCGCCGAACCGGTCGGCGGCCTGGCGCTCCTCGTCGGTGACCGCCGGTTCCCGCAGCAGGATGATCTGCTGGGTCACCGACTCGGTGGCCGTCCGGGGGAGCACCAGGGAGACGGCGATCTTCTGCCGCCAGCCGCCGGCGATCGCGAGGCCCGGGAAGAGCCAGTAGATGGGGCCGACGCAGTCGCCCGGGTCGCGCTGCTCCGGGGGCAGCTCGACCGCCTGCGCGATCGGGCGCAGGGCCGGTGCGATGCGCTGGTGGGGGCCCCAGGTGTCGTGGGCCATCATGTTGGAGAGGTTCGTCTCGAACACCGTCTTCGGATGCAGCGAGGCGAAGTGGTACGTCTCCAGGTACCCGTCGAGGGTGACCTTCCAGTTGGGGCTGGTCAGCTCGCCGGTGGAGTAGTGGTGGCACTCCGCCAGCCGCATTCCCTCCAGCAGTGGCTGGAGGTCGCCCAGCCAGGCGTCCAGGTCCGGTTCGGCGGCCGGGTCCAGTGAGACGAAGACGATCCCGGCACGTTCCCCGGCCGGAAGCCTGACCAGGCCGCGGCCCTCGCGCGGAACCTCTCCGAAGGTCTTCTCGGCGTACACGCCCCGCAGCTCACCGGCCAGGTCGTAGGACCAGGAGTGGTACGGGCAGGTGAGACGCCTCGACACCCCGCAGCCGGGTTCCAGGAGCTTGGCTCCCCGGTGCCGGCAGGCGTTGATCATCGCGTGCACGGTGCCCTGGCGGTCACGGGTGATCAGCACCGGGATGCCGAGCACGTCGATCGCCTTGTAGGTGTTCGGCCCGGGCAGCTCGCAGGACATCGCGAGCGGTAGCGGGACACTCCTGTGGACGGCTTCCATCTCCCGTTGCCAGCGGTCGGCGTCGAGGTAGTTGTTGACGGGCTCCGTCCACTGGCCGTCCGCCTCGTGCGTCGTACTGTCGCGGTAGTGCGCCACCACACGTTCGACGAGTTCGGCGGCCTCCCGCCGCATCGCCAGGGACGCGGCGTCGGTGGACCGGTCCCGGCTGATCCACGAGGAGTATTCGGGAGCCGGGGGGGCCGAAGGGGCCGAGGGCGGCTCGCTCCCGGCGTCCGTCTCCCGAATCTCCGGCGAACTGGTCTGGACCACGATGTCCTCACAATCCTCCCAGCCGCGAGCCGGCGACCGGCTTCGGAATGCGACAGCTGGGCTGTGTCCGAAACGACAACAGGACTTAGTGTGGTCTGTCAATAGAAAGTGGCGAAGTGGCCACACTGTGGTCCGTGGGGGTGGGCGCGATGGTCATGACCCTGCCGTTCGAGGTGGGTGTGGTGGTGCGGGACCTGGAGGCGATGGAGCGCTTCTACGGCGAGGTGCTCGGTTGCCGGGCCGTGCGCCGCTCGCGCGTGCCGGAGTCCGTCGGCGGTCCCGCGGGTCTCGGCGGCGAGCTGCTCGTGGTCTGGCTCCAGGTGCCCTCCGGGGGGTGTGTCAAGTTGCTTCTTCCCTCGTCACGCCCGTCACTCTCGGCGTCCGGGCCGTCGCCGGGCGAGGCGTCCGCTGCGGCCGGGCGGCCGGGGCTGTCGTACCTGACCTTTCACCTGGACGATATGGACCCGGTGGTCGAGGCGCTGACGGTCGCGGGTGCCCGGCCCCTGTCGGACCCGGTCGTCGTCCTGACGCGGGGCCGGCGCGTCAGCTTCTGGTCGGATCCGGAGGGCAATGCCGTGGAGCTGGTGGACGCGCGGGGCGGGGAGTCGGGACCTGGGCGTAGTAATTAGAGACCCTGTTCAGTAAGGTGCCCCCATGCTGGTTACTGTAGACCGGCACTAGTAAGTCCGATTGCTTGGCAACTTCCCTCGGGCGAAGGGGCGGACGATGGCTCAACGAGCGTCGACGGCGTCGAAGAAATCCGCGCAGGTCACCGCGCGGGTCATCAAGGATCTCCATGAACGCATGGTGCGCATCCGGCTGTTCGAGACCGAGGCCGGCAAGCTCATGGAGGCCGGCAAACTGCCCGGTTTCCTGCATCTCTATGTCGGCCAGGAAGCCGTGGCCGCCGGCGTGATGGCCGCCCTGCGCGACGACGACCAGATCACCTCCACCCACCGTGGACACGGGCATGCCGTGGCCAAGGGTGTCGGCTTCCGGGAGATGTACGCCGAGCTGTACGGCCGGGTCACCGGCGCCTGCCTCGGCCGCGGCGGAAGCATGCACATCAACGACGTCACCCGCGGCATGCTCGGTGCCAACGGCATCGTCGGAGCGGGTGTCCCGATCGCGGTGGGCGCCGCCTTCGCGGCCCGGTACAAGGGCGAGGACAGCGTCGCCGTGACCTTCTTCGGCGACGGTGCCACGAACATCGGTGCCTTCCACGAGGGCGCCAACATGGCCGCCATCCTCGGCCTTCCCGTCGTCTTCGTCTGTGAGAACAACGGCTACGCCGAGTTCACGCCCCAGTCGAAGCACATGCTGATCACCGATGTCGCCGAGCGGGCGTCCGCCTACGGCATGCCCGCCGTCGTCGTCGACGGCATGGACGCGGTCGCCGTCCACCGCGCCGCCGGCGAGGCCGTCGAGCGGGCCCGCTCCGGCGGCGGCCCCATGATGATCGAGGCCAAGACCTACCGCTTCTACGACCACCAGGGCGTCAAGGGACTGCGCCACCCCTACCGCTCGGACGAGGAGGTCGCCGAGTGGAGGGCCCGCGACCCCATCGACCTGCTCGAAGCCCGCGCCCTCGCGGACGGCACCGCCACCCGCGCGGACCTGGACGACACCTGGCAGCGCACCCGCGACGAGATAGCCGAGGCCATCGCGTACGCCGAGGCGAGCCCCCTGCCCGACCCCGCCGACCTGCTGGCCAACGTCTACTCGGGATGACCGCCATGAGCACCCGCACCGAAGCACCGGCCGCCGCCCCAGAAGGCACGGCCCGCAAACTCACCTACGTCAAGGCCTTCAACGAGGGGCTCGCGCAGGCCATGCGCGAGGACGAGAACGTCTTCGTCGCCGGCGAGGACGTGGCCGGATACGGCGGCGTCTTCCGCATGTTCGACAACCTGCTCGATGAGTTCGGCCCCCGCCGCATGATCGACACCCCGATCTCCGAGGCCGCCCTGGTCGGCCTCGGGGTGGGAGCCGCCGCCCGTGGGCTGCGGCCCGTCGTCGACCTGATGTTCATGGACTTCATCGGTGTCTGCCTCGACCAGATCGTCAACCAGGCCGCCAAGATGAAGTACATGTTCGGCGGCTCGGTGTCCGTCCCGCTGACCATCACCACCGCCTCCGGAGCGGGCCTGGGCGCCGCCGCACAGCACAGCCAGAGCCTGGAGGCATGGCTCGCCCATGTGCCCGGCCTCAAGGTGGTGATGCCGTCCGACGCGTACACCGCCAAGGGGCTCACCGTCGCGGCGATCAGGGACGACAACCCGGTCGTCGTGATGCTCAACAAGGTCCTGCTCGGCAGCATCGGCGAGGTGCCCGAGGAGATCTACGGCATCCCGCTGGGCCGGGCGCACACCGCCCGGTCCGGTTCCGACGTCACCGTGATCGCCCTGGGCCGCATGGTGGGCGAGGCCCTCGCGGCGGCAGACGAACTCGCCGCCGAGGGCGTGGAGGTCGAGGTGATCGACCCGCGCACCGTGCAGCCCCTGGACACCGAGACCATGTTCGCCTCCGTCCGCCGCACCAACCGGGTCCTCGTGGTGCACGAGGCGGTCACCTTCGGCGGGCTCGGCGCGGAGATCGCCGCCCAGATCCAGGACGCCGCCTTCGACCACCTCGACGCGCCGGTCCTGCGTATCGGCGCCCCCTTCTCCCCGGTGCCGTTCTCCCCGGTCCTGGAGAAGGCCTACGTTCCCGACCGCGTCCGGATCGCCCAGGGCTGCCGGCGCCTCCTCGAAAGGTCGTGACCGACGTGGCGGTCGAGGTTCTGCTGCCGAAGATCGGCCTGACGATGCAGGAAGGCACGATCGACGAATGGCTCGTGCCCACCGGGGGGACCGTCGCCGAGGGCGACGCGCTGCTGCGGCTGGCCACCGACAAGGTCGACGTGGACGTCGAGGCCGAGGCCGGGGGGCGGCTCCACCCGGTGGTCCCGGCCGGCACCACCCTCCCCGCCGGCGCCCTCATCGGCTGGCTGCTGGCCGAGGGCGAGCAGCCGCCGGACCCGACCGGTACGCCGATGCCGGCCGGGTCCGGTTCCGCGGCCACCGCGCCGGCGGCACCGGACGCCGCCCCCACGCCGGCGGCCGCACCCCCGCCCGGCGGCACCGCCTCCCTCGCCCCGGGGGGCCGGCTCCTGGCCTCACCGAACGCCCGGCGGGTGGCGTCCGGGGCCGGCGTCGACCTCACCGGCGTACACGGCACCGGGCCCGGCGGCCGGATCGTCTCCGAGGACGTGGAGGAGTTCCTCGCCGAAGCCGCCACCGGCGTCACCTCGGCGGTTCCCGCCCCCGCTCCCCTGTCCGTCCCCGATCCCCCGTCCGCACCCGCCTCCGTCCTCCCGGTCTCGCCGCTGGTCCGCCGGCTGGCGAAGGAGCGGGGCATCGACCTCGCGGAGGTGAGCGGCACCGGGCCCGGTGGCCGGATCCGCAGGTCGGACCTCGACCCCGTCACCTCGGCCCCCGCGCCGGCGCCCGTCCGCGCGAAGCCCGCGACGCCCCGGCCGGGAGACGTCCTCCCCCTCACCGGGATGCGCGGCACCATCGCCCGCCGGATGCACGCCAGCCTCCAGGAGATGGCGCAGCTGACGCACGGGTACGAGGTCCGGATGGACGCCGTGGTGTCCCTGAGGGACCGGCTCAAGGAGGAATGGGCCGACAGCGAACTCCCCGTGCCCAGCCTCAACGACTTCCTGCTGAAGGCCGCCGCGCTGGCCCTGGGCGAGCACCCGCTGCTCAACGCGACGGTGCGCGAGGACGGCGTTCATCTGCTCGACGGCATCCACCTCGGCTTCGCCGTCGCCGTACCGGGCGGCCTGCTGGTTCCGGTGATCGAGGACGCGGCGGCGCTGCCCCTGCCGGAGATCGCCCGCCGGTCCAGGGAACTGGCGCGGGCCGCCCGCGACGGGCGGGTCTCCCCGGCCCAGCTGGAGGGCGGCACCTTCACCGTCACCTCACTGGGCGGCTACGGCGTGGACTTCTTCACCCCGGTGATCAATCCCGGCCAGGTCGCCATCCTCGGGGTGGGCGCGCTCAGGGACGGCGTGGAGTGGCAGGACGACCGGCCGCTGCGGACACGGGTGCTCACGCTGAGCCTCACGTTCGACCACCGCGCCGTCGACGGAGCGCCCGCGGCCGAGTATCTGCGCACGGTCGGAGAACTGCTTGGCAAGCCCCTGCGTCTGCTGGTGTGATCAGTGGCCGAAACAGCCCGGCCGTCGCCGGGCTGTTTCGGCCACTGCCGGGCTATACGGCCGACGCCGGGTCCGCGATCCGCTCCGCGAGTTCGCCGACCTCGCGGACGAACGAACGGTGCCCGAGCGACCGGTACACATCGTCGCCCCGGACCTGCGAGATCGCCGCGGTCTCCAGCAGTGCCAGCAGACCCAGGCCGATCACCGCCGCCTCCGGCTCCGAGGCCGAGGTGCGGGCCTTGTGGATCAGCCGTACCAGTTCGGCCAGCAGGTCCGCGCGGCTCTGCTGGCGCAGTGCCTCCGCCTCCTGGCTCATGCCGGCCGACGACACGAAGAAGACGGTGGCGGCGGACCGCTGCTCGCCGAGCCAGGCCAGCAGCGTGGTGACCGTCGGCCCGATGTCCGTACCGGGCTCGTGGGCGTCGGTGAGTGCCCGCAACTGCTCGCGCAGCGCGGCGGCGAACACCCGCATCCCTTCCGCCAGGACCTGGTCCTTGGAGGAGAAGTGGTAGTACACCGCCGCCGAGGTCATCTCCGCACGGGCGGCGATGTCGGCCACCGTCACCTCGTCCGGCGACTGGGTCGCGAACAGCTCCGTCGCTGCCTCGATCACCCACTGCTTGCGCGACGGACGGTGAGCGGCGCGGGTCCCGGATGTCGTCATGATGTCAAGTATGCCGGGACCTCGATGCTACGGAGGCCCATGTGCAGCATGAATTCAGCCGCCTGCCGGTCGGAGTTACTGGATAGCATGGTCAGTACAAGGGGTCCACGGAAGCGCGGGTCCACGGCAGTCGCCAGGGGAGCACGATGGCCACCACGAAGAACGGCAAGCAGCCTGCCCACCGCCCCTCGCGACGGCAGCACATCATCACGGCCGCCGTGCGGGTGTTCGGCCGCAACGGATTCGCGGAGACCAGCATCCAGGACATCGCGGCCGAGGCCCAGGTGGTGCCCACGGCCGTCTACTACCACTTCGACGGCAAGGAGGAGCTGCTCGAACTCGCCATGCGCCGCGTCTTCGACCAGCTGAACGCGGTCGTGGAGGCCGCGCGGCCGGAGTCCGAGCCGGGTGACGCGGAGGGTCTGCTGCGCGTCATCGACGCCGTATGGGACTGGGTGGAGCGGAACCCGGACGAGGCCCGCCTCTACCAGGTCCAGTTCGCCTCCGCCAACGGCAGTGTCAAGGTGCTCCGCGACGAGTTCGAACAGCGCCACATCCAGCGGGGCTACGACTACCTGCCCGAGGGCACCACCCGCAGCCCCCGGGCGGCCAAGGCCCGGCACGCGACGCAGGCGCTCGCGGTCCGCACCCTGATCAGCACGACCATGCTCGTCACGGCACTGCGGGCGGAGGGAGGCCCGCTGTCGCGGATGCCGTCCCAGGCCGTGCTGGAAGCCGTCAGGGCGCTGGCGCTGCGGATCGTCGCCGAGGAGAAGCCGGCCCCGGCGCGCCTCTGAGACGCCGCATCATGACCACGGCGCACGGCCCGGCCGCCCCTCACACCGTGAGGACCGAGCAGGCGCTGATCCCGGGAGCCCCGTACACATGCGTGAAGCCCACCCGGGGAGCGTCCGGTACCTGTGGGCCGGGCGCCCGGCCCTGCAACTGCCGTACGACCTCATGGAACTGGCGCAGGCCCGAGGCGCCGACGGGTTCCCCGCCGGCCAGACAGCCGCCGTCGGTGTTGACCGGTATCCGGCCCGTGGGCTCGGTGGCCCCGGTGGCGAGCAGTTCCTCCTGCTCGCCGTGATCGCACAGCCCGGTCTCCGCCAGGTGGATCAGCTCCGAGCCGCTGTCGGTGTCCTGCAACTGGGCGACCCTTACGTCCGCGGGCCGCACCCCCGCCGTGCGGAAGGCCGCCTCGGCGGCGTCGACGCTGGGGCTGCGGTGCGGTCCCGGCGGCAGCCAGGGCGAGAACACCTCGAACGAACCGAACCGCCGGGTGCGAAACGCCAGCGCCGCCAGTTTGACGGGGCGTTCGCACAGATCGAAGGCGCGGTCGCCGAGCGCCAGCACGAGCGCCGCCGCGCCCTGCCCCGGGGAGCAGAACATGTACTGGGTGAGCGGGGGGCTGACCTCGGCGGAGTCCAGGATCTCGCGTTCCGTCAGCGGTGTGCGCCGCCAGGCCAGGGGGTGCTGCGAGCCGTTGCGGAACGCCCGCGCGGCGACCGCCGCGAGGGCCCGCTCCGGGATGCCGTGCTCGTGCAGGTACCGCTGTGTCTTCAGTGCGAAGAACTGGGTGGTCAGCATCATGCCGGTCTCGGCGTACCAGTCGCCGAGGCCGTAGCGGGCCGCCGAGACGTGGAAGGCGCCCCGTTCGTGCTTGTCGAAGCCCACCGCCAGCCCGAGGGACGCCTCGCCCGCGCGCAGCGCGCTGGCCACCGCGAGGACGGTGGAGGCACCGGTGGCACAGCCGTTCTGGACGTTGACGAACGGCACTCCGGTCAGGCCCAGGCGGCCCACCAGGGTGTCGGGCTTGCCGGAGACGTCGGAGCCGCCGGCCGCGTAACCGATGTCCTCCCAGGCGACCCCGGCGTCCACCAGCGCATCCCGGACCGCCCGCTCGGCCATGTCCATCCCGGTGACGCTCTCGTCGCGGCCGAAGGGACGCATCCCGCATCCGACCACGTAGACGTCGTCGGTCCGGCTCATCGCTCCTCTTCCCTGTCCGGCCGGAACGCGAAGGTCAGGACCTCGGTTCCGTCGTCGTCGTGGTAGGCGGGCACCGTGGTGAGCCGTACCGGCAGGCCGATCCGGATCTCCGCGCGGGGAACCGCCAGCCGTGCCTCGACCAGCACCTCACCGAGGTCGACATAGCCGACGTGGTACGGCCGGTGGGGGCCGGCCGGCGGCCGGTAGGGCGGCTTGGGCGGGAACGCCTGGAGCGTCCACGACCACACGCGCCCGTGCACGGGCAGTACATGAGGGGACAGGGGCCCGTGCGAGCAGCGGGGGCACGAGTCCTGCCGGGGGAAGACGACGGTGCCACAGTCGGCGCAGCGGGCGCCCACGAGTCGCGGTGGAGCCCCGTCGGCCCCGTCGTCGAACAGGGAGTCGTCGATGAGTCGGGTCGTCATACCGGTTCCGCCTTTCACCAGCTCAGCAGCCCGGCCAGGCGTTCCCGGTGATGCGCGGCGCCGCCCAGCAGGACGGCGTCGGACTGGGCCCGCCGGAAGTACAGATGGGCGTCGTGCTCCCAGGTGAAGCCCATCCCGCCGTGCAGGTGCACACACTCGGCGGCGACGGACACGAAGGCCTCGCACGCCCACGCCTGGGCCACCGCCGCCGCCTCGGCCAGCGCCTCGGGCGAGGCGGCAACCCGGACGGCACGCGTCACCGCCGAGCGGGCGCCCTCGACCTGGAGCAGCATGTCGGCGCAGGTGTGCTTGACCGCCTGGAAGCCGCCGATCGCCCTGCCGAACTGGGTACGGTCGCGCACATGGGCGACCGTCATGTCCAACGCGGCCTGCGCACCGCCGAGTTGCTCGGCCGCCAGGGCGACCAGGGCCACGTCCAGGGCCCGGGTGACGACCTCCGCCCCCTCGCCGCCGGCGGTCAGTGCCCGGACCCGGGCACCGGCGAGGGTGACCACCGCCTGGCCCCGGCTGAGATCCAGGGTGGGCACTCGGCGGACCGTGACCCCCGGCCCGTCCGGGTCGACGAGGAAGAGGTCCACGCCGTCGCTGCCGGCGGCGGCCACCACCAGCGCCCGGGCGTCGGCGCCGTCCAGCACGAAGGGCGCGGTGCCGTCGAGGACGGGGACCCCGCCCTGCCAGGAGACGGCGACCGGCACGGCCCCGGGCCGCCACGTCCCGTCGGGCGCCGCCACCGCCAGGGCGTACACCGTGCCGTCGGCCAGCTCGGCGAGCGCCTTGTCGGCCGTACCGCAGCCGGCGAGCACCTGCCCGGCCAGCACGGTGGAGGACAGCAGGGGAACCGGTGCCAGCGTTCTGCCCAGTTCCTCGCAGACCACGGCGATCTCGGCGAGGCCGCCGATCCCGCCGGCCCGCTCGGGCAGCCCGAGGGCGGCGAGGCCGACCTGCCGGCCGAGGGTGTCCCACAACGCGGCGTCGACGCCGGGGGAGTGCTCGGACAGCCGGCGTACCGCCGCGGTGCCTCCGGCGTCCGCGCACACCGACCGTACGGTCTCGCGCAGGTCGTCCAGTTCGGCCTCCGACAGG
The DNA here is from genome assembly GCF_055592645.1 of Streptomyces sp. NPDC041108. Classification (NCBI taxonomy): domain Bacteria; kingdom Bacillati; phylum Actinomycetota; class Actinomycetes; order Kitasatosporales; family Streptomycetaceae; genus Streptomyces; species Streptomyces sp. NPDC041108. Next base: position 456,720 of record NZ_JBVIYK010000007.1, on the reverse strand, counting down.
GCCGGCCCGCCCGTCATGGTGCTCGTCATCGTGCGCTCCCGCTCCCGCTGTCGCTCTCGTCGTGCCGCTCGCGCCGGGCACTGTGCGCGGCCGCCATCCGGGCCACCGGCACGCGGTGGGCCGAACAGGAGACGTAGTCGAGGCCGAGGCCGTCGCAGAACGCGATCGACTCCGGATCACCGCCGTGTTCCCCGCACACGCCCAGCTTGATGTCGGGCCGTACGCTCCTGGCCCGCTCGACGGCCAGGGCGATCAGGGCGCCCACCCCGTGCGGGTCGAGCCGTGCGAACGGGCTGGCCGTCAGCAGGCCGCGCTCCTGATAGGTGGAGAGCACCTGGCGCTCGACGTCGTCGCGGGAGAACCCGTAGGTCAGCTGGGTGAGGTCGTTGGTGCCGAAGGAGAAGAACTCCGCGTGTTCGGCGAGTTCGGCGGCCAGCAGCGCGGCGCGCGGGGTCTCGATCATCGTGCCGAGCCGGTACGGCACCTCCACTCCGGTGCGCGCGGCCACCGTCTGTGCGGCCCCGCGTACGTACGCGGCCGCGGCGGCCAGTTCCTCCGGCAGGCTGACGAGCGGGATCATCACCTCCAGCTCGGGCCGGACCCCGGTGGCGGCGACGTCCGCCCAGGCGGCGAAGAGGGCCTCGGCCTGCGCCGGGTAGAGCCTCTCGTGCAGCAGCGCAAGCCGCACCCCCCGCAGCCCGAGCATCGGGTTCGCCTCGCGCAGCGCGGCGGCCCGCTGCTCCTCGGCCGCGTCCGAGGCGTGGCCGGGGGCGGGCAGGAACTCGTGCAGCGGGGCATCCAGCAGGCGCACGGTCACCGGCCGGTCGCCGACGGCGGCCAGCAGCGCCCTGAAGTCGTCCCGCTGGGCTTCTTCCAGCGCCACCAGCGCCTCGTCGCGCGCGGTCGTGCCGGCGGCCAGGAGCACCCGGCGGATCAGCGGCAGCCGGTCGCCGAGGAACTGGTGCTCCGTACGGCACAGCCCGACCCCCTCCGCGCCCAGGGCGACGGCGCCGGCGACCTCGGCGGCGGTGTCGGCGTTGGCCCGCACGCCCAGTCTGCGCATGCCGTCCGCCCAGGTGAGCAGGGTGGACAGTTCGGGCGGTGGTCCGGCGACACTGACGCTCAGCGTCCCCGCGTAGACGGCGCCGGTACGGCCGTCCAGCGACACGGGGTCGCCCTCGCGCAGCACCCGGTCCCCGATGCCCACCGTCCCGGCGGCCCGGTCCACGCGCAGCCCCTCGGCGCCGCACACCGCGGGCCTGCCGGCGCCCCGTGCCACCACGGCGGCGTGCGAGGCGATCCCTCCGGTGCCGGTCAGTACGGCGGCGGAGGCCAGCATGCCGGGGACGTCCGCCGGAGTCGTCTCATGGGCCACGAGCACGACCGGGGTGCCGTCCGCGCCCAGTTCGAGGGCACGTTCGCTGGACAGCACGACCACGCCGGCCGCCGCGCCGGGCGAGGCGGGCAGCCCCGTCACCAGCAGGTCCTCGTCGCCGGTCAGCCGGAGTTGGGGGTGCAGCAGCTCCTGCACCTGCGCGGGGCCGATCCGCAGGACGGCCTCCTCGTGACCGAGCGCGCCGTCGCGGGCCAGGTCGGCCGCCAGGCACACCGAGGCCCGCAGCGGCGGCCGCTGCTGAGCGGACGCGGCGAGCAGGGAGATCTCGTCGTCGCGCACCTCGAAGTCGACGGAGACGGGCGCGTGCAGATGGCGTTCGAGGGTGAGCAGGGAGTGCTCCAGCAGCGCCCTGCCGCCGGCGAGACGGTCCAGCGGTTCCCCGGTGTGCGGTGGCGGGGCGCTGCGCCGCACCCCCCGGAAGAACGAGCCGTGGGGAAGGAGACGGCCGGTCTCGGGATGGCGGCTGACGGCCGTGCCGTGACCCGAGCGGTCGGCCGGGCCGATGCGCAGTGCCTGGACGTGCAGGGCGATTCCCAGCTCCGCGGGCAGCCGCTGTGCCTTGCGGGATCTCCTGGCCCGGGGGGAGTCCCACCGGGCGAGAAGGGCACGGGCGGCCAGGGCGAGCTGCCGGGCCGGGTCGTCGGGGAAGGGCTGTGTTCCGTGCCGGGCGACCAGGGACAGCAGCGCCTCGACCCGGGCCCGCGGCCCGGATGTGTCGAGGAGGGCGTCGTCGAGCACCGCGCCGGGTACGCCGAGGGCGTGCTCGGCGATCATCCGCACGGTGGCCGCCCACACCTCGTACAGGGCGTCCGACCGCCCGATGACGGCGCACAGGGCGTCGGCGCCCGTGGAGGTGACGCCGATACAGGCGAGGTCGGGCGGCAGCCCGGCGATCTCGGTGGGGGCGCTCGCCGACAGGCGCAGCAGCAGGGGGCGGGCCGTGTCGCCGATCCGCCGCCCCGAGAGCTGTTCGACCAGGCCGACGGCGGCTTCGGCGGTGCCGGGTTCGCACAGGGAGGCGGAGGCGCCGGCCGGCACGGTGAGCCCCGGGACGACCGGCAGCCCGAGGGCCACCAGACGGTCCATCGCCGCGCCGTGGGCGCCCAGCTCGGCGGCGTCGAGCCCTCGGCTGCGCCCCTGCCCGTAGGGCACCAGGACCCGGCCGGGTGCCTCGGCCGGGGCGGGCGTCTCGGCCGGGGCGGGCGTCGCGGGCCGTGCGAACGGCCCCGGCTCACGGTCGGTGACGCTCAACCCCGGCTCCCCGTGACCAGTTCCTCTTCCCGGGCCTCGTCCTCGGCCCGGCTGATCCCCAGGACGAGCAGCAGCTCCTGGTGCAGCCGCATCCACACGGTGTGGTACGACTCGCACAGCGGCGAGGCCAGCCACTTGACCGCGCCCTCGTCGAAGTGGTCGAGGGCCTCCTCCAGCTCGGTCAGATACCGCCCGCTGCCCGCGAGGACCCGCTCCAGCCGGCGCAGCACGGGCTGGATGGCCTCGTGCACGTCCTCCAGCGACTCGCGCACCCCCGCGTCGTAGACGCTGTCGGAGTGGTCGTTGACGCTGCCGTCGGGGCGGCACTGCCATGCCGTGCACACCTCGCGGATCTTCCGGTTGACCGGCAGGAACGCCTCGTACGCGGTGGTGATCTGCTGCTCCTCGGCCGATCCCGGCGGGATGCGCAGGATCCGTGCGGCGGTGGACTTGGCCCGCTCGGTCGGCAGCACGAGCGGGCCCTTCACCATCGCCAGCCCGGCGTCGACCAGCGGACGGTGCTCCGACTCGGGCCTGCCACGCCACATGCCCCGCAGAACGAGGTCGACGACCGCTGCGGTGAGCGTCTCGTCGGAAGCGTCCGGAAGGTCCACGGCAGCAGATTGCATCGCCACACCTTTTCCCCGGTTCTGTGGTGACCGGTTCCTCGGTTCTGTGTTGCCCGGAGGTTACGCTCCGACGGGCCTGTTAGTGAAGAGGGATTCAAGAAACACTTTCCGGGTCGCGGGGTCGGGCCCGGCTGTCGCCCGTCCGTGCGCGGTCCCGGGCGGCGAGGAACGACACCATGCGTTCCTGTGCCTCCGGCCGGCCCGCCAGGTCCGCGATCCGCCGCGCCTCCTCGGCGAGACGGGAGGTCAGGGAGCCCTCGTCCCGACCGCGCAGCAGGGCCTTCGCGGAGCGCAGCGCGTCACCGGCGCCGGCGGCCAGCCCGGCGGCGGTGCGATGCGCCGCGGCGTCCAGCTCCGCGTCCTCGACCGTACGGGAGACCAGACCCCACCGCTCGGCGTCGTCCCCGGTCAGGACCCGGTTGGTGAGGATCAGGTCCGCCGCCCGCCGGGGGCCGACCAGGCGTGGCAGGAACCAGGAGGCCCCGCAGTCCGGGGTGAGGCCGACGTCCGTGTACGCCAGCCGGAACCGCGCCGACCGGGCCGCCAGGACGATGTCCCCCACGAGGGCGAGCCCGACACCGCCGCCCGCGGCGGCGCCGCGCACGGCGGTCACCACCGGCACCGGCAGGGCGTGCAGGGCCTGTATCGCGGCGTGGGCGGCTGTCGCCACGGCGTGCACATAGGCACTCGTGCCGTCGCCGAGACCGGCGAAGGCGCGCAGGTCACCGCCGACGCAGAAGGTGCCGCCCGTCGCCCGCAGCAGAACCGCGCCGCCCGGGTCGGCCGCCACCCGGGCCGTCGTGTCCCGCAGTGCCTCGGCCGTCGCCAGGTCCAGGGCGTTGCCCCGCCCGGGATCGTCCAGCCGTACCTCGACGACGCCGTCGGGGTGGCGGACCACCCGGACCGGCTCGGGACTCGCGGAGTCGCTCATGGGACATGTCTCCTGTCGTCTTCCCGTCGCCGGGTTCTCTCGGCAAGATACTGAAGACGCTATACAGTTTCTAGACGCGGCGGGACCCGGTGCCCGTACGCCCTTCGGCGGGAGGCCCCGTGCCCATCCAGTTCGACGTCGACCCGACGGTCGCCCAACTTGCCGCGACCACGTCCGCGTTCGTCCGCGACGTGGTGATCCCCGCCGAACGCGCGTGCGGCGGATCCGTCCACGACGCCCCGGAGGACCTGCGGCAGACCCTGCAGAAAGGCGCCCGTGAGGCGGGCGTGTTCGCTCCGCACGTGCCGACCCGGTGGGGCGGACACGGACTCGACCTGCGCGGCCAGGCGGTGGTGTTCGAAGCCGCGGGCTACTCGCTCCTCGGGCCGCTGGCGCTGAACTGCGCGGCCCCCGACGAGGGAAACACGCATCTGCTGGAGAAGGTGGCCACCGAGGAACAGAAGGAGCGCTATCTGCGCCCGCTCGCCGCCGGCGAGATCCGGTCCTGCTTCGCCATGACCGAACCGGCCCCGGGCGCCGGCGCCGATCCCCGCTCGCTGCGGACCACCGCGACCCGGGTCCCCGGCGGGTGGCGCATCGACGGGCGCAAGTGGTTCATCAGCGGCGCCCGCGGCGCCGGCTTCGGCATCGTCATGGCCCGCACCTCCGGCAGCCCCGGCGACCCCGGCGGCGCCACCATGTTCCTGGTCGACGCCGGCACGCCCGGCATGACCATCGTCCGGGACATCGAGACCCTCGACGAGGCACTCTTCGCCGGCCACAGCGAGATCGTCTTCGACGGCTGCGTGGTGGCGGAGGACCAGGTGCTCGGCGCGGTCGGCGAGGGCTTCGCCGGCGCCCAGGTCCGGCTCGGCCCGGCCCGGATGACGCACTGCATGCGCTGGCTGGGAGCCGCACGGCGCGCCCAGGACGTCGCACTGGAACGGGCGGGCAGCCGGACCGCGTTCGGCTCCGTCCTGGGCGACCTCGGCATGGTGCAGCAGATGCTGGCCGACTCCGAGATCGACATCGAGGCGAGCCGCGCCCTGATCCTGCGCACCGCCTGGGAGCTGGACACCGGCTCGGCCGCCGCCGCCCAACTCACCTCGATCTCCAAGACCTTCGTGGCGGAGGCCGTGAACCGGGTCGTCGACCGGGCGGTGCAGATCTGCGGAGCCCTCGGCATCTCGGCCGCCGACGCCCCGCTGGCCCGGCTGCTCAGGGAGGTGCGCCCGTTCCGGATCTACGACGGCCCGTCGGAGACCCACCGCTTCGCCATCGCGCGCCGCGCGGTGCGGCCGTACCGGCAGCCGAGCGCGGACGCCACCGGCTGACGGCCTCGACGCCGGAAGACCCGCTCACTCGGCGATGTGCCGATGGATCCAGTCGGCGGCGGTCCGGCGGAACAGCCGGCGGCTGTCCGCGCGGAGGAAGTCATGGCCCTCGTCGCGGAGCATCAGCAGTTCGGCCTCCAGACCGCGTTCGCGGGCCGCGCGGACGAACTGCTCGGATTCGCCGAGCGGCACATTGGTGTCGTGCTCCCCGTGCACGGCGAGTACGGGGACACGCAGCGCGTCGACGCGGGTCATCGGGGACAGCGAGCGCAGCAGTTCACGGTCGTGTTCCGGGTGCCCGTACTTGTGCGCGGCCGATTCCGCGATCCACGGCTCGGTGCCGGCGTAGAAGGTCGCGAAGTCGGACATGCCGCAGGCCGCGACGCCGGTGCGGAAGAGGTCCGGGTGCCACACCAGGCAGGCCATCACCAGATAGCCGCCGTACGAGCGGCCCATGACGGCGAGCCGTCGCGGGTCGGCGAGGCCGGTCACGACGACGTGGGCCGCGCAGTCGGCGACGTCCTCGATCGCGGCGAACCTGCCGGTGCCGAGGTCGGCGTCGACGAACGACCGGCCGTGCCCCGACGAGCCGCGCACATCCGGCGCGAAGACGTCCACACCCCGGCCCAGCAGCTCGTGGTAGAGCGGGTTGAAGACCGGGCGCTCCTGTTCCTCCGGGCCGCCGTGCAGATGGAGGACGCAGGGCGCCGGCACCCCGGGCCCCCGGCCCGGCGCCCGGTAGTACCAGCCGTTCAGCGGCAGCCCGTCGCGCGCCGCCAGCCGCAGCGGAACGGGACGTACGGGGGGACGGCCGGGAGGCACGGCGTCCTCGTCTCGGGACGACCACCGCGTGCGCCGCGCCGTGCCGTCGGCGAACCACCACACACCCGGCCGGCGCTGCGAGCCGGACAGGGCCAGCACCAGTCCCGCACGGCCGCCGACCCGCGGGATACGGGTCACCACCTCGTGCGGCAGCGCCACCGTCTGCCGCGGCCCGGTCCGGGCGTCCTCGCCGGCCGTCGCCGAGACGGCGGTGACCTCCAGCTCACTGGCTCCGCGCACGTTCCAGGACAGTGCCGCGGTACGCCCGTCGTGCCCGAAGGCCAGCAGTTCCAGTCCGCAGTCCGCACGCTCCGCGGCGACGGACAGCCCGAGCCGCTCCCCACCGGGGTCCAGGCGCACGGCGAACAGCGCCGCGAACTCGCGGGACGCGTCGCTGCGCAGCCACAGCGTGCCGCCGTCGGGGGAGAACCGGCCGATCCACGGATCGCCGTCGGCGACCGGCAGGGCGAAGGTGGTCCGCAGATCGGTGGTGCGTACGACGAGGGCCTCACGGCGGCCGCGTGGGCCCCGGCGCACCAGGGCCAGGCGTCCGTCCCGGCTGATGTCGCACACGCGCAGGGTGGCGGCGCCGCGCTCGACCGCCAGCAGGGTGGGGGCCGCCACGCCCAGGGGATCGACGAGGTAGGCGGCCAGCCCTCCGCCGCCCGTGTCGGCGGAGGCCGGGTTCGGCCCTGGCGACGGACCGGACCCGGTCGGGTTCGCCGGATCGTGAGCGGCCCCGTCCGCCTCCCCCGCCGGTGCGTCCCCGGCGTGGGCGGCGGGACCGGCGTCGCCGTGGTGCGGGCCGCCCAGCAGCACCGCCCGGCCGCCCCGGGCGGCCCATCCCGGCGGGCGGCGGGCGGTGTACGTCCGGGGGTCGGCGAGGCCGGGCTCCGTGAGGGCCGGCCACTCCTCGGCCTCGCCCTCGCCCGGTGGGGGAACCGGCTCGGCGAACGTGACGGCCACCGCCGAGCCGTCGTGCTGCCAGCAGCCCAGGTACGCGGAGCTGCCGGGCTCGGCACCGGCGAGGATGTGGCGCCCGGTGCCGTCGGGGCGTACGCACAGCACGCGGGTGTGCTCGCCGCCGCCCGGTGCGGTGGTGTAGGCGATCCAGCGGCCGTCGGGCGACCAGGCCACCTCCTTGACCGGATGGGGATCGGAGTCCAGCAGATGGACCTCGTGTCCGCCGACCGGGCCGCTCCACAGCTGCGGCACGCCCCCGCGGTCGCAGATGAAGGCGACGTACCCGCCGCTCGGGTCCACCGACGGATACCAGCAGCCGTGGGACCTCAGCGGCTGTGGTGTGTCCAGCGGGCCGGCGTTGTCGGGCAGGGGGACCTGCGACGGCGCCGGAACCGTGGCGGGCGTCGTCGCGGCCTCGGCCGTCACCCCGACGGCCGAGGCCGCGCCGTGCTCCTCGACCCGCCACGGCACCCCGTCGACGACGTCCTCGCCGACGGGGGCGCGGGAGGGGAGGCCCGGCGGCGGAGGCGACACGGCGTCCGTCGCGGAGTACGGGTCCCTGGCCCCCTGCACGCCGGTCAACTGATTCCGTGCGTCTGCAGCCATATCTCCAGCAGAGCCACCTGCCACAACTGGTTCGCCCCACGCCTGGTGCGGTGCTCGTCCGGCGCCGACAGCAGCCGCTCCACGTACGCGTCCTGGAAGACGCCCCGTGACCTGGCCTCGGGAGCTGTCAGAGCCTCGCGGACCCGGCTCAGTACGGGGCCGGCCATGTGCTTGACGGCGGGCACCGGGAAGTAGCCCTTGGGCTGGTCGACGACCGCGGAGGGCAGGACCCGGCGCCCGGCGGCCCGCAGGACCCCCTTGCCGCCGTCGGCGAGTTTCAGCTCCGGCGGGCAGGCGGCGGCCAGCTCCACCAGCTCGTGGTCGAGGAAGGGGACGCGGGCCTCCAGCCCCCAGTCCATGGTCATGTTGTCGACCCGCTTGACGGGATCGTCGACGAGCATCACCTCGGCGTCGAGCCGCAGCGCCGCGTCGAGCGCGGTCTCGGCACCCGGGCGGGCCATGTGCTCCGCCACGAAGCGGCCGGACACGTCGTGGTCGGGCAGCAGACCGGGCCGGAGGATCCCGGCGAGATCGGTGTGCGAGCGGTCGAAGTACGTCTCGGTGTACGCCTCGTGCGCCCGCTCCCGCTCCACGGCGGCCATGTCCGGGTACCAGTGGTAGCCGGCGAAGACCTCGTCGGCGCCCTGGCCGCTCTGGACGACCTTGACCTCCTTCGCCACCTGCTCCGACAGCAGATGGAAGGCCACCACGTCATGGCTGACCATCGGCTCGCTCATCGCCTCGATCGCCGCGTCCAGCGCCGTCGACACCCGGTCCGAGGGAACCATCAACTGGTGGTGGTCCGTGCCGAAGTGCCGGGCGACCAGGTCGGAGTAGGGGAACTCGTCACCGATCTCGCCGCCCTCGGACTCGAACCCCACGCTGAACGTCGCGAGATCGCGCTGCCCCTCGTCGGCCAGCAGGGCCACGATCAGACTGGAGTCGAGACCGCCCGACAGCAGGACGCCCACGGGCACGTCGGCGACCATGCGCCGGCGTACGGCCGTGCGCAGCGCGTCCAGGACCGCGTCCCGCCAGTCGTCCGCGTCCATCCCCGCGTGCTCGGGGCGACGGGTGTAGGGAGGCCGCCAGTAGCAGAGGTCGCGGTGGCTCCCGTCCGGCTCGATGACGCGCACGGTGGCGGCGGGCAGTCTGCGCACGCCGGTGAGGACGGTCCGGGGCGCGGCGACGGTGGCGTGCCAGCTCATGTACTGGTGCAGCGCGACCGGGTCGAGCGAGGTGTCGACACCGCCGCCCGCCAGGAGGGCCGGCAGCGAGGAGGCGAACCGCAGCCGCCCCGGCGCCTCGGCCAGGTACAGCGGCTTGATGCCCAGCCGGTCACGGGCCAGCACCACGCGCCCGGTGGCCAGTTCGACGATGACGAAGGCGAACATGCCGTAGAAGCGGTCGACGCAGGCGGTTCCCCACTGCTGGTAGGCCTTGAGCACCACCTCGGTGTCGGAGCCGGAGAAGAAGCGGTGGCCGAGGCCGCGCAGTTCCGCGCGCAGCTCCTGGTAGTTGTAGACGCATCCGTTGAAGACACCGGCGATCCGCGCCTCGGGGTCGGTCATCGGCTGGGCACCGCACTCCGACAGATCGATGATCTTCAGCCGACGGTGCCCCAGCGCGACGGGGCCCTGGGACCACAGGCCCCTGCCGTCCGGTCCCCGGGGAGCGAGACGGTCGGTCATGCGCTCCACGGCCGCCAGATCGGGCCGTCCGCCGTCGAAGCGGATCTCTCCGCTCAGGCCGCACATCAGGCCGCACCCCCTCGCAGGGGCCGGCCGCCGGCCTCGCTCGGGGGCGGGCCCACGAGCGCGTACGAGCCGCTCGGATTAGCGTGCGTGTCGGTGTTGCTGCTGGGCATGCGAGCCACTCTCCTTGATCGCGGGCGGCACCGCACCACGGGCGGAGGACGGCCTTTCCGTCCGGTTTCCCCGCTCCGGGGCGTGTCATCGGGGGCGACAGCGGGTGCCTGCCCTTCCTGCATGACCACTCGGGTGTCAGCCGCCGAGGGTCCCCACCGAGAACGGCGCCGGAGCCCCGGGAGGGGCGGTGTCGGCCACCGTGACGGGTCGGCGTACGGCCTTGGCGGCGGGGCTCCGCCCGCGCTCCCCACGGGTCTCGGCGACCAGCGTGGCGACGCAGGCCGGCAGCCCCTGTTCCCCGGCCACGCGGCGCAGTCGGTGCGCCGCGCTGCCCCGGGCCAGGGCCTCCTCCAGGAGGCCGGGCACGGTGTCCCAGTCGCCGAGGGCTTCCAGGGTCGGCCGCAGCCGTCGGAGCATCCCGCGCAGGACGGCCGGCGCGGGCTCGGCGATTCGGGTGACGGGGTCGACCAGGTCGCCCTCCAGGCCGGACCGGGCGGCGCGCCAGACGGCGGACCGCAGCCACTCGTGCCCGCCCTCGCACACCCGTTCCGGTTCCCGCTCCAGCAGGCCGCGGGCGTCCTCGACCAGGGCCCGGAACAGTCCGGTGACGAGCACGACCGTCTCGGGGCGCGGGCTGGCGTCGCAGATGCGCAGCTCCAGGGTTCGCTGGTGCTCGCTCGGCCGGAGGTCGTAGTAGACCATTCCCGAGTCCTTGATCACGCCGGAGCGGATCAGACCCTGGACGGCGGCGTCGTACTCGGCGGCTCCGGCGTAGCAGCCGACCGGCCCGGCGGTGGGCCAGCGCTGCCACAGCATCGTGCGCCAGCTCGCGTACCCCGTGTCCGCGCCCAGCCAGAACGGTGAGCTGGCGGACAGGGCCAGCAGCGGGGGCAGCCAGGGCGAGACGGCGCACATGATCCGTACGGCGGTGTCCCGGTCGGGTACGTCGACGTGGACCTGTGCGCTGCACACCAGGTGCTCGTCCGCGACCCGCCGGTACTCGTCGGCCATGTACCGGTAGCGGAAGTCCGGGGTCGTGTCGCCGGACGTCACCCGCGCCAGCGGTACGGTCCCGGCCGCGACGACGGACAGTCCGAGCCCGGAGGCCGTCGCGGCGAGCCGTCGCCGGGCTCCGGTCAGGTCCGCGTGCAGGGACTCCAGCGAGGCGTGCACCGGGCTGTTCCACTCCACCGCCGACCGCTGCAGCTCGGCCTTGAACTCCGATCTGCGCATCCGGCCGAGAATCGCACCGGCTTCTGGCACCAGCCGCCCGTTTTCCGCGTCCAGAACATGGAACTCTTCCTCTACGCCCACACGAACGGTCACGGTCTCTCCCTCGTCCGTCGCCCGAGGTCGCCCGCCGGGCCGGAGCCCCACCGACGACCTGCGCACCCCGAGTTCCCACCAAATGCTCATATAAGCGTCATCGGTGTACATCTGTTCCGGTGTGCCCGTCCTGGGACACGCCAGGGCGCCGGCCTCTGCCGCCACCCGTGCGGGATGCGGTTTCCTGGGCCCTGCCGGGCCGGATGCAGGGGAGTGGGAGACAGATGCGCGTTCCGATGACGATGGCCGACTTCCTGGACAGGGCGGAGCTGGGGTTCGCCGACAGTCCGGGGGTGATCGACGAGCCGGACCAGCCCGCGGTGCCGGTGGCGCCGTCGACGTACGGGCGGCTGGGGGAGCGGGTGCGGGCCTGGCAGGCGGGGCTGGACGCCCTGGGAGTGGGGGAGGGCGAGCGGGTGGCGGTGGTCAGCCACAACTCGGCCCGGATGCTCGAACTATTGTTCGCCGTACCGATGAGCGGACGTATCTGTGTTCCGGTGAACTTCCGGCTGAAGGCGGAGGAGATCGAGTACGTGGTGCGCCAGAGCGGTGCCTCGGTGCTGCTCGCCGATCCGGAGGTCGAGGACGCGGTCGCCGGTGTCGAGGTGCCCCACCGGTTCACCCTGGGGGAGCGGACGGACGCCGAGCTGATGCGCTTCGGGGTGGAGCCGAGGCCCTGGTCGAGGCCGGACGAGGACGCCACCGCGACGATCAACTACACCTCGGGCACGACGGCACGCCCCAAGGGGGTCCGGCTCACGCACCGCAACATCTGGGTCAACGGACTGACCTTCGGCCTGCACACCAGGGCCTGGGAGCGTGACGTGTACCTGCACACGCTGCCGATGTTCCACTGCAACGGCTGGGGGATGCCGTTCGTGATGGCCGGCCTCGGCGCCAAGCAGGTGGTGCTGCGCAAGGTCGACGGGGCCGAGATCCTGCGCCGGGTGGACGAGCACGGCGTGACGCTGATGTGCGGCGCGCCGGCGGTGTGGAACGCGGTGCTGGACGCGGCGGCGGGCTGCGAGGGCCCGGTGCCGGGACGCGACCGGGTGCGGATCGTGTGCGCGGGAGCGCCGCCGCCCAGCCGCACGATCCAGCGGGTCGAGGAGGAGCTGGGCTGGGAGTTCACCCAGATCTACGGCCTGACGGAGACCTCCCCGCTGCTGACGTTCAACCGCGCGCGGCCCGAGGACGACGCGCTGCGGGGCGAGGAGCGGGCACGGAAGCTGTCGCGGGCGGGGCTGCCGGCGCTCGGTGTGCGGCTGCGCGTGGCGGACTCCGGTGAAGTGCTGGCGCGGTCCAACGTGGTCCTCGACGGGTACTGGGAGAAGCCCGAGGAGACGGCGGCCGTGCTGGAGGACGGCTGGTTCCGCACGGGCGACGGCGGGAGCGTCGACCCGGGGGACGGCCATCTGACGATCTCGGACCGCAAGAAGGACGTCATCATCACCGGCGGCGAGAACGTGTCGTCCATCGAGGTCGAGGACACCGTCTTCGGCCACCCCGGGGTGGCCGAGGTCGCGGTCATCGGCGTACCGGACACGCGCTGGGGCGAGACGGTCAAGGCGCTGGTCGTCCGGGCCGAGGGAGCGACGGTGACCGAGGCGGAGATCATCGCCCACTGCAAGGAGCGGATGGCGGGCTTCAAGGCCCCGACGAGCGTCGAGTTCCGGGACACCATCCCCCGGACGGCGACCGGGAAGATCCAGAAGTTCAAGCTGCGGGAGCCGTACTGGTCCGGGCGTGACCGGGGCGTCGGCTGACGGCGAGAACGCGTCGAGTTTCGTCGGGAAGCGGTGGATCTTCGGGATCGGGTCACCTGCAGCGCCCGCGGCGGCCTATGTTCACGGCGGCAACCGCTGTCGTACCCACCCCGCAGGAGGCCCCCATGCGCCGCACGCTCCGCACCGCCGTCGCCGGGGCGGTGACCGCAGCCGCCCTCGTTGCGGGCGGCACCGCCCACGCCACGCCCGCGGGCCCGGGGGTCTCGGGCCGGGTGATCAGCCGAACCACCGTCCACGGCACCGACTACATCCTGCGGGAGGTCACCATCCCGCCCGGCCAGGCGACCGGCTGGCACTACCACGACGGGCCGCTGTACGGCGTGGTCGAGCGGGGCACCCTCAGCCACTACGACTCCACCTGCGAGACCGACGGCGTCTACCGCACCGGCGACACCATCCAGGAACCGGCCGGAGCGGACTACGTCCACATCGGCCGCAACCTCGGCGACACCCCGCTCGTCCTGCGCGTCCTCTACGTCCTCCCGCACGGCTCCCCGTTCTCCGAGGACGCCCCGAACCCGGGCTGCTCCTTCGAGTGAGCCCCCGCCAGGCGGCCGAATCGCCGTGCAGCACACCGGAGTTCAGGCGCGGCGCCCCACGGCGATGTAGGTGTTGCCGAAGAAACGGAGTCCGGACATGGACCGTTCGGCCGCCCGGAACTCCTCGTCCCAGCGGGCGAGGTCGTCCGCGGTGACCAGACCCTCCGCGAGCAGGGTGTCACGGGCGGCCCAGGCGGGACCCCGCATGCCGGGCGGAGGCGTCATGACGTTGATGTGCCCCTCGTAGGCGCCGACTTCGAGGCCCGCCGCGGTGAGGAGTTCGTCGAGCCGGGTGCCGACGGCCAGGTCGTTGCCCTGACGCCGGTGCAGCGCGAGGTAGCGCTCGCTCATCTCCTCGTACGCCGCGGGCGCGCCCCGCAGCCGGAAGGCGGTCGCGTCGATGTCGACGAGGTACACCGTGCCGCCGCCGGGCCTGGCCAGCTCGGCCAGGTGGTCCACGATCGCCTGCTCCCGGCCGCCGTTGTGGGCGAGGACGTGCCGGAGCATCACCACGTCGAAGGTGCCCTCGGGCAGCGCGGTGGCGTCGGCGGAGCCGGTGGAGGTGTGCACGGGAACGCCGGAGCGTTCGGCGAGCGCGGCGGCGACGGCCAGCGCGCCGGCGTCGCGGTCCACGGCCCAGACGGCGCCCTCGGGGGCGGCGATGTCCGCCAGCCGCACCGAGAGCGCGCCCGGCCCGCACCCCACGTCCGCGATCCGCGCCCCGGACACCACCCCGGCGGCGGTCCACAGCTCGCGTTCCCGCCGCTCGGCGATGTCGGCCATGAGCCGGTAGCGCGCGATCTCCGATTCGTCGAGTGCCAGTGAGTAGTCGGCCACTGAAGGGTCCTTTCCCCTGTGCGTCGGTGGCTCATTGTGGTCCGGGGAGCCGCTGTCGCGGACCATGACGCACAGGACGTACCGCTGGTTGACGGGTGCCGGGGCGCACGGCGTGCCAGGCGCACGGCGTGCCGGGCGGCAGGCGCTCGGGCCGCGTACCGCTGCCGCGCGCGCCCGGTCAGAACATCGACCGGATGATCCCCACCGTGCGCGCCAGATGCGGTTCGGCGCGCTCGGCGCGGTGGGCCACGGCCAGCTCCACGCGCGCGTCGGCCCCGGCCAGCGGCAGGTAGGCCACTCCGTCGAGCGCCAGCGCGGTCACGGGTTCCGGCACCACCGCGACCCCCAGGCCCCCGGCCACGAGCGTGACCAGCGTCGACGTCTCGCCCACCTCGTGGCGGACGTGCGGCTCGACGCCGGCGTCACGCAGGAGTCCGACGACCACGTCGTACATCACCGAACGGCGGTCGGCGGAGTGCACGATCAGATCGGCGCCGTCGAGGTCCGCGACGCGCAGCCGCTTGCGGCGGGCGAGCGGATGGTCGACCGGCACGGCGACGACGAGCCGGTCCCGGCGCAGCGGCCGCACGGTGAGGGACGGGCCGGCCACCGGGGGACGCAGCAACGCCACGTCGATCGCGCCGGTGCGCAGCGCCTCGACCTGGTCGGGCGCCAGCATCTCGCCGCGGAAGGAGAAGTCCACGCCGGGCAGCTCCTCCGCGAGCCGCCGCGAGAGCGTGGGCAGGAGGCTGTACGTCGCCGAGCCCACGCAGCCGATCGCGAGGTGGCCCACCGTGCCGGCGGCGACCCGGCGCGCGTGGTGGGCGGCCTCGTCGACCTCGGCGAGGATCGCGCGCGCCCGCTCCAGGTAGGCCCGGCCGGCCTCGGTGAGGTCGACCCGGCGGGTGGTGCGCTGGAGCAGCTCGACGCCCAGCTCGCTCTCCAGCCGGCGGATCTGCTGGGACAGCGGCGGCTGGGCCATGTGCAGCCGCTCGGCCGCGCGACCGAAGTGACGCTCCTCGGCCACCGCCACGAAGTACCGGAGATGTCGCAGATCCATATGTCGTCCATATCAATCGGTCGGGATATGCGTACTTCAGAATATTGTGGCCGGGCAGTAGCGTCGCTGCCATGAGTGCTTTCCTGTACGCCGCGACCCGGACGCCCTTCGGCCGCTTCAACGGTGCGCTGGCCGGGGTCCGTCCCGACGACCTCG
The DNA here is from genome assembly GCF_055592645.1 of Streptomyces sp. NPDC041108. NCBI lineage: Bacteria > Bacillati > Actinomycetota > Actinomycetes > Kitasatosporales > Streptomycetaceae > Streptomyces > Streptomyces sp. NPDC041108. The sequence continues at coordinate 441,215 of NZ_JBVIYK010000007.1, read as the reverse complement.
CCGCCGCCGCGATCACCTCGACACTCGCCGGGGTGCCGGGCCTCGACCCCGCCGCGATCGACGACGTGGTCTGGGGCAACGCCAACGGCGCCGGCGAGGACAACCGCAACGTCGGCCGCATGGCGGCGCTGCTCGCCGGGCTCCCGGTGAGCGTGCCCGGCACCACGGTCAACCGGCTGTGCGGCTCCAGCCTCGACGCGGCGATGGCGGCCAGCCGCACGATCGAGTCGGGGGACGCCGACGTGGTGCTGACCGGCGGAGTGGAGTCGATGACCCGGGCGCCGTGGGTACTGCCCAAGTCGGCGAAGCCGTTCCCGGCCGGCGATGTCACCGCGGTCTCGACCACGCTCGGCTGGCGGCTGGTCAACCCGCGGATGCCGAAGGAGTGGACGGTCAGCCTCGGCGAGGCCAACGAGCGGCTCGGGGAACGCTTCGGCATCTCCCGCGAGCGGCAGGACGAGTTCGCCGCCCGCTCCCACCGTCTCGCCCACGAGGCGTGGGAGTCCGGTTTCTACGACGATCTGGTGGTGCCGGTCGAGGGTGCCGACCTGACCCGTGACGAGGGCATCCGGCCCGGATCCACCTCCGAGGTACTGGCCGGGCTCAAGCCGGTCTTCCGTACGCCGGAACAGGGCGGCACCATCACCGCGGGCAACGCCAGCCCGCTCAACGACGGGGCCTCCGCCGTGCTGCTGGGCAGCGAACGGGCCGCGGCCGCCATCGGGGCCGACCCGGTCGCCCGGATCGCCGGCCGGGGCGTGATGGCCCTGGAACCGGAGGCCTTCGGCTACGCACCGGTCGAGGCCGCGAACCGCGCGCTGGCCCGCGCCGGTGTCGGCTGGGACCAGGTGGGCGCGGTCGAGATCAACGAGGCCTTCGCCGTACAGTCGCTCGCCTGCCTCGACGCCTGGAAGATCGACCCCGCCCTCGTCAACCAGAAGGGCGGAGCCATCGCGATCGGCCACCCGCTGGGCGCTTCCGGCGGGCGTGTCCTCGCCACACTGGCCAAGGTGCTGCGCGAGACGGGGCAGCGCTACGGCGTCGCCGCGATCTGTATCGGCGTCGGTCAGGGGCTGGCCGTCGTCCTGGAGAACTGCGACGCGACGGGGGCGGCGGCATGAGCCGGGCGGAGATCGTCGAGAGCGCCGACGCCGCGGTCGCCGGGGTCGAGGACGGCTCCACCGTCCTCGTCGGCGGCTTCGGCATGGCCGGAATGCCGTTCGACCTGATCGACGCGCTCATCCGGCAGGGCGCCAAAGACCTCACCATCGTCTCCAACAACGCCGGCAACGGCGATGTCGGGCTGGCCGCGCTGCTCGCCGCCGGCCGGGTGCGCAAGGTGCTCTGCTCCTTCCCGCGCCAGGCCGACTCCTGGGTCTTCGACGGCCTCTACCGCGAGGGGAAGGTCGAGCTGGAGGTGGTGCCGCAGGGCAACCTCGCCGAGCGGATGCGCGCGGCCGGTGCCGGCATCGGCGCGTTCTACTGCCCGACCGCCGTCGGCACACCGCTGGCCGAGGGCAAGGAGGTCCGGGAGATCGACGGCCGCAAGTACCTGCTGGAGTACCCGATCAAGGGCGACTACGCGCTGATCGGCGCCCACATGGCGGACACCCTGGGCAACCTCGTCTACCGCAGGACCGCGCGCAACTTCGGCCCGGTCATGGCGACGGCCGCGACGACGACCGTCGTCCAGGTGGACCAGGTCGTCGAGGCCGGGAAACTCGACCCCGAGGCCGTCGTCACGCCGTCCATCTACGTCGACCGGGTCGTCCAGGTGGAGGCCCGCCGCTACACCGTGCAGGGGGCCCGATGACCACCACGTCCCACGGACAGGCGTACGCCGGAGTGCCGAGGACCGCCGACCACCGGCTCTCGACGGACGAACTGGCCGCCGTCATCGCCCGCGACATCCCGGCCGGCGCCTTCGTCAACCTCGGTATCGGCCAGCCGACCCGGATCGCCGACCATCTTCCGGCCGACTCCGGGGTGGTGCTGCACACCGAGAACGGCATGCTCAACATGGGGCCGAAGGCCGAGGGCGACGCGATCGACCCGGACCTGACCAACGCCGGCAAGGTGCCGGTGACCGAGCTGCCGGGGGCGGCGTACTTCCACCACGCCGACTCCTTCGCCATGATGCGTGGCGGCCACCTCGACGTCTGCGTCCTCGGCGCCTACCAGGTCGCCTTCGACGGTGACCTGGCCAACTGGCACACCGGCGCCGCCGACGACATCCCCGCCGTCGGCGGTGCCATGGACCTCGCCATCGGTGCCAAGGACGTCTACGTGATGATGACGCTCTTCACCCGTTCCGGAGAGCCGAAGCTCGTACCCCGCTGCACCTACCCGCTCACCGGCGTCGGCTGCGTCAGCCGCGTCTACACCGACCACGGTGTCTTCGACGTCGGCCCCGAGGGCGTGCGCGTCCGGGAGACGTACGGCATCGACGCCCACGAACTCGCGGAGCGCCTCGGCCTCACGCCGGCCTAGGCCGCCGGCTCCCGTCCACCCGACCGCCGGCGCGTGCCCCGCGCCGGCGGTTTTTCGTGTTCTACCGGAAGCGTGTCCCGCTCCCGCACGGCGGAGCGACGTTCGGCGGCGACCGGAGTCACGCCCGACCCGGCAGCGCGCCAACCGCGGTGTCGAGAGTCACGCCTGACTCCGCGTCGGCGGCCACCGCGATGGGGACGGACCGCACGACCCATGTGGTTGAATCGTGGACATCCGGCCAGTGGCTCGAACCCTGTCGGCCGGTCCACCCGCTCTGCCCCGAGGCAGGGCTTTCACGTGGCCCGGTGACAGGTGTCAACCAGGCCGAGGCGCACCGCTCGTGCGTCGGGGGAGAGGTACAGGGGACAGGGGGCGTCTTCAGCCGGCTCTGCGGTCAGGCCCGTTGTCCGGGTGGCCGGCGGGGAGCCGGAAATTCCTGGTACCGCGTCGGCACGGCCCGCGACGTGGCAGACAGGTGCGCCACACCCATGTGCCGGCACACCCGTGCCTCGCCGCCGACTGCCGGCACGCCTGAGAAGGGAACCCGCCTTGAACGCCACCGTCTCCAATTTCTATTACGGCGCAGCGACCCCGGTCGCCGCCTACCTCATGGCATGCCTCGGCGCGGCGCTCGGGCTGCGGTGCACGACGCGGTCGCTGCGGCGACCGCGTCGCAGGGCCGGATGGCTGTGCCTGGGCGCGATCTCGATCGGCTGCGGCATCTGGACCATGCACTTCATCGCCATGATCGGCTTCAGCGTGCAGGGCGCCCTGGTCACCTACGACCTGACCAAGACGCTCCTGAGCCTCACGGTCGCCATCGGTGTCGTCGCCCTCGGCGTGTTCCTCGTGGGCTACCGGGGCGGTTCCCCGACGACCCTGGCGACGGCGGGCACGGTCACCGGCCTCGGCGTCGCGGCCATGCACTACCTGGGCATGGCCGCCGTGCACACCAACGGCACGGTGCACTACGACACCTGGGCGGTCGTCCTGTCCGTCGTCATCGCCGTCGTCGCCGCCACGGCGGCGCTCTGGGCCGCCGTCTCCATCCATACGCTGTGGGCCAGCCTGGGAGCGAGCCTGGTCATGGGCGTCGCCGTCACCGGCATGCACTACACCGGCATGGCCGCCGTCTCCGTCCACCTCACCGGCCGGTCCGCCGTCTCGCAGTCCTCCGCCGACCTGCTGTCGTTCCTGCTGGCGATGCTCGCGGGCCCACTCGTCGTCCTCCTGATCGCCGCGGTCATCGTCATGTTCGACCCCGACATGGTGCTCGGTGACGACGACTGGCGCCGGGCCGCACCCGCGTCCGCACGCGCCCGGCAGGACGGCGGGGACAACGCCTCCGCACAGCGGTCCGTCCCGCCCCACACCCCCTGGTGACCCCCTGGCCGTGAGCGACGCCGACGCCCCCGCCCCTCAGCTCTGGGTGGGCGCCCCGTAGTTGAGGTGCCGGTTGGAGCGCAGGTGCTCCCGCAGGGCCCGTTCGGTGTTGCTCACGTGCAGCAGGGCCGCTGCCTGGCTGAGGCCGGAGTCGCGGGTGACCAGGGCCGCGTAGATCGCCTCGTGCTCGGCGAGGGTCCGGCCCGCCGCCTCGTCGTCGACCAGGCCACGCCAGATCCGGGCGCGCAGCGTACGGCCCGAGACGCTCTCCAGCAGGGTCAGCAGGGTCTCGTTGCCCGTCGCCGCGACCACGGCACGGTGGAAGGCGGCGTCGTGCCGGTTGAGCAGTTCCACGTCGTCGCGGGCGTCACGCATGGCGTCCAGGTGGCCTTTGACCTCGGCCAGCTGATCGTCGCCGATCCGGAGCGCGGCCAGCCCGGTGGCGACGGGTTCGAGGAGCCTGCGCACCTCCATGAGGTCCTGCAGGGCGGCCGAGTCGCCCTGCAGCAGCTCCACCGCGCCGCCCAGCCCCTCCAGAAGCAGGCTCGGCTGCAGGCTGGTGACGTAGGTGCCGTCGCCGCGACGGACCTCCAGGACCCGCGCCACGGCCAGTGCCTTGACCGCCTCCCGCGCGAGGTTGCGGGACAGGCCCAGCTGCGCCGCGAGATCCGGTTCCGGAGGCAGCTTCGATCCCGGAGGCAGCGCACCCGTGCGGATCAGCTCACGGATCTGATCGATGGCCCTGTCCGTCAGAGACACTGCGAACTCCTCGCGCTACCGCCCCTGCCGGGCACGTCCGACCTGATCAGTCCCTGGGCACGGAGGTCGTCCCAGAGACGGTCGGAAATGTGCCGCTGATGGAGTTCCACGTTCCGTCCGACCTGTTCCGCAGTCCGCATACCGAGGGTGACATTGATGATAGTGGGGTGGGTGAGCGGGAAGGCGATCGCTGCCGCGGGCAGGGTCGTCCCGTGGGCCGCGCAGACGTCGGCGATCGCCCGCGCCCGTTCGACCAGGGCGGTCGGCGCGTCCTGGTAGTCGTACTTCATTCCCTCGGCGGGCCGGTCGCGGGAGAGCAGGCCGGAGTTGAAGACGCCGACGGCGACCACGCTCTTGTCGTGCTCCTGTGCGGCGGGTAGCACGTCGTCCAGGGCGGACTGGTCGAGGAGGGTGTAGCGGCCGGCGAGCATGACGACGTCGGCGGCTGTCTCGCGCAGGAAGCGGGCGAGCATGGCGGACTGGTTCATGCCGGCGCCGATGGCGCCGATCACGCCCTGGTCGCGCAGGTCGGCGAGGACGGGCATGGCCTCGTCGGCGGCCTGGCGCCAGTGGTCGTCGGGATCGTGGAGGTAGACGACGTCCAGCCGGTCGAGGCCCGTCCTGCCCAGTGTCTCCTCGACGGACCGCAGCACCCCGTCCCGGCTGAAGTCCCACTGCCGACGCAGATCGTCCCGTACGACGAAACCCTCGGTGTCGACACCCTGGGGCCGCTCGTTGGGGACGAGGAGCCGGCCCACCTTGGAGGAGACGACATACTCGGCGCGGGGGCGCTCGCGCAGCGCGGCTCCCAGGCGCAGCTCGGACAGGCCCAGTCCGTAGTGCGGGGCCGTGTCGAAGTAGCGGATGCCCGCGTCCCAGGCGGTCTCGATCGCGGCGCTCGCGTCCTCGACCGGGGTGACCCGGTACAGGTTGCCGATGACGGAGGCTCCGAAGCCGAGTTCGGTGAGTTCGACCGAGGTGTTCGTGATCTTCCGGCTTCCGATGGTCCGATGCCTCAACTGTGCTCCTGGTGAATACGGCTACGGCTGTTGCAGATGAGCGGGTCAGCGCCTGACGGCGGCCGACGCGCCCGCGACGAGTGCCTCGACCTCGGCGAGCGAGGCCATGGACACGTCTCCGGGGGTGGTCATGGTGAGGGCGCCGTGGGCGGTGCCGTAGGCGAGGGCCTGTTCGAGGGTGGTGCCGGTGAGGAGGCCGTAGACGAGTCCGGCGGCGAAGCCGTCACCGGAGCCGATGCGGTCCAGGACGTGCAGTCCGGGCATGCGGGGGCCGGTGACCAGGCCGGTCCCGGGCGACCAGGCGGCCGAGCTCCAGTCGTTGACACCGGCCGAGGGGACTGCGCGCAGGGTCGTCGCCAGCACCTTGGCGGAGGGCACCCGGGCGGCGACCTCGGCGAGCGCGTCCCCCACCTCGTCGGCGAGGACCTGGGCCGCACCCGGGCGGGGTCCGGCCAGGCCGAGGGCGCCGGTGACGACGTCGGCGTGGCGGGCGAGGCGGAGGTCGGTCTCGCGGGCGCGGTCGGGGCCGCCGCGGCCGGCCCAGAGGCTGGGACGGTAGTTGGGGTCGTAGGAGACGGTCACACCGTGACGGCGCGCGGCTGTCATGGCTTCGTCGGCGACGTCGGTGGTGGTGTCGGACAGGCCGGCGAAGATGCCGCCGGTGTGGAACCAGCGGACTCCGGCCGAGAAGACGGTGTCCCAGTCGATGTCGCCTGCGCGGAGCTGGGAGGCGGCGGTGTGGGCGCGGTCGCTGACGCCGAGGGCGCCGCGGATGCCGTAGCCGCGTTCGACGAAGTTGAGGCCGTTGCGGGCGGTGCGGCCGATGCCGTCGTCGGGGGTCCAGCGGATCAGGGAGGTGTCGACGCCGCCCTGGAGGATGAGGTCCTCGACGAGGCGTCCGACGGCGTTGTCGGCGAGGGCGGTGACGACGGCGGTGCGCAGTCCGAAGCAGCGGCGCAGTCCGCGGACGACGTTGTACTCGCCGCCGCCCTCCCACACCTGGAAGGTGCGGGTGGTGCGGATGCGTCCCTCCCCGGGATCGAGACGCAGCATGACCTCGCCGAGGGCGAGTACGTCGGTCACGAGGTGCTCCGTCGGACGGCTTCGGCGGTCAGGCGGCTGATCTCGGTGTAGTCGGCGTGTTCGAGATGGGCCGGGGTGGCCATCCAGCTGCCGCCCACGGCCAGGACCGGCGGCTCGGCGAGGTAGCCGGTCAGCAGATCGGGGCCGATGCCGCCGGTCGGCATGAAGCGCGCCTGGGGGAACGGGGCGGCCAGTGCGCGCAGGGTTCGCAGGCCACCGATCGCCTCGGCCGGGAACAGCTTGACCGTGCCGATGCCCATCCGCAGGGCGCGCATCAGCTCGGTCGGGGTGGCGATGCCGGGCACCACCGGTACCCTCAGCTCCCGGCATGTGGCGACCACCTCCTCGTCGAGGCCGGGGGAGACGATGAAGCGGGCCCCTGCCGCCACGGCACGTTCGGCCTGGTCGGGCGTGAGGATCGTGCCGGCGCCGACCACCAGCCCGCCGTGCGCTGCCATCGTCTTGAGGACCTGTTCGGCGTCCGATGTGCGGAAGGTGACTTCGGCGCATCGGGCGCCGCCGGTGGTGAGCGCGTCGGCGAGCGGGGCGGCCGTGGCAGGGTCGGGCACGGTCAGTACGGGCACGATCCGGGCACCGGCGAGCAGGTCGGTGATGTCGGTGTTCATCGGCCGAGCCATCCGCCGTCGACGGGCAGGACGGTGCCGTGGATGTAGGCGGCGGCGTCGGAGGCGAGGAAGACGGTGGCTCCGCCGAGGTCGGCGGCGTTGCCCCAGCGTCCGGCGGGGATGCGGTCGAGGATGGCCTTGCTGCGGGTGGGGTCGTCCTGGAGGGCCTGGGTGTTGTCGGTGGCGATGTAGCCGGGGGCGATGGCGTTGACGTTCACGCCGTGCGGGGCCCACTCGTTGGCCAGGGCCTTGGTGAGTCCGGCGATGCCGTGCTTGGCGGCGGTGTAGCCGGGCACGGTGATCCCGCCCTGGAAGCTGAGGAGCGAGGCGGTGAAGATGACCTTGCCGTGCCCCCGGGCGACCATCGTCGCGCCCACCGCCCGGGTGAGCGTGAACTGGGCGGTCAGGTTGACCTGCAGCACCGACGCCCAGTCGTCGTCGGGGTGGTGTGCGGCGGGTGCGCGGCGGATGGTGCCCGCGTTGTTGACGAGGATGTCCACGGGGCGCCGGCGTCCGGCGAGGTCGGCGCCGAGGGCGTGGACGGCGTCGGGGTCGGTGAAGTCGGTGCGGATGGCTTCGAAGGAGCGGCCCGTGGCGAGGACGTCCTTCTCCACGTCGCTGCCGGATTCCTCCAGTGTGGCGCTGACGCCGATGATGTCCGCGCCGGCTTCGGCGAGGGCGCGGGCCATGGCCCGTCCGATGCCGCGCCGGGCGCCGGTGACGACGGCGAGCTTGCCGGTGAGGTCGAAGGCGTTCATATGGCGGCTCCCTGGGCGTCGTCGGTGGTGTCGGTGCAGTCGACGAGGATCTTCATCACGTCTCCGCCGCCTTCCAGGGCCTCGAACGCGGCCGGTGCCTCGGTGAGGGGCACGACCTTGCTGATCAGCCGGTCGGCCGGGACGGTGCCGTCCGCCACCAGCACCACCGCCTTCTCGAAGTCGGCGCGGTCGTACAACCGGGCCCCGACGAGGGTGAGTTCACGCCAGAAGAAGCGGTGCAGGCTGATCTCACGGGGCCGGGGGTGGATGGCGACCAGACACAGCCGGCCCCGCACTCCCAGCACCTCCACGGCCGTGTCCACGCCACCCGCCGCACCGGACACCTCGAAGGCGACCTCCGCGCCCGCACCACCGGTCCACTCACCGACCAGTGCGGCCACGTCCTCGACGGTCGGGTCCCAGGTGATCAGGCCCAGTTCCTCGGCGAGTGCCCGCCGGTGCGCGCTCAGTTCCACCACGCGCACCTCGGCGCCGGCGGCCCGTGCGACCAGCGCGATGAGGATGCCGACGGGGCCGCCGCCGACCACCACGGTCTTCTCGCCCTCGCGGACGGCGGCCCGGCCCACGTCGTGGACGGCGACCGCGGTGGGCTCGACCAGTGCGGCCCGGTCGAGCGGTAGGGCATCGGGCAGTCGGATCAGGGTGGAGGCGGGTACGGTCCAGCGTTGCTGCATCGCGCCCGGGGAGTCGATGCCGATGAAGTCGAGGTTGTGGCAGATGTGCCGGTTGCCGGTCCGGCAGGCGGGGCAGGTGTCGTCCCAGCGCAGGGGCATCACGGTGACCGCGTCACCGGGCACCCAGCCCTCCACGCCCGGTCCGACCCGGACGATCCGGCCGGACATCTCGTGACCCAGGACCGCGGGCGCGGCGACCCGGGCGTCCATGTCGCCGTGGAAGATGTGCAGATCGGTCCCGCAGATCCCGACGTAGGCGGGGGCCAGCTCCACCTCACCGGGGCCCGGCGGCACATCGAGCGCCGGAGCCGTGTCCAACGTGCGGGCGGCCGTGTAACGGACAGCGAGGGTCATCGTGTTCTCAGGGTCCCTTCAGCGCGGACACCGACGGTCAGCAGCAGGTTGGCGTAGGTGCGGGTGTCGGCGGTGACGATCGCCAGCGCCAGATCGGGGGAGCGGGCGGCGTCGTAGAACGCGAAGCGGTCGAGCGTGCCGACCGGGACGGGTGCCAGACGGGCGCGGTACTCGGCGATGGCCGGTGGCTCCGGTTCGCCCTCCGGGGGAACCATCACCTGGGCGGACTCGACGGGCAGGGCACTGAGCAGGACGTCGAGCACGGTGGTGACGTCCAGCAGACCGGGGGCCAGGTTGAGGTGGACGGTCCGGGCGCGGTCGCCGGTGGCGGTGCTCGCGGGGTAGTGGCCGTCGGCGAGCAGGACGCGGGCGCCGTGGCCGGCTCCGGCGAGGGCTTCGAGGATGCCGGGATGCAGCAGGTCGGTCAGGAGCACGGTGTTTCCACCCTCCTCTCAGAAGCAGGGAAAAGACTCAACGGGTCCTCGTGGATGGGGAGTTCAGCCGGTAGAACTCTGTCGCGGTGCCGGTGAGGACCGCCTCGGTCTCGGCGGCGGAGCATGCGTTGAGCAGCTCCTCGACGGTGGCGGCCCACCGGTTCCAGCCGCCCGCGAGGACGCAGACCGGCCAGTCCGAGCCGAACATCAGCCGGTCGGCACCGAAGGCGGAGAGCAGGACGTGCCACACCGGACGGATGTCGTCCGTGGTCCACGTCCGGTGGTCGGCCTCCGTGACCAGCCCCGACACCTTGCAGCGCACCTGGCGATGGCCGGCCAGTCGCCGCAACTCCTTCTCCCAGGAGACCGGTTCACCCGAGGCGATGGGTGGCTTGCCGGCGTGGTCGAGGACGAGCGGCAGATCGGGGAAGCGTTCGGCGAGCCGGACCGCCTGGCCGAGCTGGTGGTGGCGCACCAGCACGTCGTACGCCAGCCCGCGATCGGCCACGGCCCGCAACCCCCGTTCCACGGACGGGCGTTGCAGCCAGCCGGGGTCCGGTTCGCCCTGGACGAGGTGCCGTACGGCCCGCAGGTGTCCGCCGCCGGGACCGGCCCGCAGCTCGTCGAGCACGTCGCCGATCGCGGGGGAGGTCAGGTCGGCCCAGCCGACGACCGCCCCGATCAGGGGATCACGCTCGGCGAGGGCGAGGAGTTCGCGGGTCTCCGGCACGGAGGTGACGCACTGGACGACGACGGTGCTGCCCAGTGACCGCCCGGCGACCTGCCGGGTCGCGGCCGTGCGCAGGTCGTCCGTGCCGAAGGTGCGGCGGATCGGTTCGTGGCCGGGCTCGTCCAGCCAGGGCTGTGGCCGGCGGGCGAGGTCCCACACATGATGGTGGGCGTCCACCAGCCGCGCGGTGTCAGACACGGGAGGACCAGACCGGGCCGTCGGGGTACGTGTACTTCTTGAGGGACTCGGGGTGCATCTCCGCGCTCAGGCCGGGGCGCTCGGGCGCCAGGTAGTGGCCGGCGGCGATGCGTACCGGGTCGACGAAGTGCTCGTGCAGGTGGTCGACGTACTCGATGACGCGGTCCTCGGTCGTGCCGGAGACGGCGACGTAGTCGAACATCGACAGGTGCTGGACCATCTCGCACAGGCCGACCCCGCCCGCGTGCGGGCAGACCGGCACGCCGAACTTCGCTGCGAGCAGCAGGATCGCGAGGTTCTCGTTGACGCCGCCGACCCGCGCGGAGTCGATCTGCACGATGTCCACCGCGCCGGCCTGGAGGAGCTGCTTGAAGACGACCCGGTTGGCGATGTGCTCGCCGGTGGCGACCTTGATGGGGGTCACCGCCCGGCGGACGGCGGCGTGGCCGAGGATGTCGTCGGGTGAGGTGGGCTCCTCGATCCAGTACGGGTCGTAGGGGGCCAGCGCCCGCATCCAGTCGATGGCGGGCTGGACGTCCCACCTCTGGTTGGCGTCGACCGCGATGCGGACGGAGTCGCCGACGGTCGCGCGGGCCGTGCGCATGCGGCGTACGTCGTCCTCCAGGTCCGCGCCGACCTTCAGCTTGATCTGGGTGAAGCCGTCGGCGACGGCCTCACGGGCGAGGCGGGCCAGCTTCTCGTCGGAGTAGCCGAGCCAGCCGGGCGTGGTGGTGTAGGCGGGGTAGCCGCGCTCCAGCAGGCGGGCGATGCGCTCCTCGCGGCCCTGTTCGGCACCGCGCAGGATCTCCCGTGCCTCCTCGGGCGTGAGGGCGTCGGACAGCCAGCGGAAGTCGATCTGGGCGACCAGCTCCTCGGGCGACATCTCGGCCAGGAAGCGCCAGACGGGCTTGCCGGCGCGCTTGGCGGCGAGGTCCCAGGCGGCGTTGACGACGGCCCCGGTGGCCATGTGGATGGCACCCTTCTCCGGTCCCAGCCAGCGCAGTTGGGGGTCGTGGACCAGGGAACGGGAGAACGCGCCGAGATCGCCGCAGACCTCGTCGACGGACAGGCCGACCACATGGGGGGCGAGGGCCGCGATGGCGGCGGCCTGTACGTCGTTGCCGCGTCCGGTGGTGAAGGCCAGGGCATGGCCCTCCAGTCCGTCTCCGGCGTCGGTGCGCAGGACGACGTAGGCGGCCGAGTAGTCGGGTTCGGGGTTCATCGCGTCCGACCCGTCCAGATGCTCGGACGTGGGGAAGCGTACGTCGAGGACGTCCAGGGCGGTGATACGGGGGGAGACTGACTCAGCGGAGGACATGGCAACTCCTGTGCGAGCAGGGGACGGAGGGCCCCTGCGACGAGATGGGGAAGACCGGGGCGCGGCGGCGTTGCCGGCATCGTGGTTCCGGGCTACTGCCGCCCGGCGTCACTCCTGGACCTTGCCGCCCGTGATGCGGGAGATCATGAGCGCGACCAGGATGATCAGGCCGTTGAGGGCGCCGATCCACTGGGCGGGGACGCCGGCCAGGGTGAGCACGTTCTGGATCATGAACAGCAGCAGGATGCCGCTGAAGGCGCCGAACATCGTGCCCTTGCCGCCGTTGAGGCTGATTCCGCCGATCACGGCGGCGGCGAAGACGGTGAAGATGTAGCCGTTGCCCTGTGCGGAGGCGACGGAGGCGAGCCGGCCGGAGAGCAGCAGTCCGGCGAGGGCGGCCAGCAGGCTGCCGGTGACGATGACGATCCACAGCACCCGGTCGGTACGGATGCCGGCCGCCTTCGCCGCGTCGACGTTGCCGCCGATGGCGTACAGGGAGCGGCCGAAGCTGGTCCAGCCGAGGACGACGACGGCGACCGCGAACAGGGTGAGGCAGAGCCAGATGGAGGCGGGCACCCCCAGCCACTGGGCCGTGCCGAGGTAGAGCATCGACTCCGGCAGCTGGAAGAAGGTCTGGCCGCCGGAGATCCCGGTCAGGACGCCGCGCAGGACGATCAGCATGCCGAGGGTGACGATGAAGCCGTTGAGGCCGAAGCGGATGATCAGCAGGGCGTTGATCACGCCGATCAGCGCGCCCACGGCGAGGGTGACGGGGATGGCCCAGGCGCCGGGCAGGAGCCCGAGTCCGTGTCCGGCGCCGGTCGGTACGACCAGCCAGGCCGCGACGCCGGGCGCGAGGCCCATGGTCGACTCCAGGGACAGGTCCATCTTCTTGACGATCAGGATCATCGTCTGGGCGAGGACCAGCAGGGCGATCTCGGACATGGTCTGCAGGACGTTGATGAGGTTGTCGCCCTGCAGGAAGACCGGGTTGACGATCTGGCCGACGACCGCGATGACCACGATCGCGGGGACCAGCGCGAGGTCGCGCAGCCGGGCCAGGGGGATGCGGCCGCCGAACAGCGCGGTCCCCTTGGCCCGGGGCCCGGTGGCCTTGGGGGCAGGTGTGTCCGCGAGGACGGTTTCAGGCATTGATGTCCACTCCTTCCATCGCGGCCACGAGGTCGTGGTCGTGCCAGCCGCGGGCGATCTCTGAGGTCACTCGGCCCTGGAACATCACCAGGATCCGGTCGCACATGCGCAGGTCGTCGAGTTCGTCGGAGGCGATGAGCACTCCGGTGCCGGTGGCCGCGGTCTCCTCGACCTTGCCGAGGAGGAACTCCTTGGAGCGCACGTCCACGCCCGCGGTCGGGTTGATCAGGACCAGCAGCCGGGGGTCGTCGGCGAGGGCGCGGGCCATGACGACCTTCTGCTGGTTGCCGCCCGACAGGGAGGAGACGGGGAGTTCGGGGCCGGGGGTCTTGATCGCCAGCTTCTCGATCATGCCCTCCGCGAGCCGGTCGCGGGTGCGGCCGCTGAGGAATCCGTTGTGCCCGAGCCGGTGCGGTACGGACAGCGTGGCGTTGTCCGCGACGGACATGTCGGGGACGTAGCCCTGGTGGTGCCGGTCCTGCGGGACGAACCCGGCGCCCGCGGCGAGCGCGGCGGGGACGCTTCCCGGACGGGGGCGCGTTCCGGCGATCTCGACCCGGCCGCCGTCGGCGGTCCGCAGCCCCACCACGGTCTCGGCGACCTCGGTACGGCCGCTGCCGGCCGCCCCCGCGAGGCCGACGATCTCCCCGGCGCGCACCTGGAGGGTGACCCCCTGATAGGCGTCGCCGTCCAGGTCGCTGATGTCCAGGGCCGAGGTGGTCCGCGTGTTCAGCGAACTCGGCCGTTCCTGGCGGCGGTCGGCGGCCGCCTCGCCGGTCATGGCGGCGACGAGTTCGGTGCGGGGGAGTTCGGTGACCGGCGCGGTCAGGATGTGCCGGGCGTCCCGGAACACCGTGACCATGTCGCAGATCTCGTAGATCTCCTGGAGGTGGTGGCTGATGAACAGGAAGGTGACGCCCTGGCGTTGCAGGTCGCGGATGCGGCCGAAGAGCCGGTTGATCGCCGCGCCGTCGAGCTGCGCGGTCGGTTCGTCGAGGATGATGAACCGGGCGCCGAAGGACAGGGCGCGGGCGATCTCGACGAACTGGCGCTGTTCCACGTCGAGTTCGCCGGCCGGTGTCTGCGGGTCCACGTCCACCGACCAGGTCGACAGCAGTTCCTGGGCGCGGCCGCGTACCCCCTGCCAGCTGATCAGCCGGTGCCGGCCGTGGTCGTGCCGGTTCAGGAAGAGGTTCTCGGCGACGGTCAGCGTGGGGATGATCGTCGACTTCTGGTAGACGCAGGCCACGCGCTGCCGCCAGGCGTCCCGGTCCGCGAGGCGGGGGGCCGGGGCACCGCCGAAGGTGACCGTGCCCTCGTCGGGTGCCTGGAGTCCGGTGAGGACGGAGACCAGGGTCGACTTGCCGGCGCCGTTGCGGCCGACGAGCGCGTGGGTCTCGCCGGGCCTGATGGTGATCCGGGCGCCGTTCAGGGCCACCGTCGGACCGAATCGTTTGACTATGCCCGTCGCCTCGACGACGGCCGGACCCGCCGGGGCCCGTCCGTCGTCCGCCGGGGCGGGCGCGGGAGTGACTGTCCGCTCCCCGTCGCTCATCTCAACCGCCTTGTGTTCGTGAGCCGTCGCGTTGCCTGACGATCCATCAGCCGAGGTTGTTGCCCCACAGGGAGGTGTCGTCGCTCTTGACGCTGGGCACGCCGCCGTAGGTGCCGCCGTCGGCGGTCACGAGCGGTGCGGAGAGCTGGTCCTCCAGCAGACCGTCCCGGACCTGGATGATCGTGCTGTCGTGGTCGGTCTTGCCGGGCTTGAACTTCTTCCCGTCGATCGCGGCCTTCAGGTAGTACAGGGCGTACTTGGCGTAGAGGTCGGCCGGCTGGGAGACGGTGGCGTCGATCTTGCCCGCCGCTATCGACTTCAGCTCCTCGGGGATGCCGTCGTTGGAGACGACGAACACATGCTTCTTGTTCTTCGGGTCGACCAGCAGGCCCTTCTGCTTGAGGACCTGGAGGGTGCCGGACAGGGCGAAGCTGGACTGCATGTAGATGCCCTTGATGTCCGGGTTGGCGGTCAGGTCCGTCTGCAGCTTCTGCGCGGCGACGGCGCCGTCCCAGTTGGTGGCCTCACCGAACACCTTGATGCCCGGGTAGTCCTTCTTCATGCACTCGTTGAACGCCTCGGTGCGGTCACGGCCGTTGATGGAGTCGAGGCCGCCCTGGAGCATGACGACCTTGCCCTTGCCGCCGAGCTTCGTGCCGAGGTACTGGCACGCCTTCTCCCCGTACGCGCGGTTGTCGGCGCGCACGACCATGTAGACCTTGCCGCTGTCGGGGCGGGTGTCGACGGTGACGACCGGGATCTTCTTGGCCCCCAGCTGCGCCAGGGTGGGCGCGATGGCGGCGGTGTCCTGCGGGGCCATCGCCAGGCCCTTGACGCCCTGGCTGATGAAGGTCTGGGCGTTGGCGGTGAGCTTGGCGACGTCGTTCTGCGAGTTGGTGGTCTTCAGGGAGAGGCCCAGTTCCTTGGCGTACTCCGGCGTGTACTTGATGTACGAGTTCCAGAAGTCGGTGTCGGAGCGCGGGTAGTCGACGCCGACCAGCGGCTCGGAGTCGCTCGACGCGGTGGTGCTGCCGGAGCCGCCGCAGGCGGTCAGCAGCGCCAGGGCGGAGAGGGCGGAGGCGGCGGAACAGAGGGCGGTTCTGACTCTCATCGATGATTCCTCACGCTGGTCCCGGAGCGGGAGATGTTTCGGGCGGGTGGCGACTGCGTGTCGCTACCAGGGAGAGATGGGATGTATTTTTAGGCCGGGATCGATCCCATGTCTAGCCCCTTGTGTGTTTCGCCTGTAAATGCCGGTTGATCGCCTGCTGCTTCACCGAGAAGGCCGCAGGAGGCGAATAAATCCATCCCATTAATCATGGCCGGTTCGTGATGTGGCCGAAACGAGCGGGCCCGTCGGCACGTGCGATGCCCCGACGAGACGAACGCGAGCAGAAGGCACGGGTCAACGCGAGCAGAAGGCAGTGGTCAAGGGGGCATGGCGGCGGCGACGCAGGCGCGTACCTCTGAGGCTCGCGCTCCCGCCGTCGACCCCCATTCGCTCGTGTCACGCCGGCCCCTCGGCGCGCGTGCGTGTCGGCGGTCCGGGCGGGGGAGAATGGGGGCCGAACCCTACGGTCGGCCATTGCGGAGGAGCGGGACATGCAGGACGCGCGAGCAGGGCAGGTCGCCGGACCCGAGGATCTCGTCGATGTGGCCCGCCTGGTCACGGCGTACTACGCACTCCACCCCGACCCGGCCGAGCCCGGGCAACGGGTCGCCTTCGGCACCTCGGGACATCGCGGTTCGTCCCTCGCTGCCGCGTTCAACGACGACCACATCGCCGCCACCAGCCAGGCCATCTGCGAGTACCGCACCGCGCAGGGCACCGACGGCCCTCTCTTCCTCGGCGCCGACACCCATGCCCTGTCCGAGCCCGCCCGGATCACGGCGCTGGAGGTGTTCGCCGCCAACGACGTGGCCGTCCTCATCGACCAGGCCGACGGCTACACGCCCACCCCGGCGGTCTCGCACGCCATCCTCGCCCACAACCGCGGCCGTACGTCCGGCCTCGCCGACGGTGTGGTGGTCACCCCCTCGCACAACCCGCCCGCCGACGGCGGCTTCAAGTACAACCCGCCGAGCGGCGGCCCTGCCGGCTCCGAGGCGACCTCGTGGATCCAGGACCGGGCCAACGAGATCATCACCGGTGGCCTGAAGGACGTACGGCGCATCCCGTACACCCGCGCCCTGGCCGCGCCCGGCACCGGCCGCCACGACTTCCTCGGCGCCTACACGGCCGACCTGCCGAACGTCCTGGACCTGGACGCGATCCGGTCCGCCGGCGTGCGCATCGGTGCCGATCCGCTGGGCGGCGCCTCCGTCGCCTACTGGGGCCGGATCGCCGAGCAGCACCGGATCGACCTGACGGTGGTGAACCCGCTCACCGACCCCACCTGGCGGTTCATGACGCTGGACTGGGACGGCAAGATCCGCATGGACTGCTCCTCGCCGCACGCCATGGCCTCGCTCATCGAGCGGCGCGACCGGTTCGACATCTCCACCGGCAACGACGCCGACGCCGACCGGCACGGCATCGTCACGCGGGACGGGGGCCTGATGAACCCCAACCACTATCTGGCGGTGGCGATCTCCTACCTCTTCGCGCACCGATCCCGGTGGCCCGAGGCCGCCGGGATCGGCAAGACCCTGGTGTCCTCCTCCATGATCGACCGGGTCGCCGCCGACGTCGGCCGGCGACTGGTCGAAGTCCCCGTCGGCTTCAAGTGGTTCGTCGACGGCCTGTCCGGCGGGACGCTCGGATTCGGCGGCGAGGAGTCGGCCGGCGCGTCCTTCCTGCGCCGCGACGGCTCGGTGTGGACCACCGACAAGGACGGCATCATCCTGGCGCTGCTCGCCTCCGAGATCACGGCCGTCACCGGCAAGACCCCCTCGCAGCACTACACCGCGCTCACCCACCGCTTCGGCGCCCCCGCCTACGCGCGCGTCGACGCCCCCGCCTCCCGTGAGGAGAAGGCGCTGCTCGCCAGGCTCTCGCCGCGCCAGGTCACCGCCGACACCCTCGCCGGTGAGCGGGTCACCTCGGTCCTCACCGAGGCCCCGGGCAACGGCGCCGCCCTCGGCGGCATCAAGGTCGGCACCGACAACGCCTGGTTCGCGGCCCGCCCTTCGGGCACGGAGGACGTCTACAAGATCTACGCGGAGTCCTTCCTCGGCCCCGACCACCTGCGCCGCGTCCAAGAGGAGGCCAGGTCCGTGGTGCTCGCCGCGCTCAGCGCGTGACGAGGACGGCTCCTCCGGCGCGGGGCGCCGCCGCCGGGCGCAGGTTGACATTCTTTCAAATACCGTCATTCACAAGGCTGTTGGCGGTCATGTTCCCGCGGTGAACGGGCACGCGCACGCCCCCCGGCGGTGTAGCTTCTACCCGTCAGTAGAGGCTTGAGCAAGGGTGGACGTGTGGGTGCCTCTCCGCATGCGGAAAAGTTTGCCGCCTGCCTTCGGATGCTGAAGGACCGCAGTGGCCGGGGCTACGACCGCCTCGGCAAGGAGGCCGGTGTCAGCGGCTCCAGCCTGCACCGGTACTGCTCCGGCCTGAGCGTGCCGACGGACTACCGGGTGGTGCACGCCTTCGCCAAGGTGTGCGGCGCCGGCGCGGAGGAACTGCGCGAACTCCACCGGCTGTGGGCGCTGGCGGACACCGACCGGGACACGCCGCCCGCGACGGCGGAGGCGAGCCCCGGCCCCGAGGCGCCCGCAGAACGCGGGCCGGTCCCGGACGCCACCACCGCACCGGAGATCATCGCCGGCGAGGCCGGGCGGCCGCGCCGGTTCCAGGTCACCGGGAAGCTCACCTCCCGTTTCGCGCTCCTGGCCGCCGTGGTCGTGGTGACACTGGTGGCCGGCCTGGTGTGGTGGCCGGCGGGGGCTCCGGCCGGAGCCTCACCGAAGGCCGACGACAGGCTGCTGTACTCGCCCGCCTGCGAGTCGGTGAGGATGGGGCAGCACGACGCGTGCGTACGCGAGGTGCAGGTCCTGCTGACGCGGGCGAAGGGCCGTCTCGCCGTCGACGGGGACTTCGGTCCGGAGACCCTGCGCCGGGTGACCGCGTTCCAGGTGCTGGCGGGCGTGCCGGCCAGAAGCGTCGTCGACGACGCCACGAAGAAGGCGCTCTACGCGGGAAAGGTCAGCATGGCGAGCTGGTCGCCGGCCGAGGTGACGAAGCGGATCCGTGAGGTGTTCGTCGAGGATCCCGACACCGCCGTGGCGATCGCCCGCTGCTCGTCGTTCCTCGACCCCCTGTGGGTGCTGCCCAACACCAACGGCAGCCGCAACTGGGGCGTGTTCCAGATCTCCGACGCCAGTCTGCGGGAGCTGGACGGCACACCGCGGCGGGCCTTCGACCCGGAGTGGAACATCGAGGCGGCCCACCGTCTGTGGAGCGTGCGGCGCGATTTCCACGACTGGCCCGCCTGCGAGGCCGCGCTGAAGGACACCCCCAAGAGCTGAGGCCCGGGAGGGCCGGCCACCGCCGCGGCGGTACCCGGCCCTCCCGGTCCGGTCGTCCGGGGAGGCGTCAGACCGTGCCGCTCTCCCACCACCAGTCGCGGCCGAGGTCCGCCCGGCTGTCGACGTGCTGGTGATCGACGGTGTACCGCTCCAGCCCGGAGAACCCGCAGGTCTCCGCCTTCTGGTAGACGGTCTTGGTGGCGACGCCGGGCACGTCGAGGTCGGCCGCGGTGCCGTACAGGTGCATGCTGTCACTGGCCCCGCCGATCTCGGCGTTGTGCGCGATGCTGCGGAAGCCGGAGTTGACCGTGATCGGCTTGTCGCCCAGCTTCTTGCGCAGCGCCTCCAGCTTGTACATGCAGCGGCGGGCGTTCTCCTTCACCTGCGCCGCGCTCGCCTTGCCCCCGTTGAAGGTGCCGCTCGACTGGTCCACGAACTCGCTCCAGTTGAAGTGGGCCGTGGAACCGTCCGACTGCTCCAGCGCGTTGAGCTTCGCCTGGGTGTTGGGGCCGGCGATGCCGTCGGCGGTGAGACCGTACGCGGCCTGGAATCTGCGCACGGCCGCGGCCGTGCCGGGGCCGAAGTCCCCGTCGATGCCGACCCGGCTGTGGCTGGGGCTGTCGGCGGCCCAGCCCGCGACCCTGATCTGCAGTTCGGTCACGTCGGCGCCCTTGTCGCCCTGGTTCATGGTGCGTGACCACGCATAGGCCTGTGCGGTGCCCGAGAACAGCAGCGGTCCGAACGCGATGCCGGCGCCGGCGGCCACGGTGCCCCGCAGCAGGGCACGACGGTCGAACGGGCGGAAGGAGGAGGTCATCTGGGTCGTACCTTTCGGGAACGGTGGTGAACGGTCGTGCGGTGGGGAACTCGGCAGGCTCAGTAGGCGATCTGGAACGTGACGTTCTGCGCGTCGGTGTCGTAGGCGTGCACGCGCAGGACGAAGTGGGTGCCGTCCCTCACATCGGTGGCGACGGTCGCCCAGTTGGTGCCCTGGGTGGAATAGGTGTCGCCGTGGTTGCACCTGGTGGTGTGGTCGACGAACACCACACAGGCGTCCAGGTACACCCCCGGCCGGTCGGTGACGAGACGCATGTTGATGTCGCCGCACCGCGAGGAGGTGGTGTAGGTGCCGTACTCCCTGGCCGCCGCGGAGTAGCGGTACGTCAGCGTCTTCGCACCGCCGTAGCAGCTGACGGCGGCGGCCGAGGACTGCGCGGAGGCGGGTGCGACGCCCGCGCCGAGCAGCGCGGCGGTGGTGAGCAGAGCCGAGGCGAACGCCTTGGTCCGGATCATGGTGGGTCTCCGTTCGGTGGGAGTGTCAGAAGGCGATCTGCAGGACGGCGTCGTCGCCCTCCAGGGGCACACCGGCGACGACCGTGAACCCGCTGCCGTCCAGGACGTCGGTGGCGATGGTCGTCCAGTTGCGGCCGACCCTGGTCACGCGGTTGCAGGTGCCGGTCCTCACGAACTTCACGCAGGCGTTCACGTGGTCGGCGGTTCCGCCGGTGACGCGCAGGTTGATGTCCTGGCAGCGGCTGGTGGTCCGGTAGGGGCCGAATTCGAGCGCGTCCCCGTAGCGCACGGTCACGGCACCGCCGTAGCAGGTGGTCGCCGCGGCGGCAGAGGCGGGAGCGGGCACGGTCGGACCCAGGGCCACGAGGACCGCGACGGGGAGCGCGCGGGCGAGACGGAGGGGCATACGGGTTCTCCTGTGAACGGTCGTGATCAACGATTGGCCAGCCGGTCCAGGTCGGCCTGCGTGCCGTTGAACACGTCCGCGGTGGCCGGGGCCTTGATGCCGGGGAAGATCGCGGCGTCGGTGTACTGCCACATCGCCCAGGTCGTCGAGCCCTTCGGCAGAGGCGGCTGGGTGATCGACTGGCGGTAGTCCGCGAGTTGCAGCGGATAGCGGGCGAAGGCGGTGGTCGAGCCCAGGCAGTCGTCCAGGAAGGACTTCTGCGTGTAGATCATCGGAGTGCGGCCGAAGGCAGCCTCCACCCGGTCGAGCCAGGCCTTGGCGTCGCCCACGGTGCCGTACGTGGGACAGCGGCCGCTGCCGTCGTCCATGCGCTCCAGGTCGAAGATCGGGGGCAGGTCGCCCGCCCGCTGCCCGGTGTAGCCGGTAGCCCGCACGGCGGCGATGAACCGGTCGGCCTGCGCGCCACCCGTGTCGGGCGCCGTGCCCGTGTAGAAGTGGTAGGGCGCGACGGCCAGCCCCGCCGCCCTGGCCCCCTGGAGGTCGGCCGTGAGGTATTCGTCCGTGACGTTCAGGCCCCGGGTGGCCTTGACCGTCGCGAACTCCACCCCCGAGGCCCGTACGGCCTTCCAGTCGATCGGCGCGCCGCCCGGGTGCTGGTACTTCGCCGTGTCCAGGCCGTCGATCGGGTAGCCGGCGGGGCGGGGCGGTGTGCAGTACGTGTCACGGCTGGACCAGTCCACCAGTTTCGCCCAGGTGTTCGGGCCCACGACGCCGTCGGCGCCGAGGCCGGCGCAGTGCTGGAACTCGATGACCCGGGACTCGGTCCCGCCCCCGAAGTCGCCGTCGATCGACAACGGCGGATGGTGGAAGGGTTCCATGGCCAGGTTCAGCCGGCACTGCACCTCCTCCACCTCGGTGCCCTTCGCGCCCTTCCGCAGCGACGGGCGCGTGTCGGTGTGGCCGCACACGGCCGTCTGCGCGGTGCCCGGGGTGCCCCGGTCGGCGCAGGCGCGCGGTTGCTCGGCCCAGGTGTTGAGGGCGGCCCAGGTGTCGGGGCCCAGCACGCCGTCCACGCTGAGCCCGGCACACCGCTGGAAGTCCCTGACGCGCGCCTCCGTCGCCGCCCCGTACGAGCCGTCCGCCGCGATCGGCGTGTACCGGCTCGGTTTCGTCGCGAGGTTCAGCTCGCACTGCGCCTCGGACGTCGCGTCACCTGTCGATCCCCGCTGCAGCGTGGGCTGTGCGCTGGTGTGCCCGCAGACCGC
The DNA here is from genome assembly GCF_055592645.1 of Streptomyces sp. NPDC041108. Taxonomy (NCBI): domain Bacteria; kingdom Bacillati; phylum Actinomycetota; class Actinomycetes; order Kitasatosporales; family Streptomycetaceae; genus Streptomyces; species Streptomyces sp. NPDC041108. The sequence continues at coordinate 419,230 of NZ_JBVIYK010000007.1, read as the reverse complement.
GACCGCGGTGACTGCGGACGGCGCCGCCTGCACCGCCGTGTGCCCGTACAGGGGCAGGACCGCTGCCACGGCGAGGGTCAGGCCCCGCAGAAGCGTCCTCTGTCCCATCTGGTGTTCCCCCTCTGGTGAGAGGCCGGTGGTCTCCGGCCGCCGGCCATGCTGGCAGGGGTCGCCCCGTGGCAGGACCCTCGGCCGACGGGCTGGGACGCCGGGACGGTCACGCGTCCCTGACCTGCGGCGACGAGGGACCGCTGGGACGCACGCGGGACACGGGCACCGGATCCCGGGTGCCGGGCGGGGAGCGGGACCGTCCGCGCGGCACCGCTTCCGGCGGCATTCGACGTCCGCCGGTGAACCGTGTCACCGCCGGGGACGTACTTCCGGGCGAGCGGATGGCCTCGATCTTCCGGCGCGGGCGTTGAGCACGGAGCCGCGGACGGCCGTATCGACCGTACGGAACAGGGAGGGGACCCAATTCATGGATGGTGCTCCCGTGGTGGCGGCTGCGAACAGCGGACCAGAGGGTGTGGCGCCCGGGGAGGACGTCGGCCACGAGCCCGCCGCGCCTCCGGAGTTCGCGCACGCGCAGTTCGCGCACGCGGAGTCCGTGGAGGCCGGGCGCGGAGCCGGGGTGCCCCCGGCCGGTGGCCTGCCGGCACTGCACGGCGCGTCGGTCCTGCGGTACGCGTCCCTGTGCGCGGAGCAGGACCGGGGCGCGGAGCAGAACCGGGGCGTTGCCGAGCGGCTGGCCGGTCTGGCCTTCCGGACCACCTATGGCGACGTGGCGGCCCATGCCGGAGCGGACTTCCCGTGGCGGCCGCGGCTGCTCTCCGCGGTCCTCGACGCCGCCCGGGAGTGGAACGCGGACGACCGGCGCTCCTCCCTCCACCCCGACCTGCGGGACGACGTGGCCGACGACGCCCGCCGGTCCCTGCCCGGCACCGACCGGGGCAGCGGTGCCAGGGGCCTGGTCCTGCGCGCCTTCCACAACCTGCCGCACCGCGCTCAGACGCTGCTGTGGCACACCGTCGTCGAGGCCGAGGACATCGAGGCGGTCGCCGCCATGGTCGGCACGGAACCCGCCCTGCTGAACCCCGAACGCGCCCGCACCCTGCTGCGCGACGAGTGCGTACGGCTCCACCTCGACCGCGCTCGCGACGAGCGCTGCCGCCGCCTCCACCGGCTCATCGACGTCCACGCCCGCCGGGGAGCCACGGAGACGATGGCGGAGGTACGCGACCACCTCGACGGCTGCTCCTACTGCCGCGCGGCCGTGGACCAGCTCGACCAGTCCCCCGAACGGCTCCCCACCCTGCTCGCGGAGGCGGTACTGGCATTCCGTGCGGCGGACTACCTCGCGACCCGGCCCGGCCGTCAGGAGCGGCCGGGACCGTCGGCCGACACCCTCAACCGGACATCGGCCGACGGACGGCCGGAGCCCGCCGCGCGGTCCGTGCGGGCGGAGGCCCGGCCCTCGGAGGGGGACCGTCCCGCGCCGCGGTGGCGCCGGTGGCCGCTGCCGGCCGCCCTGGGGGTGCTGCTGTGCGGGGTGATCGCGGCGTCTCCGATGGCCCTCGGCGGAGCCGGCGGCGACAGCGAGGCGGTGGGCGGTTCGGTGGCCGTGCCGACGGCGAGCCCGTCCCCGACCGCTTCCGCGCCGTCCGCCGTGGCTCCGGCCCCCGCAACATCTCCGTCCTCAGGCGCATCCCCCTCCTCAGGCACGTCACTCGCCCCGGGGGCGACCGAGGCCCCGGTGACGCGGCTGCGCAACGTGCGGACGGGGCTCTGCCTCGACCTGCGCGCTTCGGCCGTGGTGCCGGGCACTCCCGCGGTGACGGCCCGGTGCGAAGAGTCGGCGAGCCAGTTGTGGCGCTGGGACCGGAAGGGACGCCTGCGCAACCAGGCGGCTCCCGAACTGTGTCTGAACGCCGAGCCGCAGGGCACCGTCGCCCTGCGGCCGTGCGCGGCCGCGCGGGACGGCGAGGGGTCGGCGGACACACGCTACGACCTGGCGTCCGACGGCCTCCTCACGCTCGTCGCCGAGCCCGGTGTGGCCGTGACGCCGGTGCGCCGGGCCGAGGGGGCGATCATCCTCCTGGAGCCCGTCCCGCAGGACCGGGTCCGCAGGTCCCAACGCTGGCTCACCGACGAGGGGTTCCCCGACGCGGTCTCATGAGCGCCGACGCCGCTCGCCCCGTGCCCCGCTGATTGACGGATTCACCTCCGTCGCACGGGGCATGGACCCAATAATGTCATGAGCACGACTACCCCTTCCCCCACGAGGAGGTCGATCATGCACGTCCGCACGCTGACCGGTGCCCTGACCGCGGCGCTGGTGGTGTCCCTGTCCCTGACCGGTGGCCAGGCCGTGGCCGCTTCCGCCGACACGGCCGATGTCTCCGCGGCCGCCCGTGTCTTCACCTACGACGCCAGTGGTTCGGCGGAGTTCAGAAGCGCGGTCGACCGGGGCGCGGCGATCTGGAACGAGAGTGTCGACGCCGTCGAACTGCGGCCGGTCGCCACCGGGCAACGCGCGAACATCCGGGTCCTCGCCGACAACGGCTGGCCGCGCGCCCTGCCCACGACCCTGGGCAACGGCACCGTCTACATCGGGCGCCAGGCCGTCGACCAGGGCTACAACACGATCCGTATCTCCGCCCACGAACTCGGGCACATCCTCGGTCTGCCCGACCGCAAGCCCGGACCGTGTTCGAGCCTGATGTCCGGCTCCACGGGTGGCATCGCGTGCACGAACCCGTATCCCAACGCCGCGGAGAAGTCGGAGGTCGAGGGCAACTTCGGCGGCCTGCTCGTCGGGCGGGCCCCGGCGGCGCGCACCGAGGTGATCGTCGACTGACGCGTGCCGCACCGCGGGTGAGCACCGCCCGGCGCCCGTCGGCGCCGGGCGGACCCGCGCCGAACGCCCGCCCGGTGTGCCCGGCGGGCGTTCACGCGCCGGGCACACCGGGGGCGCGCATCACGCGGAGCGGCACCGCCGGGCCCGTCGCCCCCGCCTCGGTGCCGGGCGCCCCGGTGCCGGGCGCGTTCCGTGGCCGCTCAGCGGGCGAACACGTCCGCGAACTTGCGGCCCGCCACCACCGGGTAGCCGAAGTCCGTCGCGTTGAACGAGGTCGCCGACGTGGTCGTCAGGCCGGACGCCGAGCCCCGCAGCACCCAGGCCGCTCCGTCGTCGTAGCCGTTCGGCAGGATGTCCTCGCCGTCCGCGCCGATCGCCAGATCGGCCTTGCCGTTGCCGTTGATGTCGCGCAGGCGGAGCGAGGAGCCGAAGTGGTCCCCCGCCTCGGCCGCGCCCGGTACTCCCGCCGTGGCCTGGTGGAAGGACTGGGCGCCGGTCGTGGTCAGGCCGTTCGGGCCGCCCTTGAGGAGCACGACGTTGCCGACGTAGCGCTTGCCGTCCACGGTCTCGTCCGGGGCGCCGACCGCGAGGTCCGCGCGGCCGTCGCCCGTCACGTCGCCCAGGGCGAGCGCCGCGCCGAACCTGTCGTAGACCTCGTCGGTGCCCGGGACGCCGGGGGTGTCCTGGTGGTATGTGCTGCCCTTGTGCGGCAGACCGGACGCCGAGCCGTACCGCACCATGATCGAGCCGCCCTTGGCGCCCGCCTCGTCGGCGGTGACCAGGTCCTCGTATCCGTCGCCGTTGATGTCGCCCGTCGCGACGGCCGCCGACCGCCACGCGGCGGAGCCGGTCGTCCCGTCGTCGCTGAGGATGGCGTGGACGGAGCCGACGTCGCCGGGGCCACCGCGCAGTACGCCCACGTAGCCGGGCAGTGGGAAGCCGTCCTCGTCGTACCGGCGGCCGTGCAGGACGTACTCGTAGCCGTTGCCGCCGTCCTTGGAGGAGAAGTGGCCGGCCACGATGCCGTCGAGCTGGACGCCGTCCGGCAGGAAGTCCATCTCGGGGGCGAGCGCGCCGTCCTGCGTGGGCCCGCCGTCGCCGTACCACCAGAACGTGTCGCTGCCGACGACGGCCAGCTGCGGGCTGCCGTCCCCGTCGAGGTCGGCGAAGGCCGCGCTCTCGCCGAAGCCGTCCGCCTCGGCGGTGGGCGCGGTCAGCACCATGCCGCCGGAGGTGAACGGCTTCGCGCCGCCCCAGACGATCGTCACCGAGCCGCGCGGCTTGCCGGTGACCTCCTCGCCGGGCGCCCCGACGATCAGATCGGCGTAACCGTCGTGGTTCACATCGCCGCTGGTGACGTTCTCGCCGAACCTGTCCACGCTCTCCGAGGCACCGGGTACGCCCGGGGTGTTCTGGGTGACGTTCACCGACCGGCTCGGGCTGACGCCGGCGGCGGAGCCGAAGAGGACGGTGACCGTGCCGCCGCTCGCCTTCGGCGTACCGATGGCGAGGTCGCGGTAGCCGTCGCCGTCGAAGTCGTCCGCCAGACCGGAGGGTGCCGCGACGGCCGCGGGGACGCCGAGCCCGGTGACGGCGAGGGCGAGGGCGGCGGTGGCCGTGGCCACGGTCAGGGTGCGTCTGCGCAACGTACTGCTCCTGTCTGAGAATCCGACGCCCGTACGACCTTCTGGGTGCACAAACGGTTGTACGGGGCGGAGGACGAGGTCAGAGGGAGAGGGTGTCAGTGGTAGGCGTGGACCACGGCGTGGCCCCTGCCGCGTCCGATCATCCACTTGTTCACGGGCGTGGTGATCAGGAAGGCGACCGCGAACCCGCCCAGGAGCGCCGACCAGAAGAGACCGTCGTCGAGATGGGCGTCCATGGCTCCCGGGGTGAGGGCGATGATCGCGTTGTCGACCAGCTCCATCACGGCGATCGAGACGGTGTCGGCGGCCAGGGCCACCTTCAGCGCGCTCTTCCAGCCCAGTCCGGCCCGGCGCACCGCGAACAGGGTGAACGAATAGCCGAACACGAACGCGAGCGCGATGGCCAGCACCATGGTCGGCACATTGCCCCACAGCAGGGCCGTGCCGACCACCATGCCGAGGATCTCGCCGAGGGCGCACCCGGTCAGGCAGTGCAGCGTCGCCTTCGCCGCCATCGCCCAGGATGCGCCGCCGTGCCCCGGCTCATGGGGTGCCCCGTGGGCGGAGTGGCCCTGGTGGTGCTCGCCGGCGGTGTGGTCATGCCCGGCGCCGTCGTGGTGAGCGCTGTGGTCCATGCCCGTTCATCCCCTTCTCGTCCGTGTGGTCCTGTCCCTCGGTCGTCGCCAGAGTATACCCCTGGGGGGTATATGGCGAGGCCTGCTCGGCCCTTCCTTCCGAAACGTCACACCCGCCCCGGTGAGCCGGAACACCGATCAGTACGTACTAAGCAGATACGTAGTGGCCGACGAACGGAGCGGTGAGCCGGAATCCCCGGTGCCGCGAAGGAGTGGTGACATGACGGGAGACCTGCTCGGCTGGACGCTGACGACGCTGGGCGCCGGGGTGGCCGTGGGGAACCTCGTACGCACGGCACTGGTCGGCGGCCGGGCCCGGTTCGAGGCGGGGGCCGAGGCCGTGATGGGCGGGGGGATGGCCGTGATGGCGGCACCTCCGACGGCGGTCCTCTACGGGACGTACGGCATGTGGTGGGCGGCGGTGTTCGCCGCGCTCTGCCTCGGGGGTGTGGCGGTGTCCGTACGGCAGGCCGCCCGGAGCGGCGTGCGGCACCTCGGGCATACCGCCCATGTGGTGATCGGCAGCGCGGCCATGGTGCTGATGACGCTCGCCATGCCCGGTGCCGCCTCGGGCCCCACGCTCGCCCTGGCGGGCTCGTCGGGGCACGGGCACGGGCACGGAGCCGCGGCCGGGACGGCGGACGCGAGCGCCCACGGCGTGACCGAGGCCGCGGCCATGTCCGGTTCCGCGCTCGTGTGGCGCGCCGTCTTCTGGGCGCTGGCCGCCTACTTCGTGGCCGTCGTGGCCCTGGCCGTACGTGCCCGGACACGGCACTCGGGCGGACCGTCCGCTCCGCCCGCCGCGAAGGCCCGCCACCGCCGAGCCACCCGGACGCCCGCGGTGTTCTCCGCGCCGAACGCGCGCCTGGCCGGACATGTCGGCATGGGCGGCTCCATGGCGACGATGCTGCTGATGATGGCCGCGTGACCGTGCCCACGTGACCGTGCCCGTGTGACCGTGCCCGCGCGGGCCGGGGCCCATCACCCGAACCGCGTCCGCACCCCTCAGCCGACGCCGAGCGGGCAGGCGAACAGCAGGGGCAACAGCGGTACGGCGGCGGTCGCGGCCGCCATGGCGCCCCGGAGGGCGGGGTGCGGAGCGGTGCGCGGCCCGAGCACCCGCCGCATCCGGATCAGGACCGTCCGGCCACCCGCCGCGAACGCGTCCTGCGGCGTCCGGGCCGCCGCCATCGTGTACATCGCCGTCGCCAGGGCCCCGTCGGAGTGGGTTCGCAGGGCCCGGTCGTCGGCGATCATCTCCAGCAGGAGTGCGGTCTGTTCGCGGACCTGGCGGGCCAGGGGGAGCAGGGGGAAGACCGAGTGGAACGCCGCCGCGCCGGCGAGCGCCAGATGATGGCGGCCGGCGATGTGGGCCCGCTCGTGCGCCAGTACGGCCGCGAGCTGCTCCGGCGCCAGCTCCCGTACGGCCGCCTCACTGACCACGATCCTGGGCCGGCGGCCGGGCAGGCAGTAGGCGGCCGGGACGTCGTACGGCAGCACGGTGGCGCCCAGCCGGACCGAACGGCGGCCCACCAGGTCCACCGCCTCCCGGTGCCGGGTCCGCGCCAGCCTGGCTCGTGCGACATGGAAGGCGAAGCCGGCCGCGAGGGCGATCCCCGGTGCGGAGGGAAGCGCGACGGAGAGGCGTCCCGCGATGTCAGGGCCGGGACCGCCCACGCCCATGTCGAACCCGCAGGAATGCAGCAGCCCCGACAGCCCCTCGTGCGCGTGCTCCATGGGCATGAACAGGTGGTACGCGGTCAGTGCGGTCCCGAGCGCGAAGGAGAGCGCCAGGGCGTGCCAGACCGTCAGGGCCAGGACAGGTGCCCGGTGCGGCCAGCCCGACCGCAGAAGGAGGCGCGGGGCCACGAAGCCCACGAGGAGCGTGTAGGTGCCGAGAGCGAGGGCCGCGTTCACGGCTTCGCCTGCCGTCCCACCGCGCGCAACGCCTTGCGCAGGGCGGCCTGCTCCTCCTCGGTCATGTTCTCGACGAAGTGGACGAGGGCGGCCGGACGGTCCTTGCTCGCGCCCAGGCCGTCCTCCATCAGGGCGGCGGCATACGCCTCACGGCTGCGCACCGGTGAGTACAGCCAGGCGCGACCTTGCTTGCCCCGCAGCAACCAGCCCTTGTTGTAGAGGATGTTGGTGACGGTCATCACGGTGGTGTAGGCGACCGGACGGGTCCTGTTGAGATCGTCCACGACCTCGCGCACCGTGGCCGGACGGTTCCACGTCCACAGGCGGTCCATGATCTCCGCCTCCAGTTCCCCCAGCCGTCGCACGACCCCGACTCCCTTTCGCCGCCCACGCGCAGTGAATACGCAAGGGCATGGTAGATGGCGTCCCGGAGCGGTGAGCGAGTCGGCCGGCCCGCCGCTGCGGCGCGAGCCGACCGGGTCGGCTCGCGCCAGGGGTCCGTCAGAGCCGGTCGAGGATGTCCTTCAGCCGCTCGACCTCGGCGGACTGGCCCTTCACGATGTCACCGGCCAGGGCCGTCGCGTCGGTGTTCTCGCCGTCCTGCTGCTCCTCCCGGGCCATGGCGATGGCACCGTTGTGATGCTCGATCATCATCTCGGCGAACATCGCGTCGAACTCGGCGTCCTTCGCCCCCTTGAGGTGCTCCATGTCCGAGTCGGCCATCATGCCGTCCCCGTCACCGTGCTCCATACCGGGCATGGACGCGGCGTCGGTCGGCTCGTTCCAGGACTTCAGCCATCCCTTCATCGTCCTGATCTCGGGGTCCTGGGCCTTCTCGATCGTTCCGGCGATCTCCTTGATCTCCGCGTCGGACGCCCGGTCCTCGGCCAGCCGGGCCATCTCCAGAGCCTGTTCGTGGTGGGGGATCATCATCTGCGCGAACGCGACGTCGGCCTCGTTGAAGCCGGTGGACGCGGCCTCGCCGGTCGGGGACGCCGTCGTCGACGCGGAGGCCTTGCCGCTGCCGTGGTCCATGCCGTTCATGTCGTTGCCGCAGGCGGTCAGGAGCAGGGTCCCGGCTGCGACGATGCCGGCGGCGACGGCGCGTCGTACGTGCCGGAGGCGCGGGGTGTGCGGGAGTGCGGTCATGTGGGTTCACCTCGTGATGTGGGTTCATCGGCTGTTCGAGAGCAGGCGAAGCCGCGGGTCCGCGCATGTCGCGCGCCCGCGAGAGCGGTTCGGCCTACAGCCGCAGAACGGACAGACGGGTGAGATCGGGTCCGCGGGGTGGGGGGTTCGGCCGCGCGGCGGCGGCGACCCGTGCGAGAAGCCGGGCCGACCACGTCCGGCAGCGCGTGAGCGCCGACGCGAGCAGCGCGGAGAGCACCCAGCCGCCGAGCAGCACCGCCACACAGAGCGACAGCATGTCCATCGCCATGGCGGGCCCGTGCGAGGACGACGGATCCGGCGCGTCGGCGCCATGGCCGCCGGTGCCCCCGCCCACGGCCGCCCCCACCGGTTCGTGATGCGCAGCGGACACGCCGGACGGGTCCGTCGCGGCCATGGTGGACGCGCTGCCCGTGGTGGAGTGCGCCGACTCCCCGGGATGACCCATGCCGTGCATCGCGAAGACCCCCAGCGCGAGCACGACGACGAGCAACAGCTGCCCCAGGGCACCTCCTGCGCGCACGCACCTGCCGGCCCGCATACGGGACTCCTCAGCGACGGTTCGACATCTCCCGGTCCGACGGTATCCAAAGGGAGCCGTCTCTGCCGGAGGAGAGGGCGATTTCTACTGATCTACTAAGCGGTTTAGTGACGAAGCCCACTGGCCGACGGTGCCGCACCGGTCGCCCGGACCGGGCGCCCGCCCCCCGCGCCCTCGCCCGGCCGGTTCGGTGGGCAGGGACCGGCCCTCGACACCCCTGACCGGCCAAAACGGACGCACCATGTGATTCCGTGGAGTCTCGGGGAAGAAGTTGCGGCAACCGACGGGAGGTTGTCGTGGAGGGTGGAGATCTGGAGCTGGGTGAGTTGTTGGCCGCCGCGGAGGCGGCCCCGCCCGGTGAGTCTGTCGATGTGGTGGCACACGACCTGCAGAAGCGGTTCGGTGCGGAGCGTGTGTCCTTCCTGTTCGTCGACCTCATCGGTCAACAACTGGTACGGCTTGTCGCGGCCGGCGAAGAGACGGCGGACGGCGCCGGGCCCATACCTCTGCGGGGCAGCATCTACGACAGCGTCCTGCGCGCTCAGCGCCAGTTCGTGGAGGACGACGGCCAGGGCGGACTACGGGTCGTCACACCGGTCAGCAACCGCGGTGACTGCATCGGCCTCCTGGAAGTGACCCTGCAGTCCGCCGACGAGGCCGTGCTCCACCAGGTCCGTGACGCGGCGCACGCGCTGGCCTACATCATCGTCACCGACGGTCGTTTCACCGACCTCTACCACCTGAGCCGGCGCACCACCGATACCAGCCTGGCCGCCGAGATCCAGCACCAGTTGCTCCCCTCGGCCTCCTGCTGCGAGGCGCCGCAGTTCACCCTCGCCGCCGGGCTGGTTCCCGCCGACGACATCGGCGGAGACACCTACGACTACACACTCGACCGCGACCTGCTCCATCTGTCCATCACCGACGCCATGGGGCACGACACCAACTCCGCCCTGCTGGCCACGCTGTTGGTCGGCGCACTGAGACGCGCGCGGCGCAGCGGCTGTGACGCCCTCAAACAGGCCGACCACGCCCATCAGGCCCTGCTGCGGCACAGCCGGGGCCTGGCCACCGGCCAACTGCTCTGCGTCGAACTGGAGACAGGGCGGTGCGAACTGGTCAACGCCGGCCACCCCTGGCCACTGCGGGTGCGTGACGGCGTCGTCGAGGAGGTCGCACTCGCCGTCAACCTGCCCTTCGGGGTGGCGGCACCCACCCCGTACCGCCTCCAGGAACTGCGACTGCTCCCCGGAGACCGCCTGATCCTGCTCACCGACGGCATGCAGGACCGTGGTGCCGCGGCAGCCGATCTGTTCTCGGTCGCGCACGACACCCGCGCGCTGCACCCGCGGGAAGCCGTCCGGAGCATGACCGCCGCCGTGCTCGACGCGTGCCACGGCAACCTCAAGGACGACGCCACGGTGCTGATACTGGACTGGCACGGCACCCCCGACCGATCGGCCCACATCGCGCCGGAACCGCGCGGTTGAGCCGTCGCCCGCCCGGAGCCCCGCGCCGCACCCGTGACGGCGTGAAGGCCCGGGCTTTTTCGGGGATTCGTTCGCTCGGCTGCTCGGGCGGCCGCTCCGGTGACGCCGCCGGCCGCCGCCCACGACCGATGGTGGACGACGGCCGGGCGGGAGGCCAGGGCACACGGATCTGCGCGGCGTCCGCGGAGATCCGCCAGCAGGGCCCCTAACACAGCTGCAGGTGGGCGACGATCTGCTTGCCGGATTTCAGGGCGACGGTCTGCAGGTGGTCGCAGAGCCGGGCGACCAGGTACAGGCCGTGGCCGCCGACCCGGCGCGCGTCGTGCGCCCGCGGTTCGGGCCGGCGAGGGGAGCTGTCCCGGACGGCGATGCGCAGCAGAGCGGCGTCGGGCGTCACTTCCAGAGCCAGGGCGCCCGGGCCGGGCGCGTGGCGCAGCGCGTTGGTGACCAGTTCACTGACGACGAGCTGGGCGTCCTGACTCGGCCGGTGGCGGGGATCGTGACCGGCCCGCGCCAGCAGCGCGCGCACGGCTGTGCGGGCGTCGGCGATCGACGCGTCCGCCGTGTCCCAGGCGGCGCTGTAGCGCAGGGGCGTCGCGGATCCCTCTTCCTCCGATGCCCGATCTTCAAGCGGGGTGACCATAGAACTCTTCCCGTGGGTCGTTCCTTGTCTTTTCATCACGAGTTGCCGGTATCGCGTCATTCGCCTACCCGCTGGCGTCCCGTTCATGAGGCACTTGTCGTGGGGCCTCCTCCATGGACTCTTCATGAGTCGTCCACGGGGGCGCTCCTCCTCCTGGGACACCCCTCGGGACCTGCGAGACTGTCCCGATGGACATCGGTCGCAGGAACAACGTCAACGTCATCGGCAACCCGCAGGGGCGCACGGTGGTGCTGGCTCACGGGTTCGGCTGTGATCAGAACATGTGGCGGCTGACGGTGCCGGCTCTGGTGGAGCGGTACCGAGTGGTGCTGTTCGACTACGTGGGTTCGGGCCGTGCGGATCCCTCCGCCTTCTCGGAGAGCCGGTACGCCTCCCTCGACGGCTACGCCCGGGACGTGGTGGAGGTGTGCGAGGCGTTCGATGTCCGCGACGCGGTGTTCGTGGGTCACTCCGTCAGCGCGATGATCGGGGCACTGGCCGTCGGCATGGCCCCGGAGAGCATCGGGGCGCTGGTGATGGTCGCTCCGTCGCCGCGGTACATCGACGACGACGGTTACCGGGGCGGATTCAGCGCCGAGGACATCGACGAACTGCTGGCGTCGCTGGAGTCGAACTACCTGGGCTGGTCGGCCGCGATGGCTCCGGTGATCATGGGCAACGCGGAGCGGCCCGAGCTGGGGGAGGAACTGACGAACAGTTTCTGCGCCACCGACCCGGACATGGCGCGGGTCTTCGCACGGGCGACCTTCCTGTCCGACTCGCGGGACGACGTGAAGGCCGTGCGGGTGCCGACGCTGGTGATCGACTGCACCCAGGACGTCATCGCCCCGCGCGAGGTCGGCGCCTTCCTCCACCGGGTGATCCCCGGCTCGACCCTGGTCACGCTGGATGCGACCGGACACTGCCCGCACCTGTCCGCGCCGGAGGCCACCAACGAGGCGATCACCGACTTCCTGGCCGGCCTGCGTTGATGTGCCGGACCGGGCAGCAGCCCGACCCGCGGGGCAGGGGCGGCGAGGAGACGGCGAACGGGGCGTTCGCCGCGCTGCTGGAGGACTGCGCCGAGGAACTGTACGAGAGCGCGCCGTGCGGTTATCTGTCCACGCTCATGGACGGCACCATCGCGAAGATCAACGCCACCCTGCTCGGATGGCTCGGCCTGGAGCGCGAGGCGGTGGTGGGCCGGATGCGGTTCACCGACCTGCTGACCATGGGCGGCAAGCTGTATCACGAGACGCACTTCGCGCCGTTGCTGCGCCTGCAGGGCGAGATCGGCGGCATAGCCCTGGAGATCAGGCAGAGCGGCGGCGGACGCGTGCCCGTCCTGGTCTCCTCCGCGGTCAAGCTGGGCGGCAGCGGCCAGCCGACACTGATCCGCACCACCGTCTTCGACGCCCGGGACCGGCGCGCCTACGAGGAGGAGCTCCTGCGCGGCCGTAAAGCCGCCGAAGAGGCGCGCGCACAGGCCGAGGCCGACCGCGCCCGCCTCCAGGACGCGCTCGCCGTGCTCCAGCAGTCACTGCTGCCCGCCACCCTGCCGTCCCTGCCCGGGATGGAGACGGCCGCCTACTACCACACCGCCTCTCCCGACCGGCTGGGCGGCGACTTCTACGACGTCTTCCCCGTCGACGGCGAACGCTTCGCCTTCTTCCTCGGTGACGTGTGCGGCAAGGGCCCCCAGGCCGCCGCGCTCACCTCACTCACCCGCTACACCCTGCGCGCGGCAGCCCTGCACGACCCCGATCCCGTCTCCGCCCTGTCCACCCTCAACCGGGTGCTCCACGAGCGGTACGCCCAGGGCGGGGACCCCCGCTACTGCACGGCCGTCTTCGGCGTGCTCGAACCGGACCCCACGGCGGGCAAGGTCACCGTCCGGCTCGCCTCGGGAGGCCACCCCCCGGCCCTCGTCCTGCGTGCGGACGGCACGGCCGACTTCCTGTCCACCCCGGGCGGGCTCCTCGTCGGTGTCGTACCGTCCGCGCCCTTCGTCGGTGCCACCACCGTCCTCGCCCCCGGCGACACACTGCTGCTCTACACCGACGGCATCACCGAGGCCCGCACCGGTGAGGACCGCACGACCCTGTTCGGGGACGAAAGGCTCCTGGCGTTCGCCGCCGACCGGGCCGGCCTGGCCCCACGGGCCGTGGTCCAGGCCCTGACGGACCTCCTGCACGGCTTCGGCGACGGCCTCGACGACGACACCGCCCTGCTCGCCCTCGGCGTTCCCGCCCTCGACCCACAGACGACGAACCCACGATGAGCCCGCTGAAGATCACCACGCGACACACAGCCACCGGTCCCGTCCTGGAGATCGGCGGCGAACTCGACCACACCAGCGCATCCGAGCTGCGCGCGCTGCTGAGCACGCTCACCCTCCAGCCGGGCCGGCGGCTCGTCCTGGACCTGGCCGCCATGGAGTTCTGCGACTCCAGCGGAATCACCGCCCTGCTCGCGGCCCGCGGCCACGCCCTCGCCGCCGAGGCGGACATCGCCCTCGCGGCCGTCCCTCCGCACACCCTGCGCGTGCTGCGCATCGTCGGCCTCGACCAGATCTTTCCGATCCACCCCGACATCCACTCGGCCACCCGGCCCTGACCCCGGCGGTGTTCCGCACACGATCGAGGGCCTCCCCGCAAGACGTGCGGGGAGGCCCTCGATCGTGTGCGAGGCGTCAGTGCTTGAACGCGTCCTTGGTCTTCTCCTTGGCCTCGCGCGCGTCACCCTTGCTCTGCTGCGTCTGTCCCTCGGCGGCCATACGGTCGTTGCCGAGGGCGCGCCCCAGAACCTCCTTGGCCTTGCCCTCGGCCTGCTCGGTCTTCGCCTTGGCCTTTTCGCCGGCGCTCATGGAACATGCCTCCTCGTAGCGTCCTGTGCCGCTGTCGCGGTAGTGCTGCAGGTGCCCTGACCATGCCTTCACAAACAAGGAAATTGTGAGGAGTGGAGGAGTATCGGCAGGGCAGACGGAGCGCAGGAGGTTGATGACTATGGTTCCCCTGCTTCTGGTTCTGCTTCTCGCGGTGATCCTTTTCGGTGCGGGTTTCGCCCTGAAGATTCTGTGGTGGGTCGCCCTCGCCGTACTGGTGCTGTGGCTGCTGGGCTTCGTGATGCGCTCCACCAACGCGGGCGGTACCCGCGGCCGCTGGTATCGATGGTGACCTGAAACGCACCGCACCACGCGTGGGGCCCGGCCGTTCCGACGGCCGGGCCCCACGCGTGCGACCACCGCCCAGAGCCTGGCACCTGCCGCCTTCCGTCCACGTTTCCGCCACGTCTTTCGGGTTAAGGGATGTCATGACCAGTACGCAGGAACCGTCCGAGCTGACGTCACCTGTCCCCGGGCAGCCGGGCACACCGTCCGTCGAGTACCGGGTCACACGGATACGCCGACGCCTGGAGCGCCTGATCGGGGTCGCCGCGACCGAGGGCAACGCGCTCACCGCGTTGCGCAACGGAGACGAGATCTTCGCCGCGATGCTGACCGCCATCCGCCGTGCCGAGCACACGGTGGACATGATGACGTTCGTGTACTGGCGGGGAGACATCGCCCGCGAGTTCGCCGAGGCCCTCGCGGAGCGCGCCCGCGCGGGTGTCCGGGTACGGCTGCTGCTGGACGGGTTCGGCAGCCGGCTGATCGAGACCGAGCAACTGGAGACGATGGAGCGGGCCGGCGTGCAAGTGGCCTGGTTCCGCAAGCCGCTGTACCTCTCCCCGCTCAAACAGAACCACCGCTGTCACCGCAAGGTCCTCGTCGTCGACGAGGAGATCGCGTTCACCGGCGGGGTGGGCATCGCCCAGGAATGGTGCGGCGACGCGCGCGACGAGAACGAGTGGCGTGACACGCACGTCCAGATCCGCGGACCCGCCGTGGACGGTGTGGCCGCCGCGTTCGCGCAGAACTGGGCCGAGTGCCATGACGAACTCTTCGACGAACGGGACCGGTTCGTCGAGCACCGCCCGCAGGGCGACGCGATCGTCCAGGTGGTGCGCGGCTCGGCCAGCATCGGCTGGCAGGACATGCAGACCCTGATCCGCGTCATGCTGGAGTCCGCCGAGGAGCGCTTCCGCCTGGCCACCGCCTACTTCTCGCCCGACGCGTACTTCGTCGAGCTGCTGTGCGCCGCCGCCCGGCGCGGGGTCCGGGTGGAGATCCTGCTGCCGGGACCGCACACCGACAAGCGGGTCTGCCAGTTGGCCGGCCAGCACCACTACGAGGACCTCATCGCCCGTGGAGTGAAGATCTACCAGTACCAGCCCACGATGATGCACGCCAAGGTCATCACCGTCGACGGCGTCGCCGCGCTGATCGGTTCGACCAACTTCAACCGCCGTTCCCTCGACCACGACGAGGAGATCATGCTCGCCGTCCTCGACGACCGGTTCACCTCCACCCTCGACGGCCATTTCGACGCGGACATCGAGGTGAGCGAGCCGGTCCGGGCCGGTCGCTGGAAGAGACGATCCGTCGTGCAGAGAGCCAGGGAGATGGCGGTGCAACCCATCCGCCGTTTCCTGTGACACCGCCCCGCGCCGGGGTAGAGGGATGTCGATCTGGCCCCCGTGGAGAAAGAGCCGAGGATGACCGACGACGCCTATCTGTTCCTGCTCGACGACGTGTCAGCGCCGCTCGGCGTGGCCCCCGCCGCCGTCGACGGTCTCACGTGCATGGAGACTCCGGCGGTACGCGCCTGGCTGGACGCCCAGGGCAGCGCGCCGAACTCCCCGCACCTGCGCCTGCTGCCACCGGAGGAGACCGCCGCCATTCCCGAGGGCGCGGAGCGTCTGCCCGTCCCGCTGAGCGACGAGGAACTGAGCCGGGTACGCCACCAGCTGGCACCCGAACCGCTCGCGCAGGTCGAGGAGGAACTGCTCGCCTACCGCGACAGCGCGGACGGCCGGGACGGGCTGATCGCACGCGCGCTGGCCGCCGGTGTGCCGCCGCACCGCATCGTCGAGCTGACCGGGGTGGACCCCGCCACGGTGACGGCCGCAGCGAACGGCTGACGACGGGCCGCACGCGGCCCCTGCGGCCCGGTCGGCGGCTCGGGTGAGGAGGGCCGGGGCAGCCGGACTCGGGCGGAGACCGCGATGGCCGGGCGCCGCGCGGGCAGGTACGCCTCGGCGCGAAGTGGCCCAGGAAGAGGGGATGTTGTGCGCCCCGGCAGACCAGGCGGCCGAGGCCGCCAAGGCCCACTGTGCCCGGGGCGAGCGGTTCCTCGCGGACGGTGGGGGAGAGGCGTTCGCCGGAGCCGGAGCCGGAGCCGGAGCCGGAGCCGGCCGTGGAGCGGGCCGGATCGCGGAGGCCGGTGCTCTGCGTCGAGCCCGGCGCACGGTTCGGGAACGCCGCCGAAGCGGGTCGACGGTCTTCCGAGCGCCCGGCCCGGGCATCGGTCGGCGGTAGTGGCAACCTCCCAGGGACACGAGGCGCCGCCGGCAGGCGCGGGACACCGTCCGCGTGGACCTCGCACCGCGTTCAGCCGGCGCACGGACCGCCCCCTCCCCGGCCCGCGAGACCCCCGGGGGGAACTTCCTCGGCCGCCAGAAGCACGCGACGCGCCTCGATCTCGACCGCGACGATCCGTACCGACACCTCCTGGCCCACGCGGACGCTGTCCGCCGGGTCCTCGGACGCCCCGGTGACGGGTACGAGCCCCTCCACACAGTCGGCGACACCGACGAAGTATCCGATCGGCGCGAGTCTCGTGACCGTGCCCGGGATCACCTGGCCGACGCGCTCGGCGAATGCGGGAAGCAGGTCCTCGTGCTCGGCCCATTCGCGGAGTGCGATGCCCACCTGGTGCTGGTGCTCGGCGTGCCAGACCACCTCGCCGGTGACGCGCTGTCCCACGAGCGGCAGTTCACGGCACCTGGGCATCCTGTCGACGCGTGCCAGACCCACCGCCTCGGGGTGGCCGTCGACGGCGAGGAAGACGCCGAAGGGCTGTCTGCCGATGACCTCACCGGTGACCGCCGTGCCGACCGGCAGGGAGCGGACCGTCGCGGTCCAGGCCGCGTCGCCTCCGGCCGGCGTGGGGCGACCGTTCTCGTACGGCCAGGAGTACGCGGACATGAACCGATCATGACACGGGACGGCCGGGAGTGCGGGATGGTCAGGCGCCGGCCCGGGTGAAGCGCAGTGTCGCGGAGATCGTCGCCGAGCCGCGCATCATCCCCAGTTGGTTCCAGCCCATGCCGAACTGCTCGCGGTCCACGGTGAACGAGGTCTCCAGCGTGAGCCCCGCGGCGCTCGACTCCGTCAGGCGCGCGGTCAGGGAGTGCGACCTGCTGATGCCGCGCACGGTGAGCTGACCCACCACCTGCACGGTGTCACCGTCGCGGAGTTCGGCGCCGCGGACCGCGAAGGTGATCTCGGGGTGACGATCGACGTCGAAGAAGTCGGCGGAGCGCAGGTGTTCGTCGCGCTTGGCGTTCTTGGTGTCCAGGGAGGCGGCGTCGAAGGTGACCACGCCGACCGCGGAGCCGTCGGGCCGGACCTCTCCCTGGCCCCGGACGGTGCCGAAGGTGCCCTTCACGTTGACGAGGCCCCACATGGTCCTGTGCTGTACGGCGACGGTCGAGGCGGTGGTGTCGAGCTGCCACAGTCCGGTCTCCACGGCGACGGTCATGGTCTTTCTCCACTCGGCGAGGTCGTCCAAATTTGTATGACGGAAGCTAGCTCGTTATCCGAATTTGGACAACCCCTGTTATTCAAAATTGGACAACAGTTACACTTGGCGCATGGCCGACCCCGACAAGCAGCCCGCCCGCCTGCCCGAATGCCCGTCCCTGCGGGCGGACGGGCCGCTGCCCGCCGAGCTGCACGCCTGGATGCTTCTGCTGGCGGCGACAGGTGCGGTGGAGCAGCGGCTGCGCGCGGTCGTGAAGGAGCGGCTCGGGGTCTCGCACGACGAGTTCCTCATCCTCTGTCTGCTGGCCGCGCGACCCGAGGAGGGGCTGCGGATGACCCGGATCGCGGAACTCCTGGGCCGCCCCAAGACCCGGCTCACCTACCAGATCGCCTGCCTCGGCCACGCCGACCTGGTCACCCGCGAGTCGGTGTGCGGAGACAGGCGCGGCATCCAGGTCGCCCTCACCGACAAGGCGCGACGCCTGCTGGAGGAGGCGTCCGGCTCGCTCGCCGAGACGGTCACCCGCGCTCTGGGTGAGTTCATGGGACCGGCCCAGCGCGAGGCGCTGCGGGGACTGCTGCCGGGCCTCGTCGACGGGTCTGCCGCCGGGCCGTCGGGCCCGGTGCCCGCGTGAGGTGAACCCGCCTTCCCCGTCCTCCGCGCGGTCGTGGGGCCGTGGAAGCCGCCCGCCATGCGCTCACATAGACGGACGCCGACGGGGAACCCGTACGCTCCCGACCATCGAGGGAGACAATTCGTGATCATCGCCGCAGTAGTCGGAGTGTGTGTGGTCCTGGCCGTGCTGGCCTTCTTCGTCCCCCGCCTCTCCCGTCACCCCGAGCGCGGCACGCAGCGTTCGCTCGGTACCGGGTCGCGGGTCGGCGGCAAGGCGCCCGGCGTCCTGGGCAGGCTGTTCAGCAAGCCGTTCCGGACGAGTTCCCGCGCCGTCGGCCGTAGCGGCTCGGCGGGCCGCCGTACCCGAGGCCGTATGCCGTTCTGACCTCGGCAAGCCGTGCCGTCCGGCCCCGCCCGGATCGGGCGAGGTCTCCACGCGGGAGTGGTGTGATGAACGCTGAACATGCCGACGGGCTGCTGGACGGACTGACCGTGGACACCAGCCGACGGGAGCGGCCGGTCCTGCTCGACGGGACCGGCCGCCCCCTCACGACATGGCGCGAGAACCATCCCTACGGGCGCAAGGTCGGCCGCCAGGAGTACGAGCGGCGCAAGCGCGTCCTGCAGATCGAACTGCTCAAGCTCCAGCGCTGGGTCAAGGAGGCCGGCGCGCGCGTGATCGTGGTGTGCGAAGGGCGCGACGCGGCCGGCAAGGGCGGCACGATCCAACGTCTCACCGAGCGGCTCAACCCCCGCGGCGCCAGGGTGGTGGCCCTGGACAAGCCCACCGAACGTGAGGCGGGGCAGTGGTACTTCCAGCGGTACATCGCCCACCTGCCGACGGCAGGAGAGATCGTCTTCTTCGACCGGTCCTGGTACAACCGGGCCGGCGTGGAACGCGTGATGGGCTACTGCTCCAAGGACCAGTACGAACTGTTCCTCGAACAGTGCCCGGCCTTCGAGCGGATGCTCGTCGACGACGGCTTCCTGCTGTGCAAGTTCTGGTTCTCCGTCTCCCGCGCCGAACAGCGCACCCGTTTCGCCATCCGGCAGGTCGACCCGGTGCGCCAGTGGAAACTGTCGCCGACGGACCTGGCCTCACTGGACCGGTGGGACGACTACACGGAGGCCAAGGTCGACATGTTCCGGGCCACCGACACCGAACAGGCACCCTGGACCGTCGTCAAGAGCAACGACAAACGCCGCGCCCGGCTGGAGACCATGCGCAGCCTGCTGTCGCGTGTCGACTACGGCAACAAGGACCCCGAGGTGGTCGGTACCCCCGATCCGCTCATCGTCGGCGCCGCCAACACCCTCCTGGAACCGGGTGAGGAGGACACGGCCCTGTCCCCGACCCCCCTGTCCCCGCGCACCGACGGGCCCGGCAGCCACCCCGGATCCACCTGACGGCCGGGCACGCCGCCGTCGGCTGTACCGTTCTCCCGGCGGCAGGATCGCGTTCTCGCCCGGGCTGCGGGGAACGACGGGGAGGAGACGTTCTCGATGGGGACCGTCGTGCACGTCCCGCAGACGCGGGACATGATCGGCGAGGAGCTGTCCGGCGACGAGGCGCTCAGCGCGCTGCGCCACTACGGAGGCCGCCGGCTGCTCCTCGACGCGTTCGCCCGGTTCCGCTACGCCGACGGCTTCACCAACTCACGTTCGCTGGCGTTCCAGGTGGTCCTGGGGCTGGTGCCGTTCACCATCGCGCTGGTCGGCGTGGCCACCACCGTGCACACGGAGAGCGTGGGGCGGATCATCGAACTCACCCTGGGCCAGATCGTGCCGGGCGCGAGCGCGAGCCTGGTCGAGGACGCGCTGGACGGCACCGCGCGCAGCGCCGGGTCCGGCGTCTGGAGCGCCGTCGCGATGTGGGTGGGCCTGGCCTTCGCCGTCCTCAACCTCGCCTCGGCGATGGGGCAGGTGGAACGCGGCGCCAACCGCATCTACGGCATCGAGCGCGACCGGCCGTTCGTGCACAAGTACGGGCGGTCGCTCCTCCTGGCCCTCGCCGCGGGCATGCCTATGGTGCTGGGGTTCCTCGTGCTGGTCGCGGGGGACGCCCTCGGGAACGCGGTGGTGGAGGCGCTCGGCTGGCCCGAGAACAGGCTCGACTGGCTGCGTCCCCTCGAAGTGCCGTTGGGCGTGGTCCTGGCCTGGGTCGCCTCGGCGGTGATCTTCCGGTGGTCCCCGCGCAGGGACCAGCCGGGCTACACCTGGCTCGCGTTCGGCTCGGCGGTCCACCTGGTCCTGTGGATCACGGCCACCTGGCTGCTCGCCCTCTACGTCGCCGAGAGCGGCTCGTTCGGCGCCGTGTACGGGCCGCTGACCGCGTTCGTCGCCCTGCTGCTGTGGGCCAACCTGACCGGTGTGGCGCTGTTCCTGGGCATCGCCTTCGCCGCTCAGCTCGAAGCGGCCCGGGCCGGCATCACCGAGGCCGTGCGTCCGGACCCCGGACCGGGGCCGTGACCCCGGCCGCCGCGGGACGCCCGGCCGGGACGGGGCGAGGCGATCCGGAGTCCTCGCGGTCCCTGAGTCCGCGCAGGGCCTCACGGGCGGGATGCCCGGAGCCGCGCCGGACGCGTACGCGGTATGCCGACACGTAGCTGCCCCGGGCACGCGCGTGTCGAACCCGGCGGACGCCGGTGCCTCAGCCGCGCGGCAGGAACTCCTTGCGCCACTTCGTGAACTGGCGCGACGGATCACCGGTGAAGGACCACGGAGTCCGTGTGGCGCGCCGCCCGACGAGGTGGAACAGCGACCCGGCGATGTCCGTCAGCCCGGCCGAACAGGC
Organism: Streptomyces sp. NPDC041108; assembly: GCF_055592645.1. NCBI lineage: Bacteria > Bacillati > Actinomycetota > Actinomycetes > Kitasatosporales > Streptomycetaceae > Streptomyces > Streptomyces sp. NPDC041108. The sequence goes on along the minus strand of NZ_JBVIYK010000007.1, from coordinate 398,278 downwards.
CGCGTGGGTCAGGTAGTTGAGGTCGCGCACCTCGGCCGGGGGAGGGGGACCGTCCGGCCGTCCGGTGATCCAGCGCTGCCAGGTGCGCCGTACGTCGCTGGCGGCGCCGTCGTGGCTCCAGTGCTGACCGATGCCGACCCCCGTCGGCCGTGCCCCGTTCTGCTCCAGCAGGGAGCGGTACTCCTCGACCCGGGCGTACTGCACCAGCACCGGCAGCGGGGACCCCGGCGGGGCCACACCGGCCGCGTCCCGGGCGAAGTCGTACATCAGGCCGTGCGAGCCGTGCCAGCGTGACGAGTAGTAGTGCAGCACCTGGAGGTGGCCCTCCACGCTGAACGGGTCGCGGTCGTACAACTCGTCCCACCAGCGGGCCAGTTCCTGGCGACGCACCCCGCCGCTGTAGAGCCGGGCCACCGAGATCAGGGAGATCCACGGCGTGGGGTCGTCGGGGCAGGCCTCGGCCGCCTCGAAGCAGGCCACCGCCGCGCTGTCGATGCGCCGCGGATCGATGGGGACGCCCCGGCCGGCGGTGATGGCCAGGTTGAAGGCCCGAGCCGTCTCGGTGGCGGCCCGCAGCACCAGGGCGTCGGCGCTGCGGGGTTCGGCGGCGAGCCAGGACTCCACGGTCGAACTGCCGGCGCACGACTGCGCGAGCATCCGGACCCGGTGGCCCCGGGCGACCCACGCCGGGCCGGTCATGCGCAGCAGCTCGCGGGGGCCCTGCCAGCGGCCGATGACGATGTCCTGCCGGGCCGACGTCAGCGGCGCGTCACCGCAGTCGGAGTCGAAGTCGGGTGTGAAGCGTTCGCGCGCCATCGAGTCCCTCTCAGAAGTCGGTCGGGAGACCCTCATGGGCGTAGGAGCGGTCGGCCGCCGCCGCGGCGGCCGCGGCGTCGCCCGACGTGGCACCCCTCCCGACGGCCTCGGCGGCGTCGAGCGGGGCGGGCCGGTAGTACTCGCTGCCCTTGCGCCAGTACCAGAGCATCGGGACCACGCCGACCGCCAGGCCGCCGAGTCCGATCGCCACGGACGCGCTGCTCAGCTCGCCGAGCGACTCGACGAGCACCCAGAACATGAACAGGGCGCCGAGCAGCGGCCACAGCCCGCCGAAGACGAAGTTCGACACGGACCTCAGCAGCATCCTGCGGTAGGCGACGACGACCGCCAGCCCGGCCAGGCCGTAGTAGACGGCGATCTGCAGACCGATCGCGGAGATGGCGTCCGCCAGGATGTCGCCGACCGAGCCGAGCGCGTTGGAGGCGACGAACATCACCAGCGCCACTCCGCCCACCACGGTGATGGCCACGTAGGGGGTGTTCCAGGTGCGGTGGACGCGGCCGAGGGCCTCGGGCATCGTGCGGTCGCGGCCCATCGCGAACAGGGACCGGGTGACCTGGATGAGAGTGGTCTCCAGCGTCGCGATGGTGGACAGCATCACGGCCACGATGAGCAGCTTGCCGCCCAGCCCCGGCCACACCTCCTCGCCGAGCACCGCCAGGACGTTGGCGTCGTTCTGCTGGATCTGGGCGTCGGTCAGGATGACGTTGACCGCGATGGTGAAGACCTCGAACAGCAGGAAGACGACGCCGACGCCGATCAGACCGGCGAGACCGGTGGTGCGCCGGCTGTCGCGGGTCTCCTCGCTGAGGTTGCTCGTGACGTCCCAGCCCCAGTAGTAGAAGGCCGCGATCAGCGCCCCCGAGGCGAAGCCGCTCACCCCGTCGAACTGGCTGAAGCCCAGCCAGGACCAGTCGAAGGACCGGGCGCTGTCGCCGTGCAGCAGCGCGAGCAGGGCGAACAGGGCCAGGATGACCAGTTCCACGCCCGACATGATCAGCTGGGCGCGGACGGTGAGGCGGGCGCCGCCGAGGACGACGAACAGCATGACCAGGAACCAGAAGGCGCCGACCGTGGTGGCCAGCGCGGTGTTGTCGGCCAGGTCCTCGTCGAACAGGGACAGCGTCATCGCGCCGGCGGGCAGGGAGCCGGCCACCATGAAGATGGTCGCGGAGATCACCAGGGCCCAGCCGCTGAGGAACCCCAGGAAGGGGTGGAGGGTGCGCCCCACCCAGGAGTAGCTGGCGCCCGCGTTGACGTCGATGCGGCTGAGGTAGCTGAAGGCCAGGGCGATGCCCAGCATCGGTATCGCGCAGTACAACAGTGCCGCCGGGCTCGCGAGGCCCACCGCGCCGACGAGGACGGCGGTGGTCGCCGCGATCGAATAGGCGGGCGCGCTGCCCGCCACCGCCATGACCACCGTGTCGAACGTGCCGAGGACGTTGGCCTGAAGTCCTCTGCCCCTGGTGCTGCTCATGCGATGCGCTGCCTTCGTGAGGGCACGACGGACGGACGCCTTGGGCCGCCGGCGTGGAGGACTGGGAGGTGATGCTGCCTCGGGCCCGGAGGGGGGAGGTCTTCGGGCCCGGGGCGGGAACGGGGGAGCGCATCGTGCGCCGTAGCCGGCGACCGAATGATCACACCGTGTGTGCGTGTGATGATATCCGCGCTGTTTGAGCGTTCAAGATTGACCGGTGGGTAACCTTCCGAGTTGGCGAAAATTTTCACCACGCCGACGACCGGGGCCTTTGTGGGGCGGCAGTTACGGGTGGTGCCGTCGCCCGAGGAACGGCCACGCAGCCGCCGCCACAACCACGGCCCGAGGAAGTCCACGGCCCAGCGCACCTCGACGCCCCGTGTAGGGCAGGATCTCCAGGCGCTCGACCGGGATGAGCTTCGAGCAGCCCAGGCAGGTGCCGTAGGTGCGGTCCTGGACGCGGGCGAAGGCGGCCTAGGAACCGCCCGACCGGGGGTGCCCCCCGGGAGGAGGAGGTCCTCAAGCTCGTCGCCGAGGGGCACTCCTCCAAGGAGATCGCCGAGATGCTCTTCATCAGCATCAAGACCGTCCACCGGCACCGGGCGAACCTCCTGCACAAGCTCGGCCTGCGCGACCGTCCGGAACTCACGCGCTACGCCATCCGCGCCGGTCTCATCGAACCCTGACACCGCCCGCCCGCGGCCGGAACTCTCGCGCGGGGCAAGCGCGTTGGCACTGACGAAGCACTTACATCAGGCACCGGAACGGGGAGGGGACGGCGCATGGCACGCGGCTCGTCCACCGCCCCTCGCACGGGCGGACTCGGTCCGGCGGCGGCGCTCGCCGTCCTGTTCGCCGTCCTCACCACCCTGTTCCTGCCGCCTTCGTACGGCGCCGCCGAGCACCGTCCGTCCTCCCGCGTGGCCTCGGTGGTCGAGGGCCGTGTCACGTCGGCCTTCGAGATCGCGCGGGCCGACAGCGGGGCGCAGGCGGACGACGGGCACGGCGCGGCCCTGCTCCGCAGCCCCCGTGATGTTCCCGGGGAGCGGCTGTCGCCCCCGCACACGGCTGCCCTCGCCGTACCGCGCGAGACGGTCGGCCCGCCTCGGCGCGGGCCCACGGCCGCCCCGGCCGCCCCGGCCCCGCCGGCCTCGCCCCCTCCGACGGGCCGTCACCAGGGACGCGCACCGCCGCTCCGACCAGGCACCTGAGCTTCCCCTTTCTTTCCGTCGACCGCGGCCGTGTCCGGCCGCGGTGTGCCTGCCGGAGGCCCCTCTTGACCCGCGCCCCGCGCGTCCGAGGGCTGCTCGCCCTCGCCGCCGTCGCCCTGTCCCTCTTCATCGCCCTCACCACACCCGTCCACCTCGGACTCGACCTGCGGGGCGGCACGCAGATCGTGCTGGAGACCCGCCCCAACGCCACCACCGCTGCCGACAGCGAGGCCACCGACCGCACCCTGGAGGTGCTGCGCGGCCGCATCGACGCGCTGGGCGTCGCCGAACCCACTCTCGCGCGCTCCGGCGACAACCGGATCGTCGTGGAACTGCCCGGAGTGCAGGACCCGGCCGAGGCCGCCGAGGTCCTCGGCCGCACCGCCCAGCTCACCTTCCACCAGGTCCTCGGCACGACCACCGCCGACGCCACGGACAAGGCCAAGAACACGGACAAGAACACGGAAGAGGAGAAGGACGAGGAGGAGCGGTCGCGTCGAACCGTCCTGGCCGACGAGTCCGGCCAACTCCTGCGCCTGGAAGCGGCCGCGCTGACCGGCCAGGACGTCAAGGAGGCCGCCGCCCGGCTCGACCGGCAGACCGGCACCGGATGGCACGTGACCGTCGACTTCGAGGGGGCCGGCCGCGACGGCTGGGCCCGCCTCACCGGCCGGGCCGCCTGCGCCCCGGCGGGAGACCCGGCCCGACGTGTCGCCATCGTCCTCGACGACAAGATCATCTCCTCGCCCCAGATCGATCCCTCGGTCGGCTGCGACACCGGCATCAGCGGTGGCTCCACACAGATCACCGGCTCCTTCGACGCCGACGAGGCCAAGGAACTCGCCCTGCTCATCAACGGCGGCGCACTGCCCGTACCGGTGGAGAACGTCGAGCAGCGCACCGTCGGCCCCACCCTCGGCGCCGAGGCCATCAGGGCCAGCGCCTGGGCCGCCGCGGTGGGCACCACACTCACCGCGCTGTTCATCGTCGCCGTCTACCGGCTCATGGGCGTCCTCGCCACCGTGGCACTGCTCTGCTACGGCCTGATCTCCTACGCCACCCTCGCCGCCCTCGGCGCCACCCTCACCCTCCCCGGCCTCGCAGGTTTCGTCCTGGCCATCGGCATGGCGGTCGACGCCAACGTGCTGGTCTTCGAACGGGCCCGGGAGGAGTACGCCTCCCAGCGGCGGCCCAGTCCCCGATCGGCCCTGACGGCGGGATTCCGCGGAGCCTTCAGCGCGATCACCGACTCCAACGTCACCACCCTCATCGCCGCCGGCCTGCTGTTCTTCCTCGCCTCCGGACCCGTGCGCGGCTTCGGTGTCACCCTCGGCATCGGCGTCCTCGCCTCCATGTTCAGCGCCCTGGTCATCACCCGTGTGCTCGCCGACCACGCGGCCTCCAGGCCCTCGGTCCGCCGCCGTCCGCGCCTGACGGGCATCGCCCGGACCGGCGCCGTCCGCGACCGTCTGACGCGCACACCGCCGCAGCTGATGCGCCGGCCCCGGCGCTGGCTGGCCGTCTCCGCCGTGGTCCTGGCCGTCGCCGTGGCCGGGATCGGCGTACGGGGCCTGGACTTCGGGATCGAGTTCACCGGAGGCCGCCTCGTCGAGTACACCACCGCCACCCCGGTCGACCCCGACCGGGCACGCGCCGCTCTCGCCGACGCCGGGTTCCCCCGGGCGGTCGTCCAGACCTCCGGCGACAGCGGACTCACCGTCCGTACCGACCGGCTGAGCGAGGCGCAGGCGGCCGCCGTCACCGACACCATCGGCGCGCTCACCGACCGCGCCGACAAGGTCCGTGACGAGGCCATCGGCCCCAGCCTCGGCAAGGAACTGCGCAACGGCGCCCTGATCGCCCTCGTCGTCGCGCTCGGCGCCCAGCTGCTCTACCTCGCGGCCCGTTTCCGCTGGCTGTTCGGCACCTCCGCCGTCGCCGCCCTCGCCCACGACGTGGTGATCCTCGTCGGCGTCTTCGCCTGGCTGGGCAAGCCCGTGGACGGCGTCTTCCTCGCCGCCCTGCTCACCGTCAGCGGCTACTCGGTCAACGACTCCGTCGTCGTCTTCGACCGCGTCAGGGACCTCGGCCGCGCCGACCGCACCTCACCCTTCGCGGCCGTCGCCAACCGGGCGCTGCTGCAGACGCTGCCCCGCACCGTCAACACCGGCATGGGCGCCGCCTTCATCCTCACCGCCCTGGCGGTCCTCGGCGGAGACTCCCTCACCGACTTCGCCCTCGCCCTGCTCATCGGCCTGGCCGTGGGCACCTACTCCTCCATGTTCACCGCGACCCCCCTCGCCATCGAACTCCACAGGCGCCGCTGACGCGTCGGGCGCGCGGCCGGTGCCGCGCGCCCCGTGGGGTGGCCGTGAAAACCGCTGTCCGGGCGGCGGAGCACGGTGATAGACAGTGGGCGTGACGAAGACTGTGGCCGCGACCCCGGAGTTCCCCGCACTGCTGCGGCTGATCGAGGAGCGCTCCGCCGCGTTCCGGGCCGCGGTCGCTGCCGCGCCCGACCTGTCGGAACGGGTGCCGACCTGCCCCGAGTGGACGCTGCTGGACCTGGTACGGCACCTCGGCTCGGTGCACCGCTTCTGGGCCGCCACCGTCGCCGCCGGCCCGGCCGACGCCCCCTTGCCCGAGGCCGCCCCGGACGCGCCCCGGGAACGCGCGGCCCTGCTGGCCTGGTCGGCCGAGTCCACCGGACAACTGCTGGACGCCCTGCGGGAGTCCGGCCCGGATCGCGGCTGCTGGACCTGGTGGGGAACGTCGCAGTCACCGCGGACCAGTGGCGCGGTCGCCCGGCACCAGGTCCAGGAGGCCGCGGTGCACACCTACGACGCCCAGATCACCACGGGTATCCGGCAGCCACTGCCGGACGAGGCGGCACTCGACGGTGTCGACGAGTTCCTGTCCACCTGCTGCGCCGGGACGGCCCCCTGGCCCCACGAGCCCGTCGCCGTCGACTACCACGCCACCGAGGGCGCCTCCTGGCGCCTGACGCTCTCCGCCGACGGCGCACGGACCACGCGCCTGACCGCCCCCGACGCGACGCCCGCCGACGCCTCCCTGCACGGCACGGCGGGCGAGCTGGTCCTGGCCCTGTACGGCCGCATCCCGGTGGACTCCCTGAAGTCCGACGGAGACCGCCACCTCTTCGACCTGCTCCTGGCCTGGGACCCGGAGGAGGACGAGTAGCCGCACGAGCACCGTGTGAACGCCCTGCTCGGCGCCTGGAGGGACACAGGCCCCCGGGGGTGAGCCGGGGGCCTGCGTCCGGTTCAGGAGGCGTCACCCCCACCTGGCGGCCCGGTGGCCGTCAACGGGAGGGCGGCGCGGCGGCGGACCGGGGCGAGGGGACGGCATCGGCCCGCTTCACGCGATCGAGCCGCCCATCGCGGTGAGCGCCGACTGGTAGGCCTGCTTCTTGTTGCCGTTGCGGTCGAAGAGCAACGGGTTCTCCCCGCTGCGCCAGGAGTCGCTGTCGCGGATGCCCCAGACGGTGATGCCGGTGCAGCGTGGCACCTCCATGCACGCCCGGACCGTGTTCGCGTACGCGGACGCCGGTGCCTGCGCGATGTCCAGCTCGGTGATCTGCACGTCCACACCGAGCGCGGCGAAGCTCGACAATGTCGTCCGGAAGCTGCCGGGGGGACCGCCGGCGCCGAAGTGCGCCTGGAGTCCGACACAGTCGATGGGCACGCCCCGGGACTTGAAGTCGCGGACCATGCGGTAGACACCCTGGGTCTTGGCGGCGTTCCAGTCCTCGATGTTGTAGTCGTTGTAGCAGAGCTTGGCCGCCGGGTCCGCCGCGCGGGCGGTGCGGAACGCCTGCTCGATGAAGCCGGTGCCCAGCACGTCCCGGAAGACCGAGCTGCGCATCTGGCCGCTGTTGCCGTCGGCGAAGGCCTCGTTGACCACGTCCCAGGAGTGGATGCGGCCCTTGTAGCGGTTCATCACCGTGGTGATGTGGTTGTTCATCACGCCGCGCAGCGTGTTCGCGTCCCTGATGGAGTTGACCCAGCCGGGAAGCTGCTGGTGCCACACCAGCGTGTGGCCACGCACACGCTGGCCTCGGGAGGCCGCACGGTTCATGATCTGGTCGGCGGACCCGAAGGTGAACTGGCCCCGGGAACGCTCGGTCGCGTCCCACTTCATCTCGTTCTCGGCCGTGACCGAGTTGAACTCCCGGTCCAGGATGCCGGTGTACTGGCCGTCACCGAGGCGTCCGGCGGCCACGGCCGTTCCGAAGTACCGTCCGGACTGGGCGGCCTGGGCGCCCAGGGTGGACGCCTTGACCGCCTTCGGCGCGCCGGCCGCCGAGCCGGGATCCGCCTGCGGTGCGCCGTTCGCGATGCCGGGCGTCACGAGGGCCATGACCGCTGCCAGGCCCAGTACCGATGCCCGGCGTCGGCCGAGCCGTTTCCACTGGTTCATCGTTCTCCTCGTACGGTCGGGGTGCGGGTGCGGGTGCGGGTGCGGGTGTGGGTGGAGCGGGTGCGGAGGGTTCAGGGGGTGGACACCTCGAACCGGGTGACGCGGACCGAGCCGCCCAGTGCCCGGGTGGCGTGGTTGAAGAGGGCGAACCGGTAGCCCATGAAGAAGCGCCAGTCGTTGCCCATCGAGAAGGCGGGGCCGAGGCGGGTGAAGCGGGTGCCGTCGGTGCTGTAGGAGAAGGTGCCCGGCCGGGCCGATCCGGGGCGGATGTCGGCGTTCACCCGCAGCCAGAGGCGCCCGCCCGGCACGTTCGTGCTCGCCCGCTCGACTCCGGTGCCGGTGGTGTTCCAGTTGCCGTCCATGGTCAGCCCGTCGACCATGACCAGTCGGGTCGCGCCGCCGTCGCGTTTGAGTCCGATCCACGCGGAGGAGTCACGCAGCAGCGCGAGTCCGGCGCGGTCGCCGTCGCGCATGGCCGAGGGGTCGAGCTGGACGGTGGCGGTGGAGGTGGGGCCCTGGATGCGGTGGGTGAGGGTGTTGCGGGCCCAGTACAGGTCGTTGGTGACGGTCGCGGTGCCCAGCGTCAGACCGTTGTTGACCGACCACTTGGTGTTGTCCGGGTTGTGGTTCCACTCCCATCTCGGTTTGAGGGTCGTCCCGTCGAAGGTGTCGACGCCGATCATGGGGGTGACCGGGCGGGGTGGGGCGGGCACGGCCGGGGCGGGATACGAGGCGCCCCAGGCGCCGTTGACGAGTTGTACGACGGGCCAGCCGTCCGAGGTCCAGGTGACCGGCGCCAGGGCGGGCACCCGGCCGCCGGGGTAGGCGTCCACGAACGCCAGGTAGTACCAGGCGCCGCTCTGTGTCTGCACCAGTCCGCCCTGGTGCGGGACACCGCCGCCGGGGATCGGCCCGCGCAGGTCGAGAAGGACCTGCCGCATCGTGTAGGGACCGAAGGGGCCGCTCGACGACTTCAGGATGTACTGGCCGTTCGCGGGACGGGTCAGGAAGATGTAGTACTGCCCGTTGATCCGGTAGAAGCGGGAGCCCTCCAGGGTGCCGACACTCGACGGCGTGGTGAACACCTGCTGGGTGCGGACCTGGGTGCGGCCGTCCGGCGAGAGCTGGGCCACGCTGATGGTGGAGTTGCCGTACGCCACGTACAGGGTGTCGTCGGTGTCCACGAGCAACCCGGCGTCGTAGTAGGGCGTGCTGATGGTGGTGAGCCTGTTCCACGGTCCCTCGACGGCGGTGGCGGTGTAGACGTACGTCCTGGCGAAGTCGATCTGGCCGAGCCAGTAGAACGTTCCGTTGCTCGGGCGATGGGCCAGCGACGACGCCCAGATGCCCCGCACGTAGCCGCGGCCGCCGTTCAGGTCGTACTTGGCGCCGAAGTCGAGGGTCGGCACCGCGTGACCGGCGATCTCCCAGTTCACCAGGTCGTACGAGCGCAGGACGGGGGCTCCCGGTGAGTAGTGCATCGTGGAGGCGGAGGCGTAGTAGGTGTTGCCGACGCGGATGATGTCGATGTCCGCGAAGTCCTGCCAGACGACCGGATTCGCGAGGTCCGCGGCGGCCGTGACGGACGGCCCCCGCTCCGGACCGGGGGCCGCGACGGCGCGCGATGCTCCGCTCAGGGGGAGCAAGGTGCCCGTCACCAGACCGGTGGCTGCGGCCAGCGTGCGACGGCGATCCCAGAATTGATCAGGGCATGACATATCCATGTCGTTCTCCTCGCGCGGCCGGGCCGTCGTGGTGGGCGGGTGGCGCCGCCGAGCCTCACGGGTGAGGGACGGGGTGGGGGCGGGTGCTGTGCCGAGGTGTGTCGTGGAACGTGGTGGCTCGCCGAGAGGGCCTCCCGTGGCCGGGCGTGCCCGCTCCGTCCGGTTCGTGATGTCGGACATCGATCGGCACATCGAGCACTTTGGATGATAGGAGGCCGGTGGGGCCCGTCAATACCTCTCGCATGATTCGAGGTGTCTGGCGAAATATTTCGTTCGGTCCGTACGTCAGGATGCGGCTCTCCTGGGGCTCGGAAAGCTCGCCTGCCTGGTCCAGGTCTGCGTCGCCGGGTGTCACGTTCGCGCGGCGCCGAGGGAACGCCACGTGTTGACAAGGTCGACCGCCTCTCTACGGTCCCGGACTGTCTGGCGGCCGTAGATGTTCGATCGCGGACGTGGCCGAATCTTGCGTTACCTCTTGCTGCCAGGTGCACGACATTCATGGGGTCGGGTTGCCGGAAGCCGCCGGAGAGGGAGTCACATGATCACGAGGACCAGAACGTCCTTATGGCCCGCCATCGTCGCGTCGCTCGTGCTGACCCTGGTCGGTACCACGATCGCGGCCTCGGGCCCGGCCGCGGCCTCCGTACGTGCCCCCGCCGCCACGACGGCCGGCTGTGGCAAGGCGCCCGCGCTGGCGAGCGGAACACACACGATCCAGAGCGGCGGCAAGAACCGGAACTTCATCCTGCGGGTCCCGGACGGATACGACCGCAACCGCCCCTACCGGCTGGTCTTCGGGTTCCACTGGCTGGGCGGAACCTCCACCGACGTCTCCACGGGCCGCACCGTGGAAACGGGCACCTGGGCCTACTACGGGCTGCAGCGGCTGGCCAACAACAGCGCCGTCTTCGTCGCGCCCCAGGGCCTCAACAACGGCTGGGGCAACGCCGGCGGCGAGGACATCACCTTCGTCGACAACATGATCCGGCGGATCGACGACGCCCTGTGCATCGACACCGCCCAGCGCTTCGCCCTGGGATTCAGCTACGGCGCCGCCATGTCGTACTCGCTCGCCTGCTCGCGGGCGACGGTCTTCCGCGCGGTCGCGGTCCAGAGCGGCGGCCAGCTCAGCGGATGCAGCGGTGGTACGCAGCCCATCGCCTATCTCGGCGTGCACGGCCTGCGGGACAACGTCCTCGGCATCTCCGGCGGCCGTGCGATGCGGGACCGGTTCGTCAGGAACAACGGCTGCACCCCCCAGAATCCGCCCGAGCCGGCCCAGGGCAGTCTGACGCACCGGGTCACCACCTACTCCGGGTGTTCGGCCGGACACCCGGTCGCCTGGGCGGCGTTCGACGAAGGGCACATCGCGGCTCCCCAGGACCGGGCTCCCGGCGACAGCGGATCCAGGACCTGGCTGCCGGCCGAGGTGTGGCGGTTCTTCAATCAGGTCTAGTACCGCCAGGCACCGGGAGAGCGAGCGGTTCACCCCGGCGGTCGTGCCGCCGGGGTTCTGCGTGGGCGGGTGCCCGTGCCCGTGCCCGTGCCTGCGGCCGGGGTCGGGCCTGGCACGGCATGGCGTACGCCGCCCGAACCGACAGACCCCCGCAACTGGCCCGCAGAATGGGGTAGTTGCCCGAGCGTCGGCGTCGGCGGCGCTACGCTGCGGTCTCGTGCAGCAGACACGCCTCGACACCGCCCGGATCCGGGCCGCACGGCAGGTCATCGACCCGGTCTTTCTCGACACCCCGCTGTACCGCTGCGAAGCGCTGGAGCCCCGTCTCGGATGCGCGGTGAGCGTCAAGCTCGAAACCGCGAACCCGGTCCGCAGCTTCAAGGCCCGGGGCACGGAGGTCGTCGCGACCCGGCTCGCCGGCCAGGGCTCGCGGGCGGTGGTGTGCGCCAGCGCGGGAAATCTCGGCCAGGCTCTCGCCTGGTCCGGCCGTGAACGGGGGCTCGACGTGACCGTCGTGGCCTCCCGCTTCGCGACCGCGGCCAAGCTCGACCGGATCCGCGCGCTGGACGCCAGGCTCGAACTGATGGACGGCGATCACGAAATGGCCCGGGAGCGGGCGGCGGCCGTCGCGCGGTCCGACGGCATCCGGCTGGTCGAGGACAGCCTGGACATCGAGACCTGCGAGGGCGCGGCGACCATCGGCCTGGAACTGGCGGGTGCCGCGCCGTCGTTCGACACGGTTCTGATCGCTCTCGGCGGCGGGGCGCTGGCCACCGGTGTGGGACATGTGATGAAGTCCCTGGCGCCCGAGGCCGAGGTGATCTGCGTGCAGCCGCTGGGCGCGCCGGCGATGACGTACTCGTGGCGTCGACGGCGGGTCGTCACCACCGACTCGACCGACACCATCGCCGACGGAGTCGCCGGCCGGTGTCCCGTCCCGGCCGTCCTGGACGACCTCCTGCTGGTCGCCGACGACGCCGTGCTGGTCCGGGAGGCGTCGATCATCGCCGGTATGCGCCTGCTCCTCGAACATGCCGGCCTCGTCGTCGAACCGTCGGCCGCACTCGGCATCGCCGCGATCCTCGAGGACCGCGACCGCTTCGCCGGCCGGCACGTGGTCACCGTGATCTGCGGCGGCAACGTCGATCTGGACGCCTATCACCGCTGGGTCGGTGCGACTCCCCACGGCGGGCCCTGACGCCCGGCGCCCTGGAGGGCCTGCCGGAGGGGTCGGCGGTCGCCGTGAGCACACGCCGCGCGAGCTTGCCCCCGTGCCGCCGAGCCTTCGCTGCCGTGTGCCCTCGGCTGGGCCGGGATCGAGGCGAACACCGAGGAGAAGACGGTCAGCGCCGTGCTGTCGTACCCACCGGCCGAGTGACCTGACGGACACACCCGCCGAGCGCCCTGCCGTACACAGCGGCCGGACGGCCCGCCGGACACACGGGCGGGGACAACAGCCACCCCCGCCCGTCCTCGTCGTGATCGAGCAGCAGACCCCTGGAAGGGGTTCTCCGTGTCAGCACACATACTGGTCGCCCACTGCAGCGCCACCGGATCCGTGCACCGCCTCGCGCGGGCGGTGGCCGAAGGAGCCGAGTCCGCCGGCGCCGAGGTACGGCTGCGCAGGGTCGCCGAACTCGCCCCCCGCCCAGGCGATCGCCTCGAACCCGGCCCGGGCCGCACACCGGGAGGAGACGGAGTCCGCCGTCGAGGTCGCCGCACTCGCCGATCTGGAGTGGGCCCCAGGATGCCGGCCCCCCGCCCTCGCGCACCGATCACCGGCTTCCGGGCGCCACCTCCCGCGTGGCAGGATCCCCACGACCGCACACCACGGCCCAGACGGCCGGCACGTCAGGCCACACCGGAGGACCCGCCATGACCGCCACGTTCCACGTCCTGACCACCGGCTACGCGGACACACGGGTGGCGGGGACCGTCACCCTGCTCGTCGACGGCGCGACCGTCGCGGTCGTCGATCCCGGGATGGTCGCCCACCGCCGGCTCATCCTGGACCCGCTCGCGGACCACGGGCTGGCCCCCGAGGACGTCACCGACGTGGTCTTCAGCCACCACCACCCGGACCACACACTGAACGCGGCCCTGTTCCCCGAGGCCCGCTTCCACGACCACATGGCCGTCTACCGCGACGACATCTGGGAGGACCGGGACGCCGACGGCCACCGGCTCTCACCGTCGATCACGCTGATGACCACCCCCGGCCACACCGCCGAGGACGTCAGCACCCTCGTGACGGCGGAGGAGGGTCTGGTGGTCCTGACCCACCTGTGGTGGACCGCGGAGGGACCGGCCGACGATCCCTTCGCCCCCGACCGGGACCAGCTCCGGGCGGCCAGGGAGAAGGTCCTGGCCCTCGACCCGGTCCTGATCGTCCCCGGCCACGGCGCACCCTTCGCGCCGTCGGCCTCGACTCCGCTCTAGACGACATCCGGACCCCGCCCGAGGCCCGCGGGGTCGCGGATGCCCCGGGAGCCGGTTGAGCGGGTTGTGCCGTGGCGGGATGCTGGAGGCAGCGCCCGTGCAGGGTGACCCGTCGCCCGTGCCCGGGCGGCGCAGGGGACGAGGTCGGTAGACGCCCATGTACAACGAACCCGACACCAACACAGCGGTACCCGAGGACTTCGCGGTCGTCGTCGACGCCCGCGGGGCCGTCATGGTGTGGAGCGCGGGAGCCGCAAGGCTCCTCGGACACGGCCCCGAGGACGTGGTGGGCAGGCCCGCCTCCGGTCTGCTCGGCGGAACACTGCCCTTCGCGACGCGGCGCCACCTGGCCGCCGCCGAGCAGTGGACGAGCGATCTGGTGCTGCGCAAGCGCGACGGCGACCGTGTCACCGTGCGGCTGCGGGGCACTCCGCTGGCGGACGCGGACGCCGGCACGTACTGGGTCGTCACTCCGGCGGCGGTGAGCTATCCCTCCGGCCCGACGGAGGCGGAGTCGGCGGAGCTGTGGGACCTCACGCTGGCGCAGCTCCCGCTGCCCGTGGCCATCTACGACAGCGAGGCACGGTTCGTCACCTGCAACGAGGTCATGACCAAGGCCATGGGGCTGAGACCGGACGAGATGCGGGGGCGGACCCTGTGGGAGATCTACCCCGCACCGCCCCTGGACGAGATCGACCGCCTCCAGCACCAGGTGGTGCGCACCGGCGAGATGGTCTTCCGTGAGGAGCAGCCGTTCCGCGCCTCCGGCGAGGTCCGCGACCACGCGTGGTCGGTGTTCCTCTCCCCGCTGAAGAACCGCGCGGGCACGACACTGGGTGTGTCCGCGCTGGTCATCGACATCACCGAGCAGTACTGGGCCCGGCGACGCCTGGCCGTGCTCAACGACGCCAGCGTGCGCATCGGCAGCACCCTCGACGTCACCCGCACGGCCGAGGAACTGGCCGAGGTCGCGGTGACCGGGTTCGCCGACTTCGCCACCGTCGACCTGCTGGAATCCGTCGCCCAGGGGCATGAGCCGCAACCGGTGCCGCCCGACACGCCGGTCGTCTGCCGGCGCACCGCGCAACGGTCGGTGCTCGCGGGATGCCCCGAATCCGTGGTTCCCACGGGCGACACCGACATCTACCCGCCCGGCTCACCCCCGGCCCTGACCCTGATCACCGGCCGGGCGAACCGTTACAGCGCGGGCGACGCGTCGCTGCGCGCGTGGGTGACGGCCTCCCCGGCCCGCGCCGGGAGCATACGCCGGTTCAAGATCCACTCGGTGCTGATGGTGCCCCTGCGCGCGCGGGGAGTCACGCTCGGCGTCATGCACCTCATGCGGCACCGGACCGCGGACGCCTTCGGCCCGGACGACCTGATCCTCGCCGAGGAGATCGCCGCCAGGGCCGCGGTGAGCATCGACAACGCCCGCCGCTACACCCGTGAGCGCCGCACCGCGCTCACGCTCCAACGCAGTCTGCTGCCCGAACGGCTGCCCGATGTGGCGGCCCTGGACCTCGCCTACCGCTACCTGCCCGCCGGGCCCGGGGACGAGATCGGCGGAGACTGGTTCGACGTCATCGCGCTGTCGGGGGGACGGGTCGCGCTGGCCGTGGGCGACGTGGTGGGACACGGGGTGCGCGCCTCGGCCACGATGGGCCGTCTGCGCTCGGCGGTACGGACCCTCGCCGACGCCGACTTCGCGCCCGACGAGCTGCTCACCCGTCTGGACGATCTGGTCATCCGTCTCGACCGGGAGGAGGGCCCGGACGCGCGACGGCAGGCGGAGGAGGCCTCCGGGGAGGTCGGGGCCACCTGCCTCTACGCCGTCTACGACCCCGTCGCCGGCCGGTGCGACCTGGCTCGGGCGGGACACCCGCCACCCCTGCTGATGGACCCCGACGGCACGGTGCGCGTGCTGGACCTGCCGGCCGGGCCGCCCCTCGGTCTCGGCGGACTGCCCTTCGAGGCGGCCCGGATCGACATGGCCGAGGGCAGCGTGCTCGCCCTCTACACCGACGGTCTGATCGCGGCCCCGGGCCGTGACCTCGACGTCGGGCTGGACCTGCTGGGTGAGGCTCTGCGCCACCCCGCCGCCGGCCTGGAGGAGACCTGCGAGGAGGTCATGCGCAAGGTACGGCCCGACCCGCCGGCCGACGACATCGTCCTGCTCCTGGCCCGCACCTCCATGCTCGGCGCCGACCAGGTGCGCAGCTGGCCGCTCCCCGCCGATCCCGCCGCCGTGGCCGGAGCCCGTCGCGGGGCGAGCGAACAGCTGGCCGCCTGGGGACTGAGCGAGCTGGAGTTCGCCACCGAGCTGATCGTCAGCGAACTGGTCACCAACGCCATCCGCTACGGCACCCCGCCCATCCAGCTGCGCCTCGTCCGGGCCGACGCACTCATCTGCGAGGTCTCCGACGGCAGCGCCACCGCCCCGCATCTGCGGCGGGCCCGGACCTTCGACGAGGGGGGACGCGGACTGCTCCTCGTCGCGCAGGTGGCCGAGCGCTGGGGCAGCCGCCACACCTCCGCCGGCAAGACGATCTGGGCCGAGCAGTCCCTGCCGGCCGACGCGCGGGAGGCCGAAGCCGTCACCGCGCCGCCCGTCCCGGCCATGTAGCTGCCGGTCCTGCGCCTGCGCCCCATCCCTGCGGCGCGGGCGTGCGGCGGACGGCCCTTCCCGGCCCCGCGGGTCAGGCGGAGGCCAGCCTCCGGAGCACCGCGGCGGAGACGGGCGCGGGGAGGGTGCGCAGTGTGCGGACCAGCGCGGCCGTCGGCCAGGGGAAGTACGCCTGGGCCGGCTCGCGTTCCAGGGCGCGGACGACGTGCCGGGCCGCGCGCTCCTGGCTGATCTGGAAGGGCTTCGGCAGCCCGTCGCCGCTGATGCGCTTCGTGGCCACGAACCCCGGGTGGATCGAGGTGAACCGGATGCCGCGGGGCGCCAGTTCGACGCGTGCCGCGTCGATCAGCGTGCGCGCGGCGGCCTTCGCCGCCGAGTACGGGCCCTGGCGGGGTATGCCCATCAGTCCGGCGAGGGAGTTGGTGTGGGCGATCAGGCCGCCGTCCGCCTGGGAGCTCATCCGCTCGATCAGCGGGACGAGGTAGTTGACCACCGTGTCGTAGTTCAGCGCCATGATCCGGGCGACGTCCGCCACGCTCACCTGGTCCATGGACATGTCCGGGCCCTGGCCCGCGTTGAGCAGCGCCACGTCGATCGTCCCGAACTCCGCGGCGCCGGCCGCCACCACCTCGGCCGCGGCCCGCGGGTCGAGGGCGTCGGCGACGAGGTCCAGGCAGGCGCTGCCCGCCGCCCGCACCTCCTGGGCGACGTGGGCCAGTTCGGGGGCGCGTCGTGCCGTGAGGACGAGGCGGTTGCCGTCGGCGGCGAGTTGCCGTGCCACCTGCGCGCCGATGCCCGAAGAGGCGCCGACGATCAGAACGGTGTGGTCGGTGATGCGTGCCATGGTCCTCCTTCGCTCCGAGCGGGAACGCCCACCGGCTGTCCGGTGCCGGTCACCCTACGGCGGCCGCTTCTCCCGCGTCGTCCCCAGGACGTCCGGGCATCCGCCCCGGTTCCTGCATTCGACTGTGTCACCCAACACAATCGACCGACATTGTCACTCGACCATGTCGGTCGTAAGGTGGTGCCCGGCGACAGCCAGTGCGGATGAAAGGCAAGCCCATGACTCACGCGACCGAACGCGGAACCGAACCGATCCCCGAGCGTCCCGCCCTCCCCCTGGTCGGCCACGCGTTCGACATACCCGGTGGTGCCGACGGCCTGCTCCATGTGATGAAGGAGGCCAGGGAGCTCGGTCCGCTGTTCAAGCTGCGGGTCTTCGGCAACGAGATCGGCATCGCCTCCGGTCTCGACCTCGTCACCGAGCTGGCGGACGAGAGCCGCTTCCGCAAGAACGTGCACGCGGACCTCGTGCTGCTGCGGGAGATCGGTGGCGACGGACTCTTCACGGCCTTCAACGACGAGCCCAACTGGCGCAAGGCGCACGACGTCCTGATGCCCGCCTTCTCCCTCGGCGCGATGCGCGGCTACCACGCGACGATGCTCAAGGTCGCCCGTGAGCTGATCGGGAAGTGGGACGGGGCGGCCGGGACGGAGCCCGTGGACGTCGCCGAGGACATGACCCGGCTGACCTTCGACACCATCGGACTGTGCGGCTTCGGCTACGACTTCGCATCCTTCGCCCGGCAGGAGCCCCACCCCTTCGTCAACGCCCTGTCGCGCGCGCTCGGCTTCGCCCAGGCGAAGGGCGAGTCCATCCCCGGCCTGGACCTTTTCAGGTGGAAGCAGGCCGAACAGTTCCGGACCGACGTGGCCGTGATGCGGGACCTCGTCGACGACGTGATCCGGGAGCGCAGGGCCTCCGGCGACACCGGCACCGACGACCTGCTCGGGCGCATGCTGCACACCCGCGACCAGGTCACCGGCGAACCACTGGACGACGTCAACATCCGTCACCAGGCGATCACGTTCCTCATCGCCGGGCACGAGACCACCAGCGGGGCCCTGTCGTTCGCCCTGTACTACCTCACCAAGCACCCCGAGGTCCTCGCCCGCGCCCAGGCCGAGGTCGACGCCCTGTGGGGCGACACGGACGCCCCCGACCCCGACTACGGGGACATCGGGAAGCTGACGTACATCAGGCAGGTGCTCAACGAGGGCCTGCGGCTCTGGCCGACCGCCCCCGCCTACGCCGTGGAACCCCTGGAGGACACCGTCATCGGCGGCAAGTACGCCGTGCGCAAGGGCGAGACGATCCAGGTGCTCGTCCCGCAGCTGCACCGGGACCCCGCCTGGGGCGAGAACGTCGAGCTGTTCGACCCCGACCGGTTCCTGCCCGAGCGGGAGCAGGAGCGGCCGGTCCACCTGTTCAAGCCGTTCGGCAGCGGCGAACGCGCCTGCATCGGACGCCAGTTCGCGCTGCACGAGGCCACGCTCGTCCTCGCGCTGGTGATCCACCGCTACCGCCTGATCGACCACACCGACTACCAGCTGAAGATCAAGCAGTCACTCACGATCAAGCCCGACGAGTTCACCCTGCATCTGGCCCGGCGCACCGGCGGGGAGCGACGGCTGCCGCCCGTCACGTCGGGCCAGGCTCCGGTGGGGGAGGGCCGGCCCGCGGTCCGCAGGGCCGCCGGCACCACGCTGACCCTGCTGCACGGCTCCAACCTGGGCACCTGCGCGGGCATCGCGCGTGAACTCGCGACGGACGGCGAACAGCACGGCTTCGCCCCGACCGTCGCCTCCCTGGACACCGTCGCGGGCAGCCTCTCCGCCGACGGCGGGCCGGTGGTGATCGTGGCCGCCTCCTACAACGGCAGGCCCACCGACGACGCCGCGCGGTTCATGGAGTGGCTCGGCCAACTGGCACCCGGCTCCCTCGACGGGCTCCGGTACGCCGTGCTCGGCGTCGGCGACCGCAACTGGGCGGCCACCTACCAGCGCGTGCCGGCGCTCATCGACGAGCGGCTGAGCGCGGCCGGCGCCACCGCACTGCTGGAGCGCGGTGCCGCGGACGCCTCCGGCGACTTCGCCGGCACGGTGGACCGCTGGACCGGCGAGCTGTGGACCACACTCCTCCACCACCACGGAATCGCCCAGGACGCGGTGGCGGCGGCGCCGGACGCGGAGGCGGAGGGCGGCGGTCTCTACGTACTGGAGGACACCACCGACTCGGTCATCGGCGGCCTCGCGGCACGGCACGGCGTCCAGCCCATGGAGGTCCTCGACGCCCGCGAACTGGTCGACATGTCCCACGGTCTGGGCCGCTCCAAGCGCTTCCTCAGGCTGCGGCTGCCCGAGGGGGTCACCTACCGCACCGGCGACCACCTGGCCGTCCTCCCGAGCAACCCGGACCACCTCGTCCAGCGGGTCACCGACCGGTTCGGCCTCGACCCGGAGCGCACCGTTCGGCTCCGCGCCCGCCGGCGCGGCCGCAACACCCTCCCCGTCGACCGCCCGCTCACCGTCCGACGGCTGCTCACCGATTTCGTGGAACTCCAGGACCCCGCCACGCGGGAGCAGATCGCCGTGCTCGCCGAGCACACCGCCTGCCCGCCGGAGAAGCGCCCCCTGACGGAACTCGCCGCGGCGGACCCGGACAGTTTCCGCGAGCAGGTGACCGCCGCCGGACGCAGCGTCCTGGACCTGCTGGAGCGTCATCGCGCCTGCGAGCTGCCGTTCGAGCGCTTCCTCGAACTGCTCCCCGTGCTGCGCCCCCGCCACTACTCGATCTCCTCGTCCGCCGTGGCGGCACCCGGCGAGGTCGATCTGATGGTGTCGCTCCTCGCCGCTCCCCACCGGGCCGGCGAGGGCATGTTCCACGGCATCGGCTCGCACTTCCTGCAGACCGTGCGACCGGGCGACACCCTGCAGGCGCGGGTCCTGCCGTGCAGCGAGGCGTTCCGCCTGCCCGACGACACCTCCGCCCCCGTGATCCTGGTGAGCGCGGGAACGGGTCTCGCGCCCTTCCGGGGTGCCGTCCTCGACCGCCGGCACGCGGGCTCCACCGGGACGCTGCTGTGCTACTTCGGCTGCGACCACCCGGACGTCGACTACCTGCACCGCGCGGAGTTCGAGGCGGCCGAGGCCGCCGGAGCCGTCAGCATGCGGCCCACCTTCTCCTGCGTGCCCGAGGACGGAGTCCGCTTCGTGCAGGACCGGATCAGGAAGGAGAGCGACGAGGTCTGGGCGGTCCTGGAAGCGGGCGGACGCGTCCACGTCTGCGGCGACGGCCGCCGTATGGCCCCGGCGGTGCGCGAGGCGTTCATGGCGATCTACCGCGAGCACACCGGCGCAGACGAAGCCGAGGCCGCCGCATGGCTGGCCGCCCTGACCGAGTCCGGCCACTACGTCGAGGACGTCTGGGCCGGCTGACCGACCACGGCGGTGCGGCGACGGCACAGCGCCGCACCCGCCCTCCGGCGGGGCCTCGGACGTTCCCCTCGTCCGAGGCCCCGCACTTCGAAAGCCCCTGACTCCCGCCCCCGAACTCGTGAGGTTCCCATGTCTGTCGCACGCTCGGCACTCCGCCGAGGACCGACCGCCCCGCCCGGCCACCCGCACCGGAGCGGACGGTGACCGCGCGGGGCGGCTCCGCCCTCACCCTCGGCGTCGCGGCGGCGCTCGTCGCCGGAGTGACCCTGGGCAACGGGGGAGCGAACGTGATGCCCGTCTTCGTCGACGACTTCGCCTCGCGCTTCGCGCTGTCGGACTCCGGCGCGGGACTCGTCGCGGCGGCCCAGCTGACGGCGACCGCGATCGTCACCCTGCTGCTCGCCGGGCGCGCCGCGCGGCCCGGGCGGGCGCGGACGGCCCGACTGGGGCTGGCCGTCTCCGGGGCGGGCTTCCTCGGCGCGACGGCCGCCTCCGACCCCGTCGTGCTGATCCTGGCCAACCTCGTGATCGGAGCCGGACTCGGCGCGGTCTACGCCTCGGCCACCGCCGCCCTCGCCGCGACCGACGACGCCGACAGGACCTCGGCGGTCGCCGTCTCCGGCACGGTCTGCGCGACGGCGCTGCTGCTGATGGGCGTCGCCGCCGCCAACCACGACGTGGGCGCGGGCACCGGCTTCCTGCTCATGACACTGGGCTGCCTGCTCGCCTGGCCGCTGGTGCGCGGACTGCCCGACGGCCCCGGCGCACCCGGCGGCCGGTCGCTCGGTGCGGCCGAGCCCGTTCCGGCGAGACCGTCGGTGGTGCTGCTCGCCGGAACCGCGCTCCTGTGGGCCGTCACCCAGGGGGCGTGGTCGTACACCTCCGTCCTGGGGCGGGAGCACACCGGCATGTCCCACTCGCTCGTGTCGGGCGTTCTCGCGGCGGCCAGTGTGGTGGCGCTCGCCGGCGCGGTGGTGGGCCCCGTCGCCGCCCGGCGCTTCGGACGCATGCGGTCGATGGCGTGCTTCGTCACCCTTCAGGCCCTGTCGATGGCGGCCCTGATCATCACGCACGACCCCGTGCTCTTCGTCGTCGCGGCCGTCCTGTGGCAGGCCTGTCAACTGGCCGTCCTGGTCCAGATGCTGGCCGCCGCCTCCCTGATCGACGCGAGCGGACGGCTGGTGGCCTCGCTCAGCGGGGCGGGCGCGCTCGGTACGGGCGTCGGACCTCTGGCCGTCGGTGCCCTCCTCGACGGTGCCGGGGCGGACGTCCTGGGCGCCGTCCTCGCCGTCGGCACGTTCGTCGCCTCGCTGCCCCTGCTGAGGATGACGGTGGACGGCGCCACGGCCTACGGCGAGCGCCGGTCCGCCCCCGTGTCCGCGCCCTGACAGAGTCCGCGTCCGCCGCTCGGTCGCCGTCCCCACCGCACAAGGAGGGGACGGCGACCGTTTCGGTGGGCGCGGCCCGCGGCGGGCACCGTGGGTGACTCGCGCCGTCCCGGCCGTCAGAGCACGGGTACCGTCACCAGCTCCAGCCGGCCGCCCGCGAGGGCCACCACAGCCGAGACCAGGGCCTGGAGGCCGACGCGTTCGGCTTCCTCGTCGGGCAGGGAGAGGTGCTGGAGGGACAGTCCGTCGAAGCCGGCGAGGAAGAACCGGGCCAGATCCTCCGCGGGCTGGGCCAGCCGGTGACCGGTGCGTTCGGCCGCCTCGGTCACCAGCTTCGTCGTCGAGGCCGTCACCTCGCCGTAGTGGGCCTGGAGAGCCTCCTGGAGCCGGGGCGTGCGCAGGGCGAACATCGACAGCTCGGTGAGCAGCTGATGAGTGGTCGGCTGTTGGCGCACGGTCTTCCACAGGGCGGCGGCGAGGGAGGCGACACTCTCCTCGAAGCCGCCGTCCGAGGGCGCGGCCGCCTGGACCTGGGTGGTCAGGTCGTGGGTGAGCTGCTCCATGACGGCGCGGTACAGATCCTCCTTGGTGCCGAAGGTGTAGTGCACCGTCGCCTGCGCCACGCCCAGCTCGGCGGCGATGGCACGGGTGCTCCCGGCGGCGACGCCCTCCCTGGTCATGAGGTCGATGGCGGCCTTGATCAACTGGGGGCGGCGCTCCGCCGCGGACACATGAGCCATACACGTCATCATACGACTGAGTCGCCCGATCCAGTCGGCTGGGGACCGTACGGACGGCGCCCCGGGCCCCGCGGCGCCACCCGTAGGGCCCGGCGTCAGCCGCCGAGAGTGACGAAGAAGGAGCGGACCTCGGCGACGAACTCCTCGGGCCGCTCCAGCGACAGGAAGTTGCCGCCACGCTCCGACTCGCTCCAACTAGGTGATGTCGTGGTCCCGCTCGGCGAAGCGGCGGACGGCGACATCGGTGCTCAGGGCGACCGCCACGCCGGTCGGGACCGTACCCCGGGGCTTCGGGGCCCAGGCGGCCGCGTCGTGGGACGTCTCGTAGTACAGATAGGCCGACGAGCCCGCCGTCCCGCTGAACCAGTAGACGCTCACGTTCGTCAGCAGGCGGTCACGGCCCACGGCGTCCTCCGGGAGTTCCGCGGCGGTGTCCGTCCACTCCTGACGGTGATCGACAGGAAATGGGATCCGCGGTACCACCAGCACAACCCGCTGATCCCGAACGGCACGGGCCCGCTGAAGCGGCTGCTGCGGCAGGACACCCGGGACGCGCCCGCGGAGAAGAACGCCACCCCCGGCGCAAGCGCCTCACCCGACGCGAACGGCCGGACCCGGTTCGGCAGCACCCTCGCCGACGGGGACCCGGTGTGGGTCTTCAGCGCCGACTACGTCGTCGCGGACCTCTTCCGCGTGGTCGACGGGAAGATCATCGAGCACTGGGACGTCGTCGCCGACGGGCAGTAGCGGGACCGGACGACCGCCGCGGGAACAGGACCGGCTGGACGAGCCGACGCCGGTCCACACCGCCGCGGCCGTTGACGAGCGCGATCAGCAGGTCGACCGCCTCCTCGCCCAAGCGGTCCGGGCGGAGGCTGAGCGTGGTGACGGACGGCACCGTCGTCGCATAGTCCGCATCCTCGCTGACGCACGCCACCAGCAGGTCCTGGGGCACCCGGAGCCCATGCAGCCGCGCGGCCGCGAGGATGTTGTGACCGGAGTCGGAGTAGACGCCGATGACCGCGTCGGGCCGTGGATCGCGGTCGAGCAGCCGGCTCACCGCCTCGCGTTCGGCCCGGAAGTAGTCGGGCAGGGAGGCGTACTCCTCGACGAGACAGGGCAGGTCGTGTTCGGCGCACCAGGACGCGTAGGCACGTTCGATCAGGCGTGGATACTCGGCGTCATGGACGGGCAGGGAGAGCCCGATCCGGCGGGCGCCGGACTCGGTGAGGTGGTCCAGCAGGAGACGCAGTCCCGTGTCGTGGTCGGCGTCCACCCACGCGTCGCACCAGTGCGGCTGGGGCGGCCGGCCGTCGCAGACGACGGGGATGCCGCGCTCGTGCAGGAGGGCACGCACCGGATCGTCGGCACGCGGATCCATGTGGATGACGCCGTCGACCGGCGTGTTGAGCCACATCCACCGCGACAGCGAGTTCGGCATCACCATGAGCAGGAAGCCGCGCTCGTGCGCCGAGGCGGTGGCGCTCAGCGCCAGCTGTGCGTAGTACGGGATCTCGGTGTACGCGACGGGCAGATCGCCGTACGCCGTCATGGTCAGACCGAGCACGCCGTGGCCGCCGCGGGCCAGGGCCCGGGTCGTGCCGACCGGGGCGTAACCGAGTTCGCGGGCCGAGGCGAGCACGCGCTGCCTGGTCGCCTCGGACAGCCGGCCGGTTCCGTTGAGCGCGTTCGACACCGTGGCTGTGGACACCCCGGCGTGCGCGGCCACGGCGTCGAGCGTGGGGCGCTGCCAGACACGCGAGCTTCTCATATGTACCCCACCAGCGCCTGCTGTGCTCCAACAGCCCTGTGACGGCTTGTGATTAAGACCTTAATCACGCAGCGTACCGGGCGACGGAAGCCGGGACGGCCGACGGGTGAGGAGTGAGTCCGGGGGACCCGCGAAGCAGGGAATGCCGGAAGCAAGAATGCTTGAGGCCGAGCAGGGTCTCATTCGCGTCTGATTTTCTATCCTTGCCCCCGGTCGGGGGGCCGTATCCGGTCGGAACGCCCGGTCCTCGCGGCCTCGTGAGGGCCGGGCGCGAGTACATCACATGGACAGAGAAGGGAAAGCCCGTGGAGGCGACGATTTCAGGGGTGCGAAGAGCCGCCGTACCCCCTGTGGTTGCGGCGCGGTGGGTGCTGTGGACGTTCGTCATCGTCAACTTGGTGATCGTCGAGGTCCTGTTCCTCACCGAGGGGACCGGCAAGAACGGGGTGCTCACGGTCGCCAAGTTCTTCGGTCTGCACGCGGCCGTGCTGATGCTGTTCCAACTGCTGCTCGTGGCCCGGCTGCCGTGGCTGGACCGCCGTATCGGCATGGACCGGTTGACGGTGTGGCACCGGTGGGTCGGCTTCACCCTGCTGTGGACCCTCCTGACCCACGCCGTACTGGTGGTGCTGGGCTACGCGACGCTCGATGACGCGTCGATGACGAAGACGTTCTTCGCGCTGGCCGGAGTACCGGCCTCCCTGCTCGGCATGCTGGCCGCGGCGATCGTCGTCGTGATCGCCGCGGTCTCCGCCCGCCAGGTGCGACGGCGGCTGCGGTACGAGACCTGGCACGCTCTGCACCTGCTGCTGTACGTGGCGCTGGGCCTGGCGTTCGTCCACCAGCTGCAGGAGACCACCACCTTCACCTCCTCCGCGGCCGCGGAGATCTACTGGTGGGCCCTGTGGCTGTTCGCGTTCGGCTCCCTGCTCACCGGACGGATCGTGCTGCCTCTGTGGCGCAACGCCTACCACCGGTTCGAGGTCGTGGCCGTGGTGCCGGAGTCGGACGACGTCGTGTCTGTGCACGTCACCGGCCGCCACCTGGACAGGCTGCCGGCCCGGGCGGGCCAGTTCTGCTTCTGGCGCTTCCCGGGACACAACTCCTGGTGGACGGCGAACCCCTTCTCGCTGTCGGCGGCACCCGACGGCCGTACGCTGCGCCTGACGGCGAAGGCATCCGGCACCACCAGCGCCGGCCTGCGGCATCTCCCGATCGGGACGCGCGCGTTCGTCGAGGGACCGTACGGGGCGTTCACCTCGCTGCACCGCACGCGGCCCGGCGCCCTGCTGATAGCCGGCGGGGTGGGGATCACGCCCGTCCGGGCCCTGCTGGAGGAGGAGGCGGCCGGTGACGTCGTCGTGCTCTACCGGGTGCGCAGCGAGGACGACGCCGTACTGATCGACGAGGTGCGCACGCTCGTCGAGGACCGCGGTGGGCGGCTCCATCTGCTCACCGGCCGCCGGGGCGAGGGCAGCTCACCGTTCGAGCCGGAGAACCTGCGGGCCCTGGTCCCCGACATCACCGAGCGCGACACGTACGTCTGCGGCCCGCCCGCGATGACCTCGGCCGTGCTCGGCGGCCTGCAGCAGCTGAAGGTTCCCCGCTCGCAGGTGCACGCCGAGCGGTTCGGTCTGGCCTGATCCGGGCGGACCCGACCGACCCGGTCCGGTCCGACGACGCCGAGGCTCCGACGTGTGCGCGCGTCGGAGCCTCGGCGCTTCACAGGGCGCCGCGCGTCGCGCTGCCTGACACAGATGAACCGTCTCCCTGTCATCGACGGTCCCAAGTGATGTGGTGATCCGGCAATTTCGGGCTCGCTCGTGCAGTACCGGAACTTCGGGAGTCTCGGTCGGAAGCGCTTCGTAGGGTCCTTGCACCCGGCGGCGGAAGGGTGACACCCGAGCCGCGCATCGACCAGAGGAGACGCTGTCATGAGCAATGTGGAGATTTCCCTGAAGGAGATCATGACGTCGATCGAGGGCGCGTTGGGGACCGCGTTGGTCGACTACACCAGTGGTATGGCACTGGGCACGCTGGGGGGAGGCAAGGACCTCGACCTGACGGTCGCGGCGGCGGGCAACACGGACGTGATCCGTGCCAAGACCCGCACCATGGAGCACCTCGGACTCACGGGTGCGATCGAGGACATG
The DNA here is from genome assembly GCF_055592645.1 of Streptomyces sp. NPDC041108. Taxonomy (NCBI): domain Bacteria; kingdom Bacillati; phylum Actinomycetota; class Actinomycetes; order Kitasatosporales; family Streptomycetaceae; genus Streptomyces; species Streptomyces sp. NPDC041108. Next base: position 371,741 of record NZ_JBVIYK010000007.1, on the reverse strand, counting down.
CTGATCACACTCGGCGGCCAGTACCACATCATCCAGCCGCTCAAGGGCCGCGGCGGCAACGGGCTGTTCCTCTACCTGGTGCTCGACCGGACGAAGTCGAACCTGGCGATGGCCCGCCATCAGCTCAGGCGCATCGGGGCCGAACTCGACGTGTAGACCTCTCCGTGCTGCGCGGCGTCGCACGCCCATGACTTGAAGACTTCTTCAACTGGGCATATCCAGATCAGGTCAATCCCCTGGGTGTGCGGCGCCGGATCCACGAGGATGGACCGCACCACCGTCTTCCGCCCATCGACTTCCGCACCACGTCTTCCGCACTGCCGACCGCGCGGTGGCGCCCACGGGCCACCGCGCCCGGAATGAGCCCGTCACGCGCCAGGGAGTGAGCGAATCTCATGCAGGTCCCCCTCTACCAGGCCAAGGCCGAGTTCTTCCGCATGCTCGGACACCCGGTACGCATCCGGGTCCTGGAACTGCTGCAGGGCGGCCCCCTCGCCGTACGCGACCTGCTGAACGAGATCGACATCGAACCGTCCAGTCTCTCCCAGCAGTTGGCGGTACTGCGCCGGTCGGGGATCGTGATCTCCATCCGCGAGGGCTCCACCGTCAGCTACGCACTCGCCGGCGGCGACGTGGCCGACCTGTTGCGCGCGGCCCGGCGCATCCTGACCGAACTGCTCGCCGGTCAGCGGGAACTGCTGGCGGAACTCCAACAGGCGGAGAGCCGGCCGGCCCTCACCCCGGGCGGCGCCGGACGGCGGCCCTGACCGAGGTCCGGCGCCGTCAGCCGCGAGCAGGCGGGGCGAGGGGCCTACGCCGCTCGCCCCGCTCCACTGCCGTCGAATGCCGTCGTCAGAGCGGGTTGAGGCGCGCCTTGAGCAGGCAGAACTCGTTGCCCTCGGGGTCGGTCAGGACGTGCCACTGCTCGTCGCCGGTCTGTCCGATGTCGGCCGGGCGCGCACCGAGCTTCAACAGGCGTTCGAGTTCGGCGTCCTGGTCGCGGTCGGTGGCGTTGACGTCGATGTGCAGCCGGGACTTGCCCGGCTCCGGCTCCTCCCGGTAGCTGAGGATGATCGTCGGCTGGGGACCGCCGAACCCCTCGCGCGGCCCGATCTCCAGCGTGCCGTCGTCCTCGCGGTCGAGTACCACGTAGTCCAGGACCTCGCACCAGAACCGCGCCAGCACCTCGGGTTCGCGGCAACCGAGCACGAGTTCACTGATACGACATGCCATGGGACGAAACCTTCTCTCAGCCGGAGGACCGCCGCCGGCCGCACGCGCGCGTCGCACGGCCTCCGGCGGCGGAGAACAACCCGGCGACCGTACCCGACGAGGTGATCACGGGCGAGACGATTTCGGGGCCGCACCTGTGGGGGAGTCGCGCGAGGTCAGCTCTCCGCGGGATAGACGCGGGTCACCTTGCCCTTGGTGTCGGCCTCCAGATAGCCGGACTGGCTGTACTCGTCGCTGAAGTAGACGGCCATCCCGGCCGGGGTGTCGAAGATGTCGTTGGGCTGCCTCACCAGCAGGTAACGGTTCTCCGGGTCGGGGACGTTGAGCTTCTTCTCCGCCTCCTTCAGGAGCGCGGGGACCTTGTCCCAGTCGAAGTCGTCGAGGCTGACGGGCTGTTCACCGCCGGACAGGGTGCCCTTGATGATGCCCTTCTCGACGCCCTGCCCCGGACGGTAGGTGTAGGAGTCGTACCTCTTGTCACTGCCCTTGACCATCAGCTGGGCCGACACGAAGTCCGGGTAGACGGAGAAGTCGCCGAAGGTGTCCCGGCCGGTCTCCTTCTTGAACGCCTTGATCGCGGTGCGGATGCCGTCCGGAGTCAGCATGTCGCCGGGCTCCGCGGTGTCCTGCGTCCGCTCCTCCGTCGGGTCGGTGTCGGCCGGTGAGGCGGTCGACTTCGGGGTCGATCTGCCGGCCGACGCGGTCGGGGAGGTGGTGGGCGAGGCACCCGCGTCCGAGTCACCGTCGTCCCCCAGGGGCACCAGCCACCACAGCAGGAGCAGGGCACCGGCGAGCGAGGCTCCGGTCGTGCTCAGCAGGACACCGGTACGCCGTCCACGCCGGCGGGGCGGGCCCACGGGTGCGGTCACCGGCTGGTACGGGGGCTGCCCCACGGGTGACCCGTACGGCGAAGGCGGTGGGCCGAAACCGGCGGTCGTGGCCCGCGCCGGGTCGGCGGTGCTCTTGCCGAGCCCGACCGGGGGCGGCGGGGCGGCGGCGCCGGAGGGGGTGAACGCGGTCGGCGAGGTGAAGCCGCCCGAATGCGGAGCGGCCGGGCCGGTGACGGGCGTCGGCGGGGTCAGCGGGAACGACGTGGGCTCGGACCAGGCGGCGGGGGCGGCCGGGGCGGCCGGCCGGGCCTCGACCTCGGCGAGCCGCTGGTCGAACACGGCAGCAGACGGGCGTGCGGACGGATCCCGTACGAGCACGCTCATCAGGACGTCCCCGAGGGCGCCGGCGCGCACCGGAGGTACGACGTCGTCGTTGAGGACCGCGGCGAGGGTGGCCAGGGTGCTGCCTCGGCGCAGCGGGTGGTGGCCCTCCACCGCGGTGTACAGCATCATCGCCAGGGACCACAGGTCGGAGGCGGAGCCGCCCTCGTGCCCGGAGATGCGTTCCGGTGCCATGAAGTCGGGCGTGCCGATGACGGAGCCGGTGGCGGTGAGACCGCTCGTCTCACGGATCGCGGCGATACCGAAGTCGGTGAGGACGGGGCGCCCGTCGGGGCGCATGAGCACGTTGGCGGGCTTGACGTCCCGGTGCTGGATACCGGCGTCGTGCGCGGCGGTGAGCGCGGCCAGCACCTGCCGGCCGATCCGGGTCGCCTCGGCCGGCGGCATCGGACCCTCGGCCAGCCGGTCGGCCAGCGAGCCGCCGCTGACCATCTCCATCACCAGCCACGGGTAGGTGCCCTCACCGCCGTCGACTATGTGGTGGATGGTGACGACGTTCGGATGGTCGATGCGGGCCAGGGCGCGGGCCTCACGCAGGACTCGTTCGCGCAGCAGCCGAGCGCCGTCGGGGTCGTACTCGGCGAGGTCCCGGTCGGGCGGGCGGACCTCCTTGACGGCCACGAGCCTGTGCAGCACCAGGTCCCTGGCGCGCCAGACCGTCCCCATCCCGCCGCCACCGAGACGGGTCTCCAACTCGAAGCGCCCGTCGACGACTCGTCTTTCGGGCCCTCTGTCGTCCTCGTTCATGGGCGGGAGCATAGTTGCCTTTACCGACAGCTTTCGCCGTCCCTGGCACGGCGGGGAAAGGCGGCCCCCGCGCCCGGGACGACGGACGGGTCGGTTCCGCGCGCGGGGAGGAACGCGGCAGGTCGTCGCCGTGCCGCGTGGCGACTCGACGCGGTGTTCAACCGGCTTGCTTCGCCATCGAGTTGACGCCGCCTCGGAGCCGCGGGCGGTGAAGGTCGCTGCATGGCGTGAGGCCGGTGGCGGCACGGGGCCGGGCTCGCCCCGGCCGTGTCCCACACGCAGCGAGGGCATCGGGTATTCGGCGCCACCTCCCTCTAGACATCCGATCTATCGACCGGCGACGATGATCGCGCCCCAGTGCGGGGGTGATGTTGCTGGCACTTCCCCATGAAAGAGCCGATGAATGGGCTGGGAGATCTTACTGTGATCAATGAATCCGATCCGCAGCGACGGAGCATCCTCAAGTTCGGCGGCGCCCTCGCCTTCGCACCGTTGATCACCCAGCTGACCGGAGGTGCCCCCGTGGACCCAGCCGTCGCCGCCGGTACCGACGCCTCGGCGCCCGCCTCGTGGCCGACTCTCTCCCGCAAGGCGCTGACGTACCGCGTCCCCGCCACGGACTGGCAGTCGCAGGCACTGCCGATCGGCAACGGCCGACTCGGCGCCATGCTCTTCGCCGATCCCGACGAGGAACGCGTCCAGTTCAACGAACAGAGTCTGTGGGGAGGGGTCAACAACTACGACAACGCCCTCGCCGGCAAACCGGACAGCGACTTCGACACCGGCATGAACGGCTTCGGTTCCTACCGGAACTTCGGCGACGTCGTCGTCACCTTCACCTCCCGTCCGCGTCCGAAGGTCACGGCCCCCGGCGGCCCCTACGACAGTTCCCCGGCGGAGGGCGTCGACAAGTCGTACGACGGCGCCTCGGCCACCAAGTGGTGCATCGACGGGCCCGGTGCGAAGGTGCGGTGGCAGGTCGAGCTGCCCGATCCCGTCGCGGTCGCCTCGTACCGGCTGACGAGCGCCGACGACGTTCCGCAGCGCGACCCTCAGGAATGGACCTTCTCGGGTTCCGCCGACGGCGACACCTGGACCCCGCTGGACCGCCGCACCCTGGACGCGCCCTTCGAGAGCCGTTTTCAGACGAAGGAGTTCACCTGCGCCGACAGTGCCGCCTACCGCTTCTACCGGTTCGACTTCGTCCCCAAGGCGGGCGTCAGCCACTTCCAGGTCAGCGAGATCGGCCTCGCCGGCGTCGACCTGGGAGGGGCGGGCGCGACCTACCTGTCGTCGCCGAGCGGACACTCCGAAGGATCCGTACCGAGGGCCGGGGCCCGGACCACGGACATCTCCCGTTCGGTGGACGGTGATCCGGCCACCGTCTGGCGGGTCGGCTCCGCCGCACCGGCCGTCGTCTGGCAGGCCGACCTGACCCGTGCCGCCGTCGTCACCTCGTACACACTGACGTCGGCCCCCGACCGACCCCAGGAGGACCCCCGGCGGTGGCTCCTGGAGGCGTCGCAGGACGGGCACGCGTGGACGACCCTCGACACGCAGAACCCCCAGGAGCCCTTCGGTGGCCGCGGCGAGAGGCGGACCATCCGGATCGGCAACACCACGGCCTACCGCGTCTACCGGCTCACCCTGACCTCGGACGCCTCCGCGACCGGTCTGCAGATCGCGGAGATCGCCCTGACGGGCGCGGACTTCGACACGCGCGCGCAACGGACGGTCGTCGACTACGAGCGCGGCCTCGACCTCGTCAAGGGCCTCCACGTCACCCGCTTCGGCCCGCCCGGACGGCGTGTCCTGCGAGAGGCGTTCGCCAGCCGCTCGGCGGACGTCATGGTCTTCCGCTACACCTCCGACAGCGCACGGGGACTCTCCGGAGCGATCGCGCTGACGTCCGGACAGGACCGGGCCCCGGCCTCCGTCGACGCCGACGCCCGGCGGATCGCCTTCGCCGGCGTCATGGGCAACGGCCTCAAGCACGCGTGCACCGTCCAGGTCGTGGACACCGACGGCGACTTCAGCGCCGACGGCTCGACGCTCCGGTTCAGCGACTGCACCGCACTGACACTGCTCCTCGACGCCCGTACCGACTACCAACTCGACGCCGCGGCCGGATGGCGCGGAGGTGATCCGCGGGCGGCCGTCGACCGCGCGCTCGCCAAGGCGGCAGCCCGCCCCTACGACAGGCTGCGCGACCGGCACACCTCGCGGACACGCGCCCTGATGAACCGTGTCTCGGTCGCCTGGGGCACGTCGGACGCCGACGTCATGGCCCTGCCGACCGCCGCCCGGCTGGCACGCTACGCGGCGGGCAAGGCGGACCCGACACTCGAACAGACGATGTTCGACTACGGCCGCTACCTGCTCATCAGCTCCTCCCGCCCCGACGGCCTGCCCGCCAACCTCCAGGGCCTGTGGAACGACAGCAACCAGCCGGCGTGGGCATCCGACTACCACACCAACATCAACATCCAGATGAACTACTGGGGAGCCGAGACGACGAACCTGTCGGAGTGCCACAAGGCGCTCGTCGGCTTCATCGAGCAGGTGGCGGTGCCCAGCCGCGTGGCGACCCGCAACGCCTTCGGCGCCCGCACCCGTGGCTGGACCGCCCGCACCAGTCAGAGCATCTTCGGCGGCAACGCCTGGGAGTGGAACACCGTCGCGAGCGCCTGGTACGCCCAACATCTCTACGAACACTGGGCGTTCACCCAGGACATGGGCTACCTGCGTACCGTCGCCCATCCGATGATCAAGGAGATCTGCGAGTTCTGGGAGGACCATCTCAAGGAGCGCGAGGACGGCCTCCTCGTCGCGCCGGACGGCTGGTCGCCCGAGCACGGGCCGCGCGAGGACGGCGTCATGTACGACCAGCAGATCATCTGGGACCTGTTCCAGAACTATCTCGACTGCGAGGCGGTACTCGGGGCGGACCCCGCCTACCGGGCCAAGGTCGCCGACATGCAGGCGCGCCTCGCACCCAACAAGATCGGCAAGTGGGGCCAGTTGCAGGAGTGGCAGGAGGACATCGACAGCCCCACCGACATCCACCGCCACACCTCACACCTCTTCGCGGTCTATCCGGGGCGCCAGATCACGCCGAGGAACCACGACTTCGCGGCCGCCGCGCTCGTCTCGCTCAAGGCCCGGTGCGGGGAGAAGAACGGCGTCCCGTTCACGGCCGCGACGGTGTCGGGCGACAGCCGCCGCTCATGGACCTGGCCCTGGCGAGCGGCCCTCTTCGCCCGCCTCGGCGACGGGCGGCGCGCCCAGGTCATGCTGCGCGGACTGCTGACCTACAACACGCTGCCCAACCTGTTCTGCAACCACCCGCCCTTCCAGATGGACGGCAACTTCGGTATCTCCGGAGCCGTGGCCGAGATGCTCCTGCAGAGCCACGACGGTGTCATCCACCTCCTGCCGGCGCTCCCCGACGACTGGAAGGCCGAGGGCTCCTTCACCGGGCTCCGCGCACGCGGCGGCTACGAGGTCGGCTGTGAGTGGCGGAACGGCAAGGTCACGTCGTACGACATCGTCGCCGACCGGGCACCGGACCGGAAGAAGAAGGTGACCGTGCGGGTGAACGGCACGGAGAGAAAGGTGAGGCCGACCCGGCCCTGACGGGTGGTCCCGCGCCCGACGCCCGGTGCTCCGGATCAGCGGCAGGGGCGGCCTCACGAGGCCGCCCGGCCGCGCCCCGGCCGCGCGAGTACGGCTGCCCGGACGTCCAGCCCCGCGACGGTGGCCGCGCGCTCGGCCTCGCTCCGGCCGGTGGTGAGCAGGGCGGCATGGCGCCACGCCTCCGCGCGGGACCGGCGGACCCCGAGATCGAGGATCTGCTCGTCGGCACGGACGCCGACCGGGTCCGGCGGAGGGCCTGGGATCCGGCCGGCCCGATGGTCACGGTGTGGAGAACAGGCCGGGCCCCGAGGACGCGGGGCCGTCGGCGACGCCGGTCGTGACCCGCAGGAACTCCAGCTTCTCCGCGTCGGCGGAACCCGCCGCCACCGTGTAGACGACGAGCCGGATGTCGCAGCCCGGGACGGTGAGCACGCCGCAGTCGCACGTCACCTCGCCGACCTGGGGGTGTACGACGGTCTTGCGGGCCGAGACGTGCGGGCCTACCGTGCCCTCCTCCCACAGACGGGCGAACTCCGCACTGGCGGACCGCAGTTCCTCGACGAGGTCGGTCAGGCCGGGGTCGTGCGGGTAGTCGACGAGAGCCGTGCGCAGGTCGGCGACCAGGGCGGGTTTCAGGGCGTCGTCGTCCTGGAGCACGGGCCAGGACGCGAGGCGCCCGGCCCCTGTGGCGAAGACCGCCCGTGTCAGGTTGCGCTCGCGGTGGGTCCGTGTGCCGGGGTCGCCCATCAGTACCGACCACGCGGGGGTCCAGGACAGCAGGGTCCAGTCGGCGCTGAACACGCCCACGGGGAACTCCCCGAGACGCGCAGGCATCCGCTGGACCCCGGCCGGAACATGCGTGGAGACCGTTCCCTCCTGGGGAGGCAGAAGGCCAGCCAGCCGATAGGCGTGATCGCGCCCGCTTGATCGAGGCCGGCCACACCGTCCTCGTCGGTGCGCGTGATCCGGAGCGCGGCCAACCTCGCGCCGCTCTACACGGCGTCGAAGGCCGCCGTGACCATGCTGACCACGCAGTACGCGAAGTCATGGCCGGACGTGAAGGTGAACGCGGCCGACCCTGGCTACACGGCGACCGACTTCAACGGGCACAGCGGCCCGCAGACGGTGAGGGAGGGGACCGACGCGATCGTCGCACTCGCCACCATCGGGACGGACGGACCGACCGGAACCTTCCGTGACCGTCACGGTGAGATGGCCTGGTGATCCCCGTCTGAATTCGCACCGCCGGCGGCCCCGTCGTCGCAGAGCGCACTGGTTCTCCGGTCGCCACGGGCCGAGAGTGGACGCATGACACCGACATTCGGCACGGCGAAAGCATCACGAAAGAGGGCTCCGCGATGAACGAGAGCACGATCTCCAGCGGCTGGGACGTCCTGGACGCCTCCCACGAAGCACTCCGCACGGCGGTCCACGCCGTCCCCGCCGACGGCTGGCACCTGCCGACGCCCTGCGCGGCCTGGACCGTCGCCCAGGTCTTCCAGCACGCCGTCGGCGACCAGATCGGCTACGCCGCCGCCCTGACCGGCGAACCCGGCCCCGGCTTCAACCCGTTCGACCCGTCGGGCGAGATGGAAGGGGTGGACCCGGTGGTGTTCCTGGAGGACGCCCTGGCCCGCGCGGGGAAGGCATGGGCGGGTGTCGACCGGGACACCGCGGAAGTGCCCGTGCCGGTGCCGCCGCACATGTTGTCCCCGTGGTCCGGCTCTGCGGCGTGCGGGCTGGACGCGGCGGTCCACGCCTGGGACATCGCCCGGGCGACAGGGCGGCCGTCGCCGCTCACACCCGAGTTGGCCCGCCCGCTCCTGAAGGTCGCCAGGGAGATCGTCGAGCCGTTGCGCCCCCACGGCGCGTACCTCGCCGCCCTGGCCCCCGAGCAGGGCGACGACGACGTGGCGGTCCTCCTGCGCCACCTCGGCCGTGATCCCCGCTGGAGTGCCCAGCAGGACGACGACGGCGGCCGCGGCCGGGCCGCCAGGGCCGACAGCGCTCCCGGGGCCTTCCGGGGCAGGGCCCGGCGGGCCAGGGGGTGATCCGCTGGCCTTCCGGGCCAGGTCGGCTGTACCTGGAGGGCGGCATCCGCGGTGTCGAACTGGGGTCCCTCTATCCGGGACGGAGGACGCGCGGGGCACCCCTCCGACGAGCGCGCCGTACGAGCTGCTGCGACTGGCGACTCCCCGCCGCACCTACACCCGTGGCCACGGGGAGCATGTCGGACGGGCGCTGGCCCGCACGGTCCGTGACGCCTCCCGCATCCCCGGCCTGCGCATCACCGAACAGCCCGCCTCCCTACGGCAGTTCCGGGCCGGGCTCGCCCCGGTCACCCCGCAGGCGCACCCGACCCGTCGAACCCGCCCCGCCCCGCGAGGCCGCGGATCGAACGGAACGCGTGCCCGCGGCGTCTGAGGAGCATGAAGGTATCGCGCCGATCCGCCGTCCTGCTCCTGAGCGCCGGGCTGTTGCTCGCCGGGTGCTCCGCCTCGTCCGGCGAACCGGGTGACGAGGGGTACTCCGGGCCCACCCTGCCCGCCCGCACCATCACGGAGGGCAAGTGGCGGGAGGGCCCGGCCAAGCCCGAGGAGCACACTCCGTACCCGTACGACATCAATACGCACTGCGGGATCAAGTGGGTGCATTTCGGGGGCCGTTGGTGGGTGCTCGACACCGTCCTCCCCGGCGTCGAGCAGGTCCGGGGGGAGCCGGCCCCGCCGGAGAGGGAGAGGGTCGCCGGCTATATGACCCTGATCGGCCCGGACACCGCCGACTTCGACGCCGCCGGCATGCCGACGCTGCAGTTCGTGCCGGCCGACGACGAACCGCCGGGCTGCGCCTAGCGTGTCGTCCTGGAGCCTGCGGGGTTCAGCTGCTCGCAGCTGTCCTTGAGGTCGTTGAGGTCGCCGGTGCAGGTGTCGGTGGGTGTCGGTGCCGGCGTCTCCGTAGGAGCGGTCGTCGCCGGACGTGGAGTCCCCGGCGTTCAGGCGGTCGTCGCCGTTCCTGCCGAACATCGTCTCGTCGCCGGAGCCACCGGTGATCTCGTCTGGGGAGGGCCTCAGTTGCCGGAGGGCCGCTCGGGGAGGGGCGTCGGGGCCCCCGCTTCGGTTCCGGTGCAGGCCGCCGTCCGGCCCTCTACGGATCATGTCCGGCCGGGCCGGTCGCCGGATCCTCCGCGAGGACGACCGCGGCGGTCGTGCTCTTGCCGACCGGTTCCCGGCGCACCTCGTAGCTCTCGCACGCGGCGATGACGATCTCCAGTCCGTGCTGCCCGACCCGTCCCGGCTCCGGGGCCGAGGCCACCGGCAGGGTCGGGTCGCTGTCCCAGACGGTGACCCGCACCGAGCCGCCGCACACCTCCAGGTCCAGCAGACAGGGTCCGGGCGCGTACTTGCAGGCGTTGGTGAGCAGCTCGCTGACGACCAGCTGAACGGTCCCCACGGCTCTGGCGGACACCGGAAGATCCAGGACGGACTGCAGACGCCCCAGGAAAGCCCGGGCCAGGGCACGGCCCCGGGCGATGTCGCCGGGGTCACCGTGGTACATCGCCGAGCTTTTGATCAGCCCGTCGTCCAGCAGGGGGCTGTCGTTGTGGGCAGCCTCGTCCATGCGATCCGCCCGCTTCCTGAGCCTTGATCGATACACCGGCCCGTCTACCCCCAAAATCCCGGGAACACCAGGCTCGGCCGTACCGTCTCCGCCCTTCACCCGTCTGCCGGAGGCCGGGACGAGGCCCTGACGGCCGCCGCCTACCGGTTGCGCAGCAGGAGCAGGGCGACGTCGTCGGTACGGGCCTGGTGCGCGCCGCCGTGCTGGAGGAGGCTGTCGGCGAGCTCGTCGAGGGGCCGGTCGCCGTGGGCCGTGAGCCGGCGGGCGAGGGCCGCGATGGAGTCGGTGATGTCGGTGCCGGGGGTTTCCACGAGACCGTCGGTGTAGAGCGCGAGGAGGCCTCCCACGGGAAGCGGAAGGGTGGTGACCGGATAGTCGGCCTCCGCACCCGTGCCGATGCCCAGCAGCGGGCCCGGCTCCACCGTGAGCGCGAGGGTCCGCGGTACGGGCGTGGGCTCACGCAGGAGCGGGGGCGGATGTCCCGCGCTGGCCAGGTGCAGGCGCCCCCCGTCGAGGTCGATGTGGAGGTAGAGGCAGGAGACGAAGAGATCGGTCTCCAGGTCCGTCAGTACGCGGTTGGTGCGGGCCAGGACCTCGCCGGGAAGCGCGCCGGCGGTGGCGTGGACGGCCGTGCGGACCTGGCCCATGAGGGCCGCGGCGTGCATGCTGTGCCCCTGTACGTCCCCGATCACGGCGGCGGCGGTCGCATCGCCCAGCCGGATCAGATCGTAGAAGTCGCCGCCGACCCCCATGCCGTGCGCGGCTGGCAGATATCGGGCGGCGACGTCGAGACCGGGGAAGTCCGGCAGGGCCGCCGGGAGCAGGGCCTGCTGCAGACCATGGGCGAGGTCGTGCTTGGCGTCGTACAGGAGCGCTCGGTCCATGGCCTGGGCGATCAGTCCCGCCAGTGACACGAGGACCGCGCGGTCGTCGGCGCCGAAGGGGTGCGGGTCGTCGTACGACAGGACGCAGCAGCCGACGCGGCGGTCGGAGACCAGCAGGGGCAGGAACGCCCACGCCCGTTTGCCGCTGAGTTCCGCGGCCCGGGGGTAGGAGCGGGCCATCTCGGCGGGGTCGGCGAAGAAGGCGGGGATGCCGCTGTGCAGGACGTGCCCGGCGGGAGTGAGACCGGTGTCCAGGGGCAGGCCGTCCAGGCGGGCCACGTTGCGCGGGTCGTACCCCCGGTGCCCGGTGATCCTCAGGCGGCCGGCGTCGGCGGCGGACAGGACCATGCCCTGGGCACCGAACGCGGGCAGGATCTGGTCGGCCACCACATTGCTCACGTCGGCCACGGTGACGGTCTGGCTCAGGGCAGCCGCCAGGTGGATCAGCTGGTGGATCCGTCCGGTGCCGGCCCCCGCGGGCGAGGCGGCCGGGTTCGGGGTGACGCGGGGCGGCGACGTGTCCCCGGACGGCGTGCGGGGGTGGGGCGAGACGAGGGCGCTGATGCCGCTGTCGTCGGGGTAGAGCCGGATGTCGAGCCAGTGGTCGGGTGGGCGCAGTGCGGTGTAGGCGACGGGTTCGCGGGTGAGGACGGCGGTCCGGTAGTGGTCCTCGTGGAGCGGATCGTCGAGCCAGGGCACGGACTGCCACGGCAGCGTTCCCAGGAGGCGGTCGGCCCGCCGGCCGAGCAGGTGCGCGGCGGCGTCGTTGAGGAAGGTGATGCGGCCCTGCAGGTCGAAACCGATGGCGCCGACGGGCATCCGCTGCAGCAGGTCGGCGGCGGCGAGTCCGCTCTGGGCCGGGTCCGGTCCGGGCCGGTGCAGGGGGACGGCACGTGGCTGATCGGGGATCTCGCGGGATGCGGGCGCCTCGTCCAGCACCTGGGTGATGCGGCTCGCGCCGGCCAGAATGTTCCCGCGTTCCCGCCGGGTCAGCGAGGGTGGGTGGCTTTTGGGCCACACCAGAGCCAGGGCTCCCCAGCGCCGGACCCCGTGCAGGGGCGCGAAGGCCAGGGCGAACTGGTAGGGCAGCCCGGCCGCCGCGTTCGGGTACAGGCGGGCCATGTCCTCCTGCCGGCCCACCCAGACGAGGCGGTCCTCCCGCACCGCCTCGGAGAGCGGGCCCGCGGCCGACACCGCCACCCGCCGCCACGGGGCCACCGCCATGGCCGGCACCCCGCACACCGCTGCCAGGCACAACACCGAATCGGCCGCCGGCAGCAGGTAGACGCCCGCGGCCAGCGCCCCGGTCCGTCGCACCGTGCCGCTGAGCACCTGGTCCAGGGACGACTCGCCACCCGGTGTGACATCACTGCCCGCACTCACATATTCGACAGTAAGCCGCCGAGGGTCCGAGCGGGATGTGGGGCGCCACCCGCCACGAGGCCCAGGCGCACCCGGGAGAGGGGCCGCCGAGGGGCCGCTCCGGAAAGGCCCCGATCGGCCGGATGACGTCTGTTCAGCGGTGGGTGGACGCCAATAGCGTGTGCGACCTTCGCGTTCTGGGGGGTCTCATGAACGGTCTCCGTGCGGTCGCCGTCTGCCTGATGATCGTGTGCGCGGCGGTGGTGTCGCCGGCCGCGGCCGTGACTCCGAAGGGCTGGACGGCCCTGCCGGTGCCGGCGGCGGCCCCGCCGGTGACCGTGACCGATCTCGCCGCCCGCGGAGCGAGGGAGGCATGGGCGACGGGCTACGAGACCGCGGCCGACGGACTCCGACCGGTGCTGTACCGGTGGGACGGCACGGCGTGGGGGCGGGACGCGACCTTCCCCGGCGCCGGTGAGCCGGGCGGGCTCGAGAAGGTGCGCTTCGTCGGCCAGGAGGTGTGGATCCTCCGCATCCGCGCCGGGCAGGGGGAGATCCTGCGCCGGACGGCGGGAGGATGGAGCGTCCTCCCGGTGCCGCGCACCCTGTGGACCTACCAGGACTTCACCGCCGTACCGGGTTCCGCGTGGGTGGTCGGTGAGGACGACACCGGGCTGAAGATCCTTCGGTACGACGGTTCCGGCTGGACAACGCAAGCCGCCCCCGACGGTGTGCGGTACCTGATGGGGATCACCGCGCGCACCGCCACCGACGCGTGGGCCTGGGCGGACACCGACACCGGGACCGTCGTCCTGCGCTGGGACGGCACGGCGTGGCGGGACGCGGACGTGCCGCTGCCGCCGGACAGCAACGTGCACACCGTCCTGCTCGAACCCTCCGGCCGGGTCACGATCGGCGGCAGCCAGTACGCGGAAGGCGTGGCCCGCACGTACCTGATGACCGGCGACCGGCACACCTGGCGCACGACCCGCCCACCGCTGGGCGACACCGCCACCGAGGCGATGGTGCGCGGCCCGGACGGCGCGCTCTGGCTGCCGGTGCGCAGCGACCGCGCCTTCCGGTCGAAGTACGCGCGAGTGGACGGCGCGCGCACCACCTTCTCCTACGGCCCGGAGCGTCAGAACGCCATCGACGTCAAGCCGCGTGCCCTGGCGAGGGCCGGGTCCTCGCTGATGTCCTTCGGAACCGCCGAGATCTACGGCTCGAAACCGAACCTGATGAGCGAGCGGCTGGGAGGCTGACATGGCACGCCGATTCCTGGTCGCGGCCCTCGCCGCCGCCCTGACCCTCCTCGCCCTCATGACCTCGGCGGCGGCGGACACCCAGTCCTGGCGACACGTCCCGGTCCCCGCCCAGGTACGCCCACAGGCCGGGCTGAACGAGGCCGTGGCCTTCGGACCGGACCGGGCGTGGGCCGTGGGGACCGACGCCGTGGGGCGGGAGGCGCCGGGATTCCCGCTGATGCTGCGCTGGGACGGAACCGCGTGGCAGCGCCGGGCGCTGCCCGGGATCGGCTGGCAGGGAGAGCTGCTGTCCGTCGCCGGGACCTCACCCGCCGAGGTCTGGGCCGTCGGGCGCGACGCCGCGGGCGCCACCCACCTGCTCCGGTCCGACGGTGCCGCCTGGGCCGAGAGCCGGCCGCCGCGCGGTGTCGTCCTGACGAAGGTCGTGTCCGGGGGCGGTGAGACCTGGCTGATCGGTTCACGCGACGGCGCACAGGCGTTGCTGCGCCGGGACGGGCGGGCCTGGCAGGACGTGCCGGTACCGCCGGGAGCCGTGTACGGCCTGCACATCCTGGCGGACGACGACGTCTGGGCGGCGGGCGCGACCGGCGCGGGGGCGGCCGTGTCGCACTGGGACGGGCAGGCGTGGCGGCAGACGGTCGTGGACGGGTTCCCGCGGTCGGCCGTGGGCAGTGTGCTCGCGGTGTCGCCGACGGAGGTGTGGGCAGGCGGCACGGCGGGATTCGTCGGCGGCCCGGTGGGGCGGCCGATCCCACCCCTGCTGGTCCGCTTCGACGGACAGGCGTGGAGCCACGTGACCGTGCCCACCGACTTCGGCTCGGTCACGTCCCTGACCCCCGCCTCATCCGGTGAGCTGCGCTGGGTCGCGGTGGCGCGCTCGCAGAAGTGGGGCCCGCCGGGCAGCCGGCCGCCGTTCGTCCCCGGGCCGGACTTCCTCGCCTGGGACGGACAGGCGTTCACCGAGTACGGCGAACCGGCGGTGGCAGGTGAGGGCGACTCCTCGCGGCTGCAGCTGACGCCGGTGCCGGGCACCGGGGCGGTGTGGTCGGTCGGCCGCGCCGACGGCCCCGAGGGCACGTTCGCCCCACGCATCCTGCGCTTCGGCTGAACGGCGACACGGGCGATTCCCCGGCGGCCGGCGTCGACGCCGGCCGCCGCGGCCCGGTCACAGCACTGCCACCGGGTTGACGGGCGACCCGGTGCCGCCCGGCACGTTCAGCGGCGCCACGACGATCAGGAAGGCATGGCGGCCGGCCTCGGCGCAGGCGGCCGAGAGCGCCTCCAGGTCGAGGTTGTCCAGCAGGGGCACGCCCATGGCGGTGATGGCCAGGGCGTGCACGGGGGAGGACACGCCCTCCACGGGTGAGGGCCGCACGTCGCTGTCGCCGTCGCCGCCGAGCAGCGCGATGCCGCGCTCGGCGAGCAACGGCATGGCATCGACGTGCAGGCCGGCGGCGGCGTCGTCGGGATTCCAGGGCCCCAGCTCGCGACGGCGCCGGAAGTGGCCGGACCGCAGCAGGACCGCGTCGCCGTCGCCGATGGTCACGCCCAGGGCCCGCTCGGCCGCCAGGACGTCTTCGGCGTGCACGGCCGTACCGGGCTCCAGCCAGTCGCGGCCGAGCACGGCGGGCATGTCGATCAGCACACCCCTGGTCACCAACGGGCCGAGCGCGGCGACCGTGCCGAAGCGGGCGCCCCGGGCATCGACGGACCCACGCGCGTCCCGCCCCTCGTACAACCGGCCGCGGTAGGCGATGTGCGACAGGGCGTCCAGATGACTGACGCCTTTGCCGTGGTAGTCCGCGGCGATGAAGTCCTTGTGGCAGGTGGGCTCGGGGGGCTCGACGTCGCCCAGCTCGGTCATGTGATGCAGAGCGGGCTTGGCGTTGTCGGGACCGGGCACCGTGTTCCACGGCAGGGCCATCGGGACGACCGTCCCGGACCGCACCAGGGCGGACGCCCGTCGCACGTGGTCCGGGGTGATCCGGTTGACGGCACCGCGATCGGCCGGGGTCCAGCGGCCCCAGCTGCGCAGCCGGTCGAAGAGGGCGTCGAACTCCGAACGGGTCACGGCAAGGCCGTTGTCGGGCGGGCCTGACGGGAGGGTCGTCATGGGCGTACGTGCTCCAAGGGTCGGGAAGCCTCCGTGTGTCCACGGTGGACCAGGTTCGGGATTCCCACGAGCCGGACCGACCGTGGTGCCCTCCCGGACGCGAGTCCGGTCGCACCGCCGGTTCCCGCCGGCATGCCGCATCCCCGGACAGACACACCCCGGACCGAACGACCGCAGGGAAGGACGCCGCATGAGGATCGTCATCACGGGCGGCTTCGGCTTCCTGGGACGCCAGGTCGCCCGCGCGCTGCTCGGCACCCGGACCTTTCGGGGTGCACCGATCGACAGTCTGGTGCTCGTCGACCGGATCGTGCCGACCGGGCAGCCGCCCGTGATCGACCCGATCGTGTCCGAACCGACCTTGTCCGACCCGCCGGTCCTCGACCCGCTGGTGTCCGGCCTGCCGGTCCCCGAACCGCTCGTGTCCGGCCTGCCGGTCCCCGACCCGCTCGTGTCCGGCCTGCCCGTGTCCGACGCGCTCCTGTCCGACCCGCTCGTGGAGATCGTGCACGGCGACCTGACCGGTCGTCTCGACGAGGTGTTCGCACGGCCGGTGGACGTCGTGATCCACCTCGCCGCCGCCGTCTCGGCCGAGTGCGAGGCCGACTTCGACCTCGGGATGGGCGCCAACGTGGACACCACACGGGCCCTGCTCGACGCCGCCCGGGCCCAGTCGGCCGCCGGCGGGCCGACGCCGTGCCTGCTGTTCTCCAGCAGCGTCGCGGTCTACGGTCCGGACCCGGCCCTCCCGCTTCCGCCCGTCGTCA
Source organism: Streptomyces sp. NPDC041108 (assembly GCF_055592645.1). Classification (NCBI taxonomy): domain Bacteria; kingdom Bacillati; phylum Actinomycetota; class Actinomycetes; order Kitasatosporales; family Streptomycetaceae; genus Streptomyces; species Streptomyces sp. NPDC041108. The sequence continues at coordinate 354,884 of NZ_JBVIYK010000007.1, read as the reverse complement.
GCGAGGCGACCCTGCCCACGCCGCGATCCAGCTACGGCGTCCAGAAACTCGTCTGTGAGCAGCTGATCGCGGACTACACCCGGCGCGGGTTCGTCGACGGTCGTGTCGCCCGGCTGATGACCGTCGTGGTGCGGCCGGGCAGACCGAACGCGGCCGCTTCGGGCTTCCTGTCCGGCATCATCCGTGAGCCCCTCGCGGGCCGCACCGCCGTCTGTCCCGTCCGCCCGGACCTGACGGTGGCCCTGGCCTCGCCGGGGCGCACCGTCGAGGCGGTCCTGCGCATCGCCCAGGCGGAGCGCGGGGTGGGCAGGGGCCGGCTCGACGGCGCGCTGCCGGTCAACCTCCCGGCCCTCACCGTCTCGGTCGCCGAGATGCTGGCCACGCTGCGGAAGCTGGCGGGCGACGCCGTCGCCGACCTGGTGACGATCAGGCCCGACCCCGCCGTCGAGGCCCTCGTGGGTTCCTGGCCCTCCGCCTTCGACACCACGCGCGCCGCCGCGCTCGGGCTGGCTCCCGACCCGGACTTCGCATCGGTGCTGCGGGCCTACGTCGCCGACCACCCCGGCGCGGTGCTGTCCGGCCCGGCGCGCACGACGGGACAGCCGGACCCGGACCCACAGGCCGATCGCTAGGACGCGCTCGTGCTGCCGCCGGGTCGTCGGAGACCGGGATCGCGGACACTGGACACAGGAGAGGGGAGGCCGACCGTGTTGACCACAGTCCGTGCACAGCTGGGCCAAGCCCTGTTCCGCCGCGTCGCCGGGCCCGACGGGCCCGCCACGCGCGCCCGCATCCATGACACCCCCGGCCCGCGCTGGTTCGGTCCCGAGCGCCCCATCCGCACCGTGCACGGCGACGCCTCGATGTTCATCGGCGGGCTGAGCGCACTGCTGCTGCAGTCCCTGCATCCGCTCGCCATGGCGGCGGTGGCCGGGCACTCCGGGTACCGGGGCGACCCCTGGGGCCGGCTGCAGCGCACCAGCACCTTCCTCGCCGTGACCACCTACGGCAACGCCGCGGACGCCCAGCAGGCGGTCGACCAGGTCCGTGGCATCCACGAGCGGATCCGCGGGACGACCGCCGAGGGGGTGCCGTACCACGCGGCCGATCCGCATCTGCTGGGCTGGGTGCACGCCGCCGAGACGGACAGCTTTCTGCGCGCCCACGCACGTTTCGGGGCCCGCCCGCTGGACGCCGCCGACTACGACGCCTACGTGGCGGACACCGCCCGCGTCGCCGCCGCGCTGGGGGTGAGAGACCCGCCACGCGACCGCCGCGAGCTGGCCGAACGGCTGACGGCCTACCGGCACGAACTGAAGGCCACCTCCGAGGCCCGGGCCGCCGCCCGCTTCCTGCTGTTCCAGCCTCCCCTGCCCCTCGCAGTGCTGCCCTTCTACGGCGGGCTGGCCGCGAACGCCGTCGCGCTCCTGCCGCCCTGGGCCAGCGGCATGCTCCGGCTGCCCCGGGTAGCGGTCGTCGAGAACCTCGCCGTACGCCCCACCGGACAGGTCCTGACCCGGACCATCCGCTGGGCCATGACCCCACCAGGCCGGTCCCGGCCGACGTGAACCGCATGAACCGACGTGAACCGACAAGGACCACGTGAACCGACAAGGACCGAAAGGGACCGACGCGGACACGCGGACACGGGTCAGGAGGACAGGGCCTGTTCGGTGGTGGGATGACAGGGGATGAAGGTGTCGACGCCGACCAGTTGCAGCACCCGCAGCACGGACTCCTGGGCGGCGGCGATACGCAGCCAGCCCCGCTCTCCGCTCACGCGCCGGTGCGCGGCGACGAGGACGTTGATGCCGCTGGAGTCCATGAAGGTCACACCGCCGAGGTCCACCACGATCCGCGGAGGCGGCGCCGCGTCGCCCCCGGTCAGCAGGGCCTCGTCGAAGAGGTCCTTGACATCGTGGTCGATCTCACCCCGCACGGTCACGACGCGAACGCCGTCGACCACGTGGTGTGCGAAGGAGAGCCGGCCTGGCCCGTCCGCGTTCTCGATGGCGGTCACCGTCTCCTCGACTCGCTTAGGCTGGCCCCGGGGCAGGGCATGCACGGATGATTCTGCCCCACCGCCCGGGCCGGACACACCCGGCAGCTGTGTCGACCGGCGCCTCGGTGGCATAAGTGACGGTATGGCGGGTACTGGCGTGCGTGGGTACGGGGAATGAGGGCGAGGCTCGTGGGGTCCAATGCCGATGGTGACGGCTCGACCGAGCCGGACGGTTCGCTGCTGCGCGCCGGTTTCGCCCTGGACGGGGACGACGCCTGCATCGCCGACGCCCGCCATCACGCGGTCGCCTTCCTCGACCACGCCCGTACCGACCGCCACCTGCCCGTGAGCGCTCGCGCGCGGGACCTCACCCAACTGGTCGTCAGCGAGCTGGTCACCAACGCCCGTAAGTACGCTCCCGGACCCGTCCTGGTGGAACTGCGCATCACGGCCGACAGCGTCGAGATCGTCGTGTGGGACAGCGACCCCACCGTCCCCTCGGCCCGCGCCGCCGACCCGGACCGGGTCGGCCAGCACGGCCTGGAGATCGTCAAGGCGGTCGCCGAAAACCTGTTCGTCGAGCAGGCGTCGGTCGGCAAGCGCATCACGGCCCGCCTCGCCCTGGCCGACCCGCCCGGCGCCGGCAGCGCCGCCCGCGGCCCGGCGTGACGGCTCGACGCTCACCCGGTCGACCGGACGGGCCGAGGTGCCGGCGGCGGCGGGGAACGCCGTGTCGACGAGCCCTACGGGACCTTGAACTCGATCTGGGTGATGGCCGGTCCGTCGCCGGTGACCTGGCCCTCCTTGATGGACTCCGTCCAGGATCCGTCCTGCTGGAGCTTCGCCAGAACGGCGGGGGAGAGGCTGACCGTGATCTGGATGCCACCCCCGGCGGACGGGGCACGGTCGATGCGGATGTCATGGCTCATACCGACGAAGCTACCGCCAACACGTAGGCCACCATGAGCCGTTGACGTTTTACCCGGGGTCGTGAGGTTACGGGCCGATCGGTCCGGCCCCGCGCTCCGCTCACCCACAGGCAGGCGAAGCGCTGCCTCCGCCGACGCGGCACCCGCCGTCGTACGCGGCACCCGCCGTCGTACGCGGCACCCCCGCCCGTTCCGGCCGCGTGCCTCAGTCCGTGCTGAGGGGAACCCGCAGCCGTACCCGGTAGCCGCCCTCCCGAGCCGGACCCGACTCCAGGGTTCCGTGGAGGATGTCGGCGCGTTCCCGCAGGCCGACCAGACCGAGCCCGGCGCCCGGAAGGGCCAGGGAGGGGCTGGTGGGCGGGGAGTTGGTGACGGTCACTCCGACATGGTCGCCGTCGTGCCACAGCTCCACGGCGGCGGTGGCGCCGGGGGCGTGCTTGCGGACGTTGGTCAGTGCCTCCTGGACCGTGCGGTAGAGGGCCCGTTGGGCGGGCGTGCCGACGCCGGGCGGGAGTTCCCCCGTCAACCGCGCCTGGATACCGCTCGATCCGACCAGGTCGTGCAGGTCGGCGAGCGTGGGCTGAGGGGTCAGCTCGGTGGCATGGCCGCCGGAGGCGCGCAGCAGGGTGACCATGGTGCGCAGCTCGTCGAGCGTGGTGACGCTCAGTGACCGGATTGTGCGGGCGGCCTCCTTGGTGTCCGTGTCCCTGGTGGAGACCTGGAGGGCTCCGGCCTGTACGGCGATGAGGCTGACCTGGTGGGAGACCACGTCGTGCATCTCGCGGGCGAGCCGGGTGCGCTCGTGGGCGAGCGCGGCCTGGGCGTGCAGGGCCCGCTCCTGCTCCCTGGCCTCCTCGACCTCGGCCAGCCGCCGGCCCAGATCCCCGTGTGCCTGGACGAGTTGACCCACGAGGGCCGGGACCACGGCCATGGCCAGGTTGTACACGAGGGTGATCAGCGTCATCGTCCGGCCGACCTCGGCGAACCCGGCCAACGGCCAGGGCGTGCTGCTCGCGACGGCGACCAGGGCGACGCATCCCGCGAGGAGCCGGCGGTCGCGGGAACGTCCGGCCAGGCTGTAGAGGGCCAGCAGAGGCGCGAGGGCCACCTCCTGGGTGAGGGCGATCGGCAGGGTGAGCAGGAAGACGACGAGGGGGAACCTGCGCCGGAGGACCAGCGCGGCACACCCGAGCGCGGCCAGGGCGAGTCCGGTCCGCGACTTGTCCCACAGGTTCAGCCATACGTCGACGGCGGCCACGGCCGCCAGGGCGACGTCCACGACCGGCGGGGGCACCCGCTCCCACAGCGCGCGTGCCCGGCTCAACGGCCGGCCTGCGGCCGCCGGCCCTCGTCCAGGAGCCCGGCGCGTTGTGCCAGCAGCGCCGCCTGCACCCGGCTCGTCACCCGCAGCTTGGTGAGGATCGCACTGACATGGTCCTTGACCGTGCCGGCACCGAGATGGATGCGGGCCCCGACGTCGGCGTTGGACAGCCCTTCGGCGACCAGGACGAGGACGTCGCGCTCGCGCGAGGTGAGCAGGCGGACCCGGGCCGCGTCCTCGTCGACGGCCGACGCGCTGCCGGGGTGGCTGTGCAGCAGGGTCCGCGAGGCCTTGGGCGACAGCACCACGCCACCCGCGGCCAGGGTGCGTACCAGGTGGGCCAGTTGGTCCGGCTCGGTGTCCTTGAGGAGGAAACCGGCCGCGCCGGAGTGCAGCGCCGTGAGGATGTACTCGTCGGCGTCGAACGTGGTCAGCATCGCCACGACCGGAGCGTCCGGCATCGTCCGCAGCTCACGCAGCACGGTGAGCCCGTCGACGTCCGGCATCCGGATGTCCAGCAGCACCACGTCGGGCCGCTCCCGCCGTACGGTCTCCACGGCCCCGCTCCCGCTCGCGGTCGCGACGACCTCGATGTCGTCCGACGCGCCCAGGATGAGCCCGAACCCCGACCGGACCAGTGCCTCGTCGTCCACCACCACAACCCGGATCACGTGCGCTCGCTCTCGTTCTTCCCGTCCCGTCCTGCCGACACGACCCTAGAGTCCCCCATGGCCCCGGTCGCGCACGGAGCCGCAGGTCCAGCCACCCGGCGGGGTATCACCCTCCGATCGGCAGGGCCGCGGCGAGGGTCCGTCGGACGCCGCGGGGCGGCCCGGGGGACGGCCGACACGATCCACTTCTTCTCTTCGCCCCCTTGACCTCGAGCACGGTCGAGGTCGCAGAGTGATCCTCATGAACACCGAAACCGCGGATGCCGCGGACATGAAGGCCATCGAAGAGGTCGTGGCCACCGTCGAACGCACCCAGCGCGCGAGGGATGTCGAGGGCTTTCTCGCGCTCTTCCACCCCGAGGCCCTGTGGACGACCGCCCACGGAAAGGTCCTGATCGGGTTACCCGCGATCGCCGAGTTCACCCGTGCCGTGCTGCCCGGTGCCGTGTGGGACGGCGAGGTCACGTACGAGGTGGCGCACACGCAGTTCCTGCGCCCGGACGTGGCGGCCGTCAAGGTCCGGCAGGTCTACCACTCGGCGGAGGGCGACACGGAGGGCGCGCCGCTCTACGTCATGACCAGACAGACCGACGGGACCTGGCTGCTGCACGCCTGCCAGAACACCGCGGTCCGGGGGGACTAGCGCCGGCCGGGGCGGTCGTGCCCGGAGCGGATCACGCGTCCTCTCCGGGCTGCTCCCGCTTCCCGCCGGGATCGGACGACCTCGGTGGCCGACCCCGGCGGGGAAGCGGCCCCGCCGCCCCGGGCAGCCGCCCCGCGTCGGACAACGCCCTGCGCAGCAGGAACTCGATCTGCGCGTTCGTGGACCGCAACTCGTCTCCGGCCCACCGGGCCAGCGCGTCATGGACCAGCGGGTCGAGCCGCAACAGCACCTGTTTGCGCTGTGCGGCCGACCGCTTCGGGGCCGGGTCCCCACCCGGCCCACCGTCGGGCGAAGGGGGCGTCACTGGTACAGCGACCCGGTGTTGAGCACGGGCTGTGCGGCCCTGTCCCCGCACAGCACCACCATCAGGTTCGACACCATCGCGGCCTTCCGCTCCGAGTCCAGCTCGACGATGCCCTGTTCGGCGATGCGGGCGAGCGCGGCCTCCACCATGCCGACCGCCCCGTCGACGATCTGCCGCCGGGCCGCCACGACCGCACCGGCCTGCTGCCGCTGCAGCATCGCCGAGGCGATCTCGGGCGCGTACGCGAGGTGGGTGAAGCGGGACTCGATGATCTGCACGCCCGCCGCCTCCACCCGCGCGTGGAGCTCGACGGCGAGCTTCTCGGTGATCTCCTCCGCGTTGCCGCGCAGGGAGAGACCCTCTTCGTCGTGCGCGTCGTAGGGGTACTCGATGGCGATGTGCCGTACGGCCGCCTCGGTCTGGGTGGAGACGAACTCCAGGAAGTCGTCCACCTCGAAGGACGCCTGCGCGGTGTCCTCGACCTTCCACACCACGACCGCGGCCAGCTCGATCGGGTTGCCGTAGGCGTCGTTCACCTTCAGGACGGCCGTCTCGTGGTTGCGTACCCGCGTCGAGATCTTGACACGGGACGTGAACGGGTTGACCCAGCGCAGGCCGTCGGTGCGGATCGTCCCCCGGTAGCGTCCGAACAGCTGGACGACACGGGCTTCGCCCGGGGCCACCATGTTGAGGCCGCACATGGCGAGGAACGCCGCGAGACCCACCAGGATCCCGCCGACGATCAGTGCCGCCTTCACGCCGGACGAGGTGGACACGGCTCCGAGCACCACGAGGCCGACGCCGGCGGCCAGGCCCACCAGTCCGAGCAGCAGGGCGAGCCCGCCGCCGATGGAGTGGGCGGGGAACTCCCGTACGCGCGGCTCGGGCATGTCGGGGAGGTCCATCGCGTCCGGCACGTTCGGTGTGCGGTCGTGTGTGCTCATGGTGTTCTCCCCGATGTGAGTGGCCGGATGCGCGCGGCGAGGCCGGTCCCGGTGGGTTGTCCGCCTCGTCATCTAGCATAGTGATATCACTTTAATGGGCTACGGCCAACCTCCGCGTCACGCTCCACCTCAAGCACCGAGCCGCCGGACCAGGGCCCGCCCGGCGCGAGCTGCCGGGCAGGCCCTGTCCACGGATGGCGTCGACTACTGCTCACCCAGTCCGACGGGGCGCTGGTCCACGGCGATGTCCGAGCGAGCCGCGCCGACGAAGCGGGTGGGGCGGAAGGCCCCGAGGAGATCCTGCTCCTGGTCGGTCGTGATCTCGGCCGCGGCCAGGCGTCCCAGAACCGGTGCCAGGGTGACGCCGCTGTGCGAGACGAGACAGTAGACACGTGAGCGCGCGGAGGCGTAGCCGGCGACGGTGTGGCCGTCCGCGGGCAGCGACCGGATGCCGACGCGCAGCTCGATCCTCGGTGTCCCGGTGGGGTCGGGCAGCACCGAGCGGAACCGCCGGGCGAGGGCGCTCGCGAGGTCCCCGTCGGCCGACGGAGGATCCCGCGGATCGACGGCGGCGTTCAGATCGAGTGCCTGCAGGACGGTGCGCCCGTCGCCGGCCGGGCGGAGGTTGAGGCCGGGGCTGTGGATCACACACCGCAGGTCCAGGCGCGGCTCCCTGACGTATCCGAGCAGGCCGACGGTCTGCGCTCCGCGTCCGGTGTCCGTCACCATGGGAACCTCGATCCCGGCCCGTGCGGCGAGCTGGTGGGTCCAGCGGCCCGCCGCCAGGACGACGCGGTCCCCTGTGCACACCCGGCCTCCGGTCAGGGTCACGGCGACTGCGTCCGGACCGTCGTCGACGGCCTCCACCTCGCCGGTCGCGTACGTGGCCCCGTGCCGCTCGGCGTCGGCCAGCAGGTCCCTGACGAAGAGGTCCGGCAGGACGTAGCCCTCGGTGGGAAAGTGCGCGAGGGACGTGATCGTCGCCGGGATGCGCAGGTCGCCCGCGATCCGGCCGGCCTCGTCGGCGGTGACCCAGTGCGCGGGATAGCCGAGGGACCGCAGCCGCGTCACGTGGTCGGCGAGCCGCCGCTCGTTCGCGGAGTCCGCCCATTGCAGGGCTCCGCTCGGGAAGTAGGAAGGAGCGCCGGGCAGTTGCCCGGCGAGCCGGGCGTGCTCCTCCATGCCCGCGAGGTTCAGCCGGTGGTAGGCGGGATGCGGCTTCCGGCTGGAGTTGGTCCAGGCGAAGGTGGTGGCGGACGTGCCGGTGCCGGCTCCCCGCCGATCGAGCAGGAGAACGTCCGCGCCGGCGACGGCGAGGTGCCTCGCGGCGCTCACTCCCAGGACGCCGGCACCGATGACGATGACCTTCATGGTCTGTGTGTCTCCTCTCGGTTCGGGCGGCAGGACATGCCGCTCATGCCGCTCACACGGCCGGGACCGGAAGCTCCAGGAAGAACTCGGCGGTTCCCGGGCGGACGAGTGTCGTGACCACCTCGACGGTGCTCCCGTCATCGATGCGCAACTCCCTGCGCCGCATCAGCGCCGGCGTACCGATCTCGCTGTGCAGCAGCGCGGCGTCGTGCTCGTCGAGGACGACCGGGTCGAGGTAGAGCCGGACGGCGTCGACGGGCACGCCTTCGCGCAGCAGATACGGGAGGGTGACGAGGGTTTCGAGGTTCTCGCTCAGCAGGTCGGGGGCGGCCGCGAACAGCACCACGTGGCGCTCCACGGACTGTGGCTCCTCGCGGACGTCGAGCTTGCGGCGGACCAGTTCCACCACGGCGGTGTCCGCGGCGGCGCCGGGCAGGCGCAGGACGGCGTCGGCGGCTCTGACGACCCGTGCGGAGACGACGTCGTGTCTGCCCGGTGTGCCCTTGGCGGCCGTCGCGGGGGTCACGAAGTTCAGCAGGTTGATCTGCCGGGTCACATCGGCGACGAACGTGCCGTGGCGTCGACGGCGGATCGCCAGTCCCGCCTCTGCCAGGTCGTTGAGGACGCGCTGGGCCGTGGCGCGGCTGACGCCGTACTGGGTGGTGAGGTCCTTCTCGGTCGGGAGCCGTGCGCCGGGGAGCAGTTCCCCGGCGCGGATCCTGGCTTCGATCTCCCGCCTGATCCGGACGTACAGGGGTGCGGTCATGGAGGGTCCGTGGATTGGTCGGGGCCGTCTTTTGACCGTACAATTCTTCAATCAGCCGGTCAATTAGCCGACGGATCCCGTTCCCTGCCGCTCAGTAGGTGAGTGCGTCCTCGGCCGTGCCGAAGAAGCTGGTGACCTGGCCGTCGTTGACCGTCACGGGGCCGTCCACGATGTTCACGGTCGCCGGGCTCTCGGAGGCGGTGAGGGCGACCTCCACCTTGTCGGCGCTCTTGCCGCCCGCGGTGTCGGCGCGGGAGAACAGGATCCCGGCGTAGGCGGTCTCGCCGGGCTTCATGATCCAGTCCTTGCCCTCGGGGCCCATGTGCTCGGCGGCGCCGTCGAGCCCCGGGATCGTGATCACCAGCTCGTTCGCCGGCAGCAGGCACGGGTCGCCGCTCTTGTTGGTCGCGGCCAGCAGGGCGTGGTTGACGAGCTTGGACGCCACGGTGACCTTGTAGCTCAGGTCGGTCGTCTCGCACATGCCCACGCCGCCGTCCTGGCCGTCGTCGGTCCCGGGCTCCGAGGTCGCGGGGGTGCCTTCCGCGCCGCCGGACGACTCCTCGCCGCCGTCGCCGTCGCCCTGGCCGGCCGTCGAGGGCTTGTCGGCGTCCTTGCCGCCCGCCGTGGCGGACGGGCTCGCCGTCGTGCCCGGGGCGGACGCGTCCTGGTCGGCGTCGCCCTTGCAGGCGGTCAGTGCCAGGATGCCGAGCGAGAGAACGGCGAGTGCGGCGGTGGTGCGGCGTGAACGAACTGCGTAAGCCATGGAAGCCCCCCGGGAATCAGAATGTCCGGTGATAGTGCCGCACGGGAGCGGCTCTGTGACCGGCTGACATGGAGAGGGAACCGTCCTCGAACGGATTTGTGACACTGTGACGGAGCTACCCCGGTAGGGGGCGTGATGTCGCCCTCTTCGATCCGTCCGCGCGCCGTCCGCGCTGCCGCGCGCCCTGTGGCGGTCGGTGGGTGGCTGGTCAGAATGTCACCTCTCGGCTCACGGTTCTCGGCTCACGGCGATCGGAGCCGGGGCGGCACGGGGGCGCGGGTCTTCCGGCCCTGCCGCGTCCGTGGCCCGGCCCCGACCCCTCGGTCATGGCTCCCGGCAGACGGCGTGGCTGTCTCCGGGGACATCGACGGACGGGTGAGGGCGCAGCGTGGTGGAGCCGCTTCGGCATGGCACGGATCCTGGGCGGGTCGGCCCGTACGAGCTGATGGGCCGTCTGGGCGCGGGCGGCATGGGCAGCGTGTACCTCGCCCGCCGAACCGGCGGGGGTCGGCTCGTGGCGCTCAAGACGATCCGGCCCGAACTCTCGGCGGAACCCGGATACCGCGAGCGCTTCGCCCGCGAGATCGCGGTCGCGCGCGCGGTCCGCAGTCCGCACACCGCGCAGCTCGTGGACTTCGACGCCGAGGCGGACGTGCCCTGGCTGGCGACGGAGTTGGTCCACGGTCCGAACCTGGCGGACGTACTGTCCACGCACGGGCGGTTGCCCGACAGCAGTGTGCGCGTCCTGGCGGCCTGTCTGGCGGAGGCGCTGACGGCGATCCACGCCGCCGGCATCGTGCATCGCGATGTGAAACCGTCCAACATCCTCCTCGCCGAGGCCGGGCCACGCCTGGTCGACTTCGGGGTCGCACGGTCCGTGGGGCAGGTCGGGCTGACCGCGACCGGCCAGTTCGTCGGAAGTGTCGTCTATGCCTCCCCGGAGCAGTTGCTCGCCCAACGGGTCGGTCCCGGGAGCGACATGTTCTCTCTGGGAGTCGTGCTCGCGCAGGCCGCGGGCGAGACGGTGCTCTCCGCGCAGGGCACCCCGCTCGCCGCCGACTCCGCCGACGGCCGGCTCCCCTCCCTGGCCTCCCTGCCGCCGGACCTGCGGGCGATCGTACGGACGTGCCTCGCCCGCGACCCGGCAGGCCGGCCGTCACCGACCGAGGTCCCCGGCATGCTGACGGCCCTGCCGCGCCCGGACGGCCGTGACACCCACCGGTGGCTCCCGGACTCCGTCGCCCGTACGGTGCGCCGGAGTTCGGAGGGTCTGCTGGCCGTCACCCACCCGCCGACCGCGCTCGACCCGCGGTCCGCGCGCACTCACCAGCAGCCGACGGCGACCGCGCACGTCACCTTCGGCGGTCCGGCGGCCGCGCACGTCACCACCAGCCCGGTCGACCCGCCGCGAGGTCCCGCGCCCACCTCCGTCCCCGGCAGGAGGCTCGCTCTCACCGTCGCCCTGGTGCTCGCGGCGAGCCTGCTCGTGGTGACGGGCGTGTCGCTGGCCGGACAGGGCGGCGGGTCCGAGGACGGGGGAGGGGACGAGAGGGCGAACTCCGGGCCGACCGCGACGGTCACGGCCCCGGCCGAACCCTTCGGTGACGCGAAGCCGTCCGGCGGGACCACACGGCCCCGGAACGCGGGCACTCCCGAGGGCACACCGGCGTCGCAGGTCCGGGAGCCGTCGGCGGCGCCACCCGGCCCGCCGACGTTCACCGCAGGCGCGCGGGGTGTGTCCCGCTACCGGGACCCGGGGTACGCGGCCACGGTCACCGGGGTGAAGGCGGACGGCCATCAGCTGGCCGTGTCGCTGCGGGCGCGGGGTGAGGCCGATCTGCGCGCGGCGGACACCTCGTGCCTGGTGGTGCGGGGAGGGGACGGGACGTTCACGGTGCGTCCGACCGCGTGGGACGCCGAGACCGCCCGGCCCGGGGCCTTCGACGGGACGCTCACCTTCCCGCTGATCGTGTCCGGCGGATACGCCCTGCGCTACTCCTGCCGGGACGACTACTCGGACGCCGAACTGGGCACCGCGACCGTGCCCCGCATCGGCATCTCCCGCTACAGCGACGAGTTCTTCGCCGTCGTCCTCACCGCCGACCGCACGTCCGGCGGTCTGCAACTGGTCTTCGCGTCGGCCGGCGACGCCACGCTGCGCGACCCTCGGACATCGTGCCTGAACCGGAGCGGCGCGCCGGAGCGTCCGAGAGACGTCCGACTGGACCGCAGCGACACGACCCTGAACCACTTCCACTACGGCGTCATGGACTTCGCCTCCGGCACGCCGGGCAGCAGCTTCACCTATTCGTGCGCCGACGACTACAGCGACGTGGCCCTGCCGTGAGGGGCACACGCCGTGAGGCGGCGTCAGTGACGGGGGCGCCCGCGTCGGACCGGCCGGAGCGGCTTCACCCGCGGCGGTCGAAGGGGGCGGTCGGGCGGCGGGTGTCCGGGCTGTCGGGGGCGTAGGTGTGATCCGGGTGGTCGTGGGTGCGGCGGGACTCCTTCAGCTCCGCCTCGTACAGGTGGTCGCGTCCTGCTGCCAGCTGGTCCACCGCGTCGCGCTCCAGGTCCTTGAACGCCTGGTAGTACGTCCGGTCGTAGGCCTCGACGATCTGGAACGTCCAGTGGCCCGGAATGACATTGCGCCCCAGGATCTCCGTCTCGACGCGGCGGGCCCACTCGTGGTGGCCCGCCTCGCGGAGCAGCGACGTGGCCCGGTCCAGTTCCAGGTCCGCCGTCCCGGTCAGCTGATGGAAGGAGAACAGGTGCCCCCGGGCGCGCTCGGTGGTCTCCAGGGCCTTGGACAAGGAACCGAGCGCCTCGACCGTGGCGTCGCTGAGGCCCTCCGGACGCCGATGCGAAGCGTCGGGCCCGTCAGCTTTCTCGTGCGGGCGTGTCATGGTCGGCCAGCCCCTTTCGCGTGCGGCACATGACCGGCATCGCGGTCAGGACCGCAGGACCCTGACCGGTGCCGGTCCCTGCGGGTGCCCACCGGACGGCCGCCCATGCCGGACCGGCCCCCTGACCTGCCCTTCGTGCCTGCCGAGGGCCGGGCGCCTACGGCCTGCGGCGGTCGAGCCGCGCGAGGCGGCGCAGCAGCGGGCCACGGCCCCCGTCGGGCACGGTCCACAGGGTCTGGCCCCTGACCCCCCACCGTTCGAGCAGCGCGTTGGCGGCGAGGAAGCCGCTCGTGGCCGCGCGCTCCATCAGGGCGACCGGGAGGCCGGTGCGGACCAGGTCCCCGGCCACCACCAGCCCGGGATCGCTGGTACGGACGGTGGGACGGCCGTGGTACTCGCCGACCGGGAACAGCGGGCAGTCGGCCCGCCACTCGTGCCGTTCGTCCAGCACGGTCGCCTCGCGAGTCTCGGGGTAGACGCGGTGCAACTGCTCCAGCAGACGCTTCTGTCCGACATCGTGGGGCGAGCGGTCGGACAGGGCGTAGGCGTGCAGTTCCACGACGGACCCGCCGGTGCGGGCGGCCCACCGCGCGGCCTCGCCCTCCCAGCGGTCGAGGACGCTGACGTTGTCGAGCGTGCCGTAGCCGCCGGTGCCCAGGAAGCCGGGGCGGTCGGTGGCGACGGGCCGGTCCAGCCACAGGCGGGACACCAGGAAGGGCGGCGCGCTCCGCAGGCTCGCCACGCGCTCGCGCCACGCCGCGTCGGCCAGGTGCGGGGAGCGTCCGGCGAGTGAGCGGAGGCCGGTCGTGTCCAGGGCCAGGACGACGGCGTCGTGGCACCGCTCCTCCCCGCCGGCGGCGAGGACGAAGCCGCCGTCGGCCGTGGGTTCGACCGTCTCGACCGGGGTCCCGGTGCGCAGGTCGGCGCCGTGGCCGCGCAGATAGCCGGCGAGGGGATCCCACAGGGCGGTGGGGAAGGGCTCGTCGGGTACGTCGAACAGCAGCCCCTCCGACGAGCCGAGGAAGTAGATGTGGAACATGAGGACCATCTCGGCCGCGGACAGCTCACGGGGGTCGGCGAAGAAGCTGCGGGAGAACACCTCGAAGGCCAGGTGCTGCGCGGCCGCGGGGAAACGGATCGCGTCGAGGAAGTCGCGGGCGCTGACGTCGTCGAGACGGTCGTGGATCCCCGGGACCCGGACGTCCAGCAGGGGCAGCGCGGCGGCCGGGTTCATACGGAGCAGGTCCCGCGGGCCGAAGGAGGGACTGAGGGCGACGAAGCCGAGCGCGCTCCACGGCGGCGTGCGCGGGACGTGCCGGAAACTGTCGTGGAGCCCGTCGGCGTGCCGCAGCGGATAGTCGGGCAGCCCTCGCAGACGGGCGAGACCGGGGTCGGTACGCCGCAGCAGACCACGCAGGTTGTAGTACTGGCGGAAGAACGCGTGGAAGCCACGGCTCATGGTGACGGTCGTGCCGTCCGACAGGACGGTGGGCCACCCGGCCAGGCGCCCACCGAGGGCCGCCTCCCGTTCGTACAGCGTGACCCGGGCGCCGCGTTCGGCGAGGGCCGTCGCGGCCGCCAGTCCGGCGATGCCGCCCCCGACGACGGCGACCGCCGGGGGCCGGGCGCCCGTGAAGCGCGGGGCGCCCGGCACGGCGTCCAGCCTGCGGGCCCGGCGGTCCCTGCCGTGCCTCGTCGGGTCGGGGCGCCCGGCGGCCCTCATCGGCCGTCCTCGGCGGTGGCCGGCCGGCGGGCGACGATCGTGTGCGTGATGCCGGTCTGCCATCCGGGCAGGGGCAGCACCCGCACGGTGTCGAAGCCCTGGGCCCCGACCCGGGCGGCGAAGGCGTCCGCGGTGTCGAAGTCCACCACGCTGCGCCACAGATGGCGGTACAGGTCACCGTCGCCGAGGAGGGCGGCGACGGGCAGGACCATGCCGCGGCACACCCCCGTCCACACCGCCCGGTGGACGGCCCGGCCGCTGAGGGTGTACTCGTGCACCGCCAGGCGCCCCCGTGGTGACAGGACCTCGCGCACCGTCGACAGCACGGCGTCGGGGTCGGCGACGTTCCGGAAGAGATAGGCCGCGAACACCGCGTCGAACGGCCCCTCCACACCGGCGTCCACCAGACGTTCGGCGGGCGCGCGCACGAAGCGCACCCCCTCGCGCCAGTGTTTGCGGGCCGCCCGCTCCAGCATGCCCGCCGAGGCGTCCACGGCGGTGATCTCGGCACCGGGCAGCACGGCGCTGAGCGCGGCGGTGGAGGCGCCGGTGCCGCAGCCGAGGTCCAGGACGCGCAGGCCGGCGCCGGGCCGCGGCAGCCCGAGGCGGCGCGCCGAGCGGCGCAGATGGGCGTGGTAGCCGGGATTGGCGGCCACCAGCGTGTCGTAGCTGCGCGAGGCATGGTCGAACGCGGCGGCCAGATCCTCGTCGCGGAGCAGGGTCATGCGGTGTCTCCTCGGCTGGTGCACGGGGTGGGGCGGTGGGGTACGGGGCGGGGGTGATCTGTCCGTGCCGGTCACGGGCCGCCGGGACCACGGCCCGGGAACGCTCTGCCGGGGTCGGCGGGCGGGGCGGGCCTGCGGGGCAGCCAGGACAGCTCCGCGGCGGAGCGCAGCATGGGCAGCACGGGCGTGCGGATGCCGAGGGCGAGATCCTCGTGGAGGCGGGTCTCACCGTCCAGGAAGCGCAGCAGCCGCTCCGCCGGCACCCGTGCGAACAGTCGTGCGAAGAAGGCGGCACCGTCGACCCGGCCGCTGTCCAGGGCCCTGAGCAGTACGGCGTCCATCGCGCGGGAGCGCGCCGGGTGGGCGGGGGGAGGCAGCGGGTGCCGGCCGGCGCGCAGCGCGGCGGCGACCGCCCGCGTCTGCCGTTGGATCGCGGAGAAGGTGTAGCCCGTGGACGGCCGGGTGGCGCCGCCGGCCGCGCCGATGCGGAACACCGAAGGCCCCGACCGGCGGTCGAAGCGGGCGTCGGTCATGGGGATCACCCCGGTCTCCGTGGAGACGACCGCGAAGTCACCGAGTCGCAGCACCTCCTCGGTGTAGCGGCGCAGCGCGGTGTCGTAGGCGCCGGGGGACAGGACGGCACGGGAGAACTCGGTGTACTCCACGAGTGCCCGGCGGCTGTCGATGGGCAGGACGTAGCCGAAGGCGAGTCCGCCGGGCGGCTGGGGGACCCGGAAGTCCATGAACTCCACCGTGCCGCGATCGAACACCGGCCGCTCGGCGCGGACGTACCAGCCGTGGAAGTGCTGCAGCAGGGTGGTGCGGGCGGCGGGCAGGCTTCCCAGCGGCCGGGAGTCGAAGACCCAGCGGGCGCGTACCGTCACGGGAACGCCCCGGCCGGTGCGGGCCCGGATCTCGGCTCCCCCTGCGACCCCGTCCACCGTCTCGACGGCCGCCTCGACACGGCGGACTTCGTCGCTGCGGGCCAGATCGCGCGCGACGAGATCCTCGAAGTCGTCGGAGCGGATCATCTTGTACGTCAGGGGCGCGATGTCCTTGTCCAGGAGCCGCCCTTCGGGCGTGCGCATCCGCAGCCGCCGCCAGGCAGCGCTGAGGGCGACGTCGTACGGGCCCGCCCCCTCCTCCCAGAAGCACCAGGTACGGACCGGGGGGCGCAACGGTCCCGGCGGGGCGTCCACCAGCAGGACCGACAGACGGGGGCCGCGGGGGGCGCCGCGGGACAGCCGGTGAGCGAGGGACAGCCCGGCCGCTCCCGCGCCCACGATGGCCACGTCAGCCTCCAGCACCTGTGGCTCCCTCCCTGTCCGGCCGCACCGGCACGACTCCCGCGGCCGTCGGCCTCTCACCAGCTTTCCGCCCCGGGGACCGCGGCGGATGCAGGCTCGACCGGATTGTCGGCCGGGTGGCGGGCGGGTGGGGGACCGGGAGTACCTGGCGCATGGTCTCCGTCTGCCCCGGGGAAGCGACACGCACCGGTGTTCCGGCACCGCGGGAGAGCCTTGCCAGGCCCGTGGTTTCTATAGCGCACCGATCGTGCAGCGAATTACGCCGGGTGATCGTCGACGCCACCCTCCCGGAGGCTGCGGCTCAGGCGCTGCAGGCCGCGCCGGGCGTGGCTCTTGACGGTGCCCAGCGGCCAGCCGGTGACCTCGGCGATCTGGGCCTGGGTCAGGTCGCCGTAGAAGGCGAGGGTGAGCACCCGGCGCTGCGGGGCCGGGATCCTGGCGAACTCGCGGCCGATCAGCACCCGGTCGAGCACGGCGTCGGGCAGCGTGTCGCGGTTCACGGGCGCCTCGGCCATGCGCGTTCCGGCCGCCGCGACGAGTTCGGCCTGCCGCGTCCGTGCCGTCAGGGCGTCGGCGATCTTGCGCCGGGTGATGCCGACGAGCCAGGCGCCCAGGGCGCCGCGCTCGGGGGCATATCCGGCGCGTCCGCGCCAGGCCGCGAGGAACACCGACTGCCGGACGTCCTCCGCCTCCCGGGCGTCGCCGAGGGAGCGCCGGGCCAGGGTGTACACGAGCGCGCCCCACCGGTGGTAGGCGGCGGTCAGGCACCCCTCGTCGCCGGCGGCGAACCCGGCGGCCAGTTCCTCCTGCTCCAGGGAGTCCTCCGCCGGGGCCCAGTGCGCGACGCTGTCGTGGGTCTTCTCGGCGGCCTGCTGTGCACTCATGGTGTCTGCTCCTTGTGCGGTGCGGGCTGTGTCCGTCGCGCCCCGCGAGGGTGACGGGCGGGCTTCCGGGGCACCCGTCCCGTCCGTGTCGGGCGCGCGTCGCTCGGCTCCTGCAACTCCTCCACCCTGCGAGGACGAGGGAAGAGGTCACAACTTGCATCGCCTGTGCAGCGCTTTGCCCGGGAGCAGTGCGACCTCGTCGCACGGATGGCCCCCGGGCCGCGCACGGGCCGCACCTTTTCACTCCTCCGGCGCATCCGTGGGCGCCCCTGCCGCGGAAGGCGTTGAGGCAGGACCGCTGTGTCGGCGACGGAAGGAACCGTGATGGGCCCCAGCGACGCGAAGGACCACCCTGTGGCAGCGTCACCGCCCGCGACCCGCGCGGTGCCGCCGGGGGAGCCCGCGGGCGACGACCCGTGTTCCGGGGTGCGCGGCCCCTCATCCGGCACCCGGCGGGAGGAGCACCCGCACCCACCGCCCGGCGCGGACGAACCGCACACCGTCGACGACGACGTCCCGGGGGCTGTGCGCCGCGTACTGGAGAACCTGCTGGCGGAGCGCACCGAACACGCCGCCGCCCTCGACCCGGTGTTCGCCGCGGACCTGGCGGACCGCGTCGCGCGGTTCGCCCTGGACGGCGGCAAGCTCATGCGTCCACGCTTCGTGTGGTGGGCCCTGCGCGCGTGCGGGGGAGGGGCCGCCGAGACCGGGGCCGCCCTGCGCGTCGGCGCCGCACTCGAACTGATCCAGACCTGTGCGCTGGTCCACGACGACGTCATGGACGCCTCCCGGCTGCGCCGCGGACGGCTCGCCCTGCACGCCGACGTCGCCGCCCAGTACGCCGGCGGCATGGCCCCGGCGGACGGGGCGCGCTTCGGCGAGGCCGCCGCGATCCTCGCCGGCGATCTGGCCCTGGCCTGGGCCGACGACATCGTCGCGGCCACCGTCACCGCGCCGGACACCGACCGCGCGGTTCGCGAACTGTGGAGCACCATGCGCACCGAGATGGTGGCCGGGCAGTACCTGGACATCCAGGGCCAGGCCACCTCCTCCAGGTCGCTGGCCCGCGCCATCCGCGCCGCCTGTCTCAAGAGCGCCCTGTACTCCGTGGAGCGTCCGCTGGCCCTCGGAGCGGCACTGGCGGGCGCGGACGCCGCGCGGACCCGGGCCCTGTGTTCGGCGGGCCGGTGCGTCGGCATCGCCTTCCAGCTCCGGGACGACCTCGGCGATGTCTTCGGCGGCCCGCGGCACAGCGGCAAACCCACCGGGGGCGACATCCGCGCGGGCAAGCCCACGTATCTGGTCGCTGTCGCCCAGGCCCGGGCCGAGGCGGCCGGGGACCGGCGTGCCCTGACCGTGCTGCGGGATTCGCTCGGCGACGCCGCACTGCCGGAGAGCCGGTTCGCCGAGGTCGTCGACGTCCTCGTCCGCACCGGCGCACGCGACCTCGTCGAGGCGAAGATCGACCGACTGGTCGCTCAGGGGCTGCGCCATCTGGACTCCGCCCCGCTGGAGACGGAGGGCCGACTGCGCCTGCGGGAGCTGCTGCACACCACGGCCGGCGGCCCGCCGCCGGCGCCGCCCTTCGGCGCGCGCGGTCCCCTGGACGGCCTGGCGGTCCCGCTGCTGCCGGGTGCCGTCGAGGAGGTGGCGCGTTGAACCGCACCGTTCCCGGGCGCACGGATCACATCGTGGTCGTCGGTGCCGGACTCTCCGGCCTGGCGGCCGCACTGCACCTGCTCGGCGCCGGCCGCCGGGTCACCCTCGTCGAACGCGACGCCCTGCCCGGCGGGCGCGCCGGACGCCTGGTGCGCGGCGGCTACCGCATCGACACCGGCCCCACCGTGCTCACCATGCCGGACCTGGCGGACGAGGCCTTCGCCGCGGTCGGCGAGAACCTGCGCGACCGGGTCGATCTGATCCCCCTGCACCCCGCCTACCGGGCCCTGTTCGCCGACGGCAGCGGCATCGACGTGCACACCGACGCCGACGCCATGGAGGCGGAGGTCGAACGCTTCGCGGGCGCCGAGGAGGCCGCCGGCTACCGGCGGCTGCGCGGCTGGCTGGAGAAGCTGTACCGGGCACAGCTGCGACGGTTCATCGACACCAACTTCGACTCGCCCCTGCAGCTGCTCACCCCCGACCTCGCCCGGCTCGCCGCGCTGGGCGGCTTCGGACGGCTGGACGCGGGCATCGGCCGCCATCTGCGCGACGAACGCCTGCGCCGCGTCTTCTCCTTCCAAGCCCTGTACGCCGGTGTCCCGCCGGCGCGGGCGCTCGCCGCCTACGCCGTGATCGCCTACATGGACACGGTGGCCGGGGTGTACTTCCCCCGCGGCGGTATGCACGCGCTGCCGCAGGCCATGGCGGACGCCGCCGCCGACGCGGGCGCCGACCTGCGCTTCGGGCAGGAGGTCGTCCGGCTGGAACGCTCCGGCGACCGTGTCACCGCCGTGGTCACCGCACACGAACGCATCCCGTGCGACGCCGTGGTCCTCACCGCCGACCTGCCGGCCGTCTACGGCCTGCTCGGACGCACCCCGCGCCGCCCGCTGCGGATCCGGCACGCGCCCTCGGCGGTCGTCCTGCACGCCGGCACCGACCGCACCTGGCCCGGACTCGCCCACCACACCCTGTCCTTCGGGGCCGAGTGGCGGCGCACCTTCGACGAACTCACGCGCACCGGCAGCCTGATGAGCGACCCGTCGCTGCTGATCACCCGTCCCACCGCCACGGACCCGGCCCTCGCCCCACCCGGCCACCACCTCCACTACATCCTCGCCCCCTGCCCGAACACCGACATCGGACCGGGCGCCGCAGCCTGGGGCGACCTGGCCCCCCGCTACCGCGACAGCGTCCTGCGCGAGCTGGAACGGCGCGGCTTCGACGGCATCGCCGACGCGGTCGAGGAACAGGCCCTGGTCACACCGGCCGACTGGCACGCCCAGGGCCACGCGGCGGGCACCCCCTTCTCGGCCGCCCACACCTTCGCCCAGACCGGCCCGTTCCGCCCCCGCAACCTCGTACGCGGCACCACGAACGCCGTACTCGCCGGCTGCGGCACCACACCGGGCGTCGGCGTGCCGACCGTCCTGCTGTCCGGCAAGCTCGCCGCCGCCCGGATCACCGGACGGCACGCGGCCCCCGTACCCAGGCGCGTGCGCATCGCGCCGACCGCACCGGAAGGACCCACCTCATGACCGCCCGCGAACTCGACGCGGCGGGCATCACCGAGCCGGCCCTGCGCGACGCCTACACGCGCTGCCGCCGCCTCAACGCCCGGCACGGCAGGACCTACTTCCTCGCCACCCGGCTGCTGCCCGTGGAACGCCGCCCCGCCGTGCACGCGCTCTACGGCTTCGCCCGCTGGGCCGACGACATCGTCGACTCCCTGGACACGGACCTGTCGCGACACCGCCGCGCGGCCGACCTCAGCCTCCTGCACGAGCGCCTGGAGCAGGGCCTGCGCGACGGCGACAGCACCGAGCCGGTCGTCCTCGCCCTCGCGGACACCGCCCGCCGGTACGCCATCGACCACCAGCACTTCAGCGACTTCATGGCGTCCATGCGCAGCGACCTGGAGGTCACCGACTACCCGACCTACGACGCCCTGCGCGCCTACACGCACGGCTCCGCCGCCGTCATCGGGCTGCAGATGCTGCCGATCCTGGGGACGGTGGTCCCGCGCGAGGAGGCCGCCCCGCGCGCGGCCGCCCTGGGGCTCGCCTTCCAGCTGACCAACTTCCTGCGCGACGTGGGCGAGGACCTCGACCGCGGCCGTGTCTACCTGCCCGCCGACCTGCTGGCGGCGCACGGCGTGGACCGCGAACTGCTGTCCTGGAGCCGCCGCACCGGCGGGCGCGACCCGCGGATCACCCGGGCCCTGCGGGCCTTCGAGGACCTCACCCGCGGCGTCTACCGCGAGGCCGCCCCCGGCCTCGCCATGCTCGACCCCGTCTCCCGGCCCTGCATCCGTACCGCGTTCGTGCTCTACGGCGGCATCCTGGACGCCGTCGCCGACGACGGGTACACGGTGCTGCACCGGCGTGCCGTGGTTCCCCGGCGACGCCGTGCGGCGGTCGCCGCCGACGGGCTCGTCCGCCTGACGGCGGCCCGGCTGCGAGGGCGGGTAGGGGCGCGGCGCACACCGCCGGCGGTGGCCGTGCCGCCCACCGCCGGACCTGCGCGGGCCGGCGTGAGCGCCGCACCGGACCCGGTGCACGAGGAGGTCGCGTGAGCCCCCGACGTCCCGTCCGCCGCGGACGGTACCCCCTGTCCCTCAGGCGCGGACCCGTGGCCTGGGAGCGGCAGCGGCCCACCTGGCGCGAGGCCCGCCCGGCCGTGATCGCCCGCGCCCTCAAGCGCGCGCAGGCACGCCCGTCGGGCAACTGGTACGTCGTCGGTGCCACCCGGGACCTCCGCGACGACCGGCCCCTGGCCCGCACGGTCGCCGGCCGGGAAGTGGTCGTGTGGCGCGACGCCGACGGCCGACCGGTGGCCGGTCCCGGGGTCTGCCCCCACCTGGGCGCGCCGCTGAAGGACAGCCCCGTGCGCTGCGGCACGCTCGTCTGCCACTGGCACGGACTCGCCCTGCCCGGGTCCCCCTTCGCCGGCTGGGAGCCTCTTCCCGCCCACGACGACGGCGTGCTGGTGTGGGTGCGCCTCGACGACGTGGGCGGCGAGGCACCGCTCGACGCCCCGGTGGTGCCGGTGCGGCCGGCCCCCGCCGCGTCGCTGTCGGCGGTCTATGTCGGCATCGGCACCTGTGAGCCGGAGGATGTGGTCGCCAACCGGCTGGACCCCTGGCACGGCGCCTGGTTCCACCCGTACTCCTTCGTCGACCTGACCGTCGCCGACGTACCCGCCGGCGAGGAGGACGCCTTCGTCGTCGACGTGTCCTTCAAGCTCGCCGGGCGGCTCGTCGTACCGGTACGGGCGGTGTTCACCGCGCCCGAGCCGCGCACGGTCGTCATGCACATCACCGACGGCGAGGGACAGGGGTCGGTCGTGGAGAGCCACGCGACGCCGCTGGCCCCCGACGACCGGGGCCGGCCGCGGACGGCGGTGGTGGAGGCCGTGGTGGCGGCGTCGGACCGGCCCGGGTTCGCCGTGGCGCGCCGGGCGGCCCCGCTGCTGCGGCCGCTGATGCGGGCCGCCGCGGGCCGGCTGTGGCGTGACGACCTCGCCTACGCGGAGCGGCGCTGGCACCTGCGCTCCACCGGACGCTTCCCCGGCTGAGCGCCGGGATCAGGGGTGTCCTCGCGTGCATCCGTCCGGGCACGTCCATCGGAAGCATCGGAGCATCGGAAGCATCGGAAGCATCGGAAGCATCGGAAGAGGAACCGCGTGGCCCCCCGGGTGCGCGGCAGGCGGAAGGAGGCGGAGTCTCGTGCCGGAACACCACTCGCCGGGACCCGCCGACCCTCCCTCGGAGGGCCCCTCCCCGTCCGGCGCACCGGCCCCGCTGCGGTCGCCCTCTGGGCCCAGTCACGGCGCACCGCCGGCCTGGCGCTGGCCCAGCACACCGCCGCGACCCGGTGGGGGGTCCGCGGCGCACGGCGGCAGACCCCCGTCCTGCTGTGCGGCCCCGGCTGGGGCCGCCTTCCCCCGAGGAACTGCTGCGGCCCTCCGGGCTGCGCGAGGCGGTGACCACGCTCGTCGCGCTCTCCACCTCGGCCAGACCGTGACGGCCCTGCGGTGCCGCCTGTTCAGGTGGCGGCGCGGAGCAGGAAGTGCAAGTCGGTGCCATCGGCCGGCGCGGGCCCGCCCTGCGGATCGGTGACCGAGGCCACGGCCAGCCCGGCGGTCGTGGCCAGCTTCTCGAACCCGTCGCGGGTGTACCAGTGCAGGACCCACGGTCGCTCCACCACACTGCTGTCCGAGCCGTGGTGGCGTTCGTAGCGCAGCACCGTCGTACGGGTCCGCGCCGTCTCGTCCCGTTCCTCGGCGACGACGGAGACCCGGAGTTCGGCGCCGTCGGGTGCGGTGGCCGTGCGCACCCGGCCGATCTGGTCGGCGGGCGTCGGTTCGGGGACGAACAGGGGCACCAGGACGCTGCCGTCGTCCGTCAGATGGGCGCGGATGCCCCGCAGGGCGGCCAGCGCCGTGGTGTCGTCCGGGAGGAGGGTGAAGGTCGGGCCGGCGAGGAAGATCGCCCGGTAGCGGCGGGGCAGCCTCAGGGCCTCCATGCGCTGGTGGAACACGGTGGTGCGGACGCCCTGTTCGTCCGCCCGCAGCCGCAGTCGTTCGAGCATGTCCGCGGAGGAGTCGACGCCGTCGACCTCCAGCCCGCGCCGGCACAGCTCCAGCAGCGGGTCGCCGTCCCCGCATCCCAGCTCCAGTGCGGGAACCCCGGCTCGCCGGACGAAGTCCGCGTAGGGCTCGGGGTCCTGCGAGAAGGCTTTCAGGGGCCCGTACAGCTCCGCGACGATGCCGGTGTAGAAGTCAGCTGGGTCCATGGCCGTCACCCTAGGCCCGCCCGTCTCATGTGATCATCCGAATATCGGCCCCGGGCCCCCCGATTCCTTCGTTCCCGCCTCCGCCGACACCGCACGGAATCGACCATTTAGGATGTCGGCCGCGCGTCGATGTCACGCGTGGCCGTGCCTCTCGGACGGCCGGGCGGCCGCGTTCCTGAGCCGCGCGTCCGGCTGTGTCGGGTTGGCTGTATCTGCGGGGGAGAACTTCGGTGTTCGGAATCATCAGACCGTGCCGGCATCGCCTGGGCGACGGCATGCGAACCGAGTGGATGGCGCATCTGTGCGGGCTGTGCCTGGCGCTGCGCGGGGAGTACGGCCAGTTCGCGCGGGTGGCCACCAACTACGACGGCCTGATCGTCTCGGTGCTGACCGAGGCGCAGTCGGAGCGCACCGGCGACGGGCGGCGGGGCGCCGGCCCGTGCCCGCTGCGGGGCATGCGCTCGGCGGACGTGGCCCAGGGCGAGGGCGCGCGGCTGGCGGCGACGGTGTCGCTGGTGCTGGCCGCGGCGAAGATACGTGACCATGTGGCCGACGGCGACGGCCTGTTGGGACGCCGTCCGGTCACGTTGGCGGCCCGCAGGATCGCCCACGGCTGGGACCGTGCGGGCGCCGCGGGCGGCGAACGGCTCGGCTTCGACACCGCCGTGCTGCTCGCCGCGGTCGACCGTCAGCCCGAGATCGAGCGGGCGACCGGCCCCGGCGGCTCGCTGCTGACGGTCACCGAACCCACGGAGACGGCGACCGCCGCCGCCTTCGCCCACACCGCGGTGCTCGCCGGCCGGCCCGTCAACGCCGAGCCGCTGGCTGAGGCGGGCCGCCTCTTCGGGCGGCTGGCGCATCTGCTGGACGCGGTGGAGGACCTGGACGCGGACCGGGGGTCCGGCGCGTGGAACCCGATCGCCGTGACCGGCGCGGACCGCGCCGAGGTACGCCGGCTGTGCGAGGACGCGGTGCATGGCATCCGACTCGCCCTGTCCGACGCCGAGTTCGTGGACGGTCGGCTGGTGCGGGCGCTTCTGGGCGGTGAGTTGGAACGTGCCGTCGACCGTGCCTTCGACCCTCGGCACCGACACCACCGGCACCGCTCTCAGGGCCGGGGCGTACGGATGCTGCCCTGGCTGGGACTCCGTCCGACGACGGAACCCGCCGCGCAGACCGGCACGGACGCGGCCTGCGGCGTCGGCGCGCTCACGGACGCGACTCCCCAGGGCGCTCGGATGATGTCGGGCCGGCCGAGGGAGGGGGAGTGCAGGCGGTGCGGCCAGTGGCGCCGGCTGTGCGGATCCTGCGGCCTGTGCTCCCGCTGCTGCACCTGCGACGACGAGGGGCCGGACGACGGGGAGTTCCCGTTCGGCAACGACAACCGCGACGGCGGTTCGGGCCGCGACGGTTCCGGGGGCGACGGCTGGTCCGGCGGCTCAGGCGGCGGCAACTCGGGCGGCTACAGCGGCGGTTCGGGCGGCGGCGGCCATGGTTCCGGCGGCCACGGCTCCGGCGGCTCGGGCGGTTCGGGGGGCGGTTCGGGCGACGGCTGCGGCTGCGGTGGTGGCGGCTGCTGCAATCCGTGCAAGTGCTGCTGCGACTGCTGCGACTGACGTCGCGGTCGGGATCAGGTCATGCCTCCCTGTCTGGACGTCTATGTGTGGGTGCCGGGGTGCAGGCCCGACGTCCTCCGAACCTTCATCGACCGCCACGTCGACACGGCCGACCCCGGTGACGAGCGGCTGCGCGCCTTCGTAAGGACCCATGTCGTGGGGGAGCCGCACGAGGGTGACGCCGAGGCTCTCGCCGAGCTGCGGTCGGGCGACGGCTCCGGCAGCGGCTTCGCGCTGTACGTCCGGGCGCGTGCGTTCTACGGGGCCGTCATCGCGCTGACGCACGACGGCGCGACCGTGCTGGGCCTGAGCATCGACGATCCCGACGGCTCCCCCCGGACCCGGGACACGGCTCGCCACCTCCTCGACCGGCTCCGCCGGGAGTTCTCGGCCCCGGCCGGCATCGCGGGCGTGGAGGTGCCGCCGCCTCGTACCCGCGCGGAATGGGAGGAGGAGCCGGTCGAGCTGCGCATCGGCCGGGTGCCACCCGGTCGGGGGCATCCCGCCGAGGCGAGGGGCCCGGACGGCACCGGGCCGGGCGGCGGGTGAGGACGGTGCCGCAGGAGCCGTTTCGGGCTTCCAGTCCGGGGCGGGCCCGGCGGCACCGCGCGTCCGGCCGGCGGAGCGGGGGCCGCGTCAGGTCACGGGGTCGAGGAAGGTGAGCACCGAGGCGTCCTCCTCGATCAGCGGGGCGAGGGCCGCGTTGAACGGGCCGCCGTACGGGGCTTGGATGTGGGCCCGGAAGGCGTTCTCGTCCCGGTACACCTCGAAGATCCAGAAGGCGCGGGGGCGGGACGCCTTGGTGTAGACGTCGAAGGTGATGTTGCCTTCCTCCTCGCGCACCTTCTCGGCGTACTCCACGATCAGGCGGGTGACCTCGTCCTCGGTGCCCTCGCGGGCGGTGAACTCGGCGAGCAGGGTCTTGTTCACGGTGCGGTGCCTCCGGGGTCGGGGGTCGGTTCGGGGGCCGGTCACGGGCGGAGTGACGTCCTCCCGGGGCCGTCGACGTCGACGCCGACCGGATGTCATCGCCGACTCATGTCATCGATGACATCGCGTGGCCCGATGATGGGGTGAGTCCGGCCGGCGCGTCAACAGTCCGGCCGCGCCGCCGGGTGGCCGGCGCGGCCGGCCGTCAGACGAGGTCGGCCGCGGTGACCTGCGTCAACTGGCTCTCCCACGGCGGGTTGGGGCCCACGACCGAGCAGGTCAGGGCCGCGACCCGGACGGCGAAGCGGCACGCCTCCGCGACGTCGTCGAGGCTCAGCCGCGTGAGCCGGCCGCCGAGGAGACCGCGGGCGCCGAGGTGGTGCAGCAGCCCGGCGGTGAAGGAATCGCCCGCCCCGACCGTGTCGGCGACCGGTGTCCGCACGGCGGACACCCGCACGCGCTCGCCGTCGAGCGAGGCCAGTACGCCGTCGGCGCCGCGCGTGATCACGACGAGCCGCGCGCCGGCCGCGTGCCAGATGTCGCAGGCCTGCTCGGGCGCGGTGCCCGGCAGCAGCAGTTCCAGGTCGTCCTCGCTCAGCCGCAGCACATCGGTGAGGGCGCACCAGTGGGCCAGCCGGGCGCGGTAGACGTCGGGCCGCACCAGCAGCGGGCGGACGTTGGGGTCGATGCTGATGGTCGCGGCGGGGGCGGCCGCCGCCAGGAAGTCCTCCACCGCCGCCGCGCCGGGTTCCCGTACGAGGGCCAGTGACCCGGTGTGCAGACAGGCCGTGCCGGACAGGTCCACCCGTGCCAGCTCCGCGGCCGACCACTGCCAGTCGGCCGTGTTCTGGGCGTGGAAGGAGAACGCGGCCTGTCCCTGGGAATCCAGTTCCGCCACGGCCAGCGTGCTGGGCTCGGCGGCCTGGACGGCACTCGACAGGTCCACCCCGGACGCCTCCAGATGGGCCCGGAAGAGGCGGCCGAACACATCGCCGGACAACCGTGCGAGGAAGCGGGCCGGGGTCCCCAGCCGGGCCAGGGCCACGGCCGTGTTCGCGGGACCGCCGCCCGGCATGACGCGCAGGGCGAGTTCGTTCGAGGCGCTGGAGGGTTCGGCGAAGGCGTCCGCGACGCACTCTCCCAGAACGGTGATCTGACGCGGGCTCATGAGCTGCTCTTCTCTGACGAACGAACGGGCCTTCCGGACGCGCCCCGGCACCGCTGCCGGACGGCCGCGGGGGCGACGGGCGCCTACGTTGCCGATTTGTGACGAGTGCAGGGCATTGACGTTTCCGGGAGACGGAGTCCATCATCCTGGCCAGGCGGTGTCAACGATGACATAAGTCAACGATGACACCCCCGGACGGTACGCACCGAACCTGATCCCGTGCCGTCCGCTATCCCACAGGAGTCGCACATGTCTCGTACCGCTCGCCTGTCCTCCTCCCTCGTCAGAACCGCCGCCGTCGCGGGCGTCGCGGCCCTCACCCTGACGGCCTGCGGATCCGGCTCGGGCTCCAGCTCCACCGGCTCGGGCTCGGGCTCGGGTTCGGGCGAGGTCAAGGTCGGTCTGATCACCAAGACCGACACCAACCCGTTCTTCGTGAAGATGAAGGAAGGCGCCGAGAAGGCCGCGGACGCCGAGGGCGTCAAGCTGATGACGGCGGCCGGCAAGTTCGACGGCGACAACGCCGGTCAGGTCACCGCCATCGAGAACATGGTGGCCGCCGGTGTGAAGGGCATCCTGATCACCCCGAGCGACTCCAAGGCCATCGTGCCCGCGATCGAGAAGGCCAAGGCCAAGGGCGTCCTCGTGATCGCCCTGGACACCCCCACCGAGCCCGAGAGCGCCGTCGACGCCCTGTTCGCCACCGACAACCTCAAGGCGGGCGAGCTGATCGGCGAGTACGCCAAGGCCGCCATGAAGGGCAAGACCGCGAAGATAGCCGCCCTCGACCTCGCGCCGGGTGTCTCCGTCGGCGTCCAGCGGCACAACGGATTCCTCAAGGGCTTCGGCGCCACCGACAAGGACGTCGCCTGTGCCCAGGACACCGGCGGCGACCAGGCCAAGGGCCAGACGGCGATGGAGAACTGCCTCCAGAAGGAGCCGGACATCAACGTCGTCTACACGATCAACGAGCCGGCCGCGCTCGGCGCGTACACCGCGCTCAAGGCCAAGGGCCGGGAGAAGGACGTCCTGATCGTCTCCGTCGACGGTGGCTGCACCGGCACCCAGGCCGTCAAGGACGGCAAGATCGCCGCGACCTCGCAGCAGTACCCGCTGAAGATGGCCGCCGAGGGCGTCAAGGCCGTCGTCACGTACGCCAAGGACGGCAAGAAGGCATCCGGTTACACCGACACGGGCGTCACCCTGATCACCGACAAGGCACAGGACGGGGTCACCTCCAAGGACACCGCCTACGGCCTGGAGAACTGCTGGGGCTGAGCCGCCCCCCGAGGCCGTACGACTCGGCCTCACCCTTCAGCGGGGCGGCCGTCCCCTCCCTCCGACCGGGGCGGCCGCCCGCCCGTCCTCCTGTCCGCCGATCTCCCCGATCAGCGCGGGCGACGACCTCTGTCTTCCGACAAGGACTTCGCATGACTGCCACGACCACACCTCCGGGCACGTCCTCGCCGTACGCCGAGCTCAAAGCACCGAACACTGCCCGCAGGCTGCTCACGGCACCGACCACCGGCCCGCTGGTCGCCCTGCTCCTGGCCTGCGCCTTCTTCTCCCTCTCCTCCGACCAGTTCCTCACCGGCGGGAACTTCTCGCTGATCGTGCAGCAGGTCATGGTCGTCGGCACCCTCGCCATCGGACAGACCCTGATCATCCTCACGGCGGGCATCGACCTGTCGTGCGGTGCCGTGATGGCGTTCGGCAGCATCATGATCGCCAAGATGGCCGCCGAGGGCTCCCTGCCCCCGCTCGCCGCCATCGCCCTGGGCCTGGTCGTCTGCGGCGGCTTCGGACTGCTCAACGGGCTGCTGGTGCAGAAGATCCCGCTGCCGCCGTTCATCGTCACCCTCGGCATGCTCAACGTGGCGTTCGCCCTGACCCACATCTACTCCGAGGAACAGACCGTCACCAACCTGCCCGGCCCCCTCACGGCCCTCGGGCAGACCTTCCCGCTCGGCAAGACCGACATCACCTACGGCTCCCTGGTCACCATCGCCCTGTTCCTCCTGCTCGCCTACTCGTTGAGCAGCACCGGCTGGGGCCGCCACGTCTACGCCCTCGGCAACAGCCCGGAAGCGGCGCGCCTGAACGGCATCCGCACGGGCCGGCTCACCATCGGCGTCTACACCGTCGCCGGCATCCTCTACGGCATCGCCGCCCTGCTGCTCATCTCCCGCACCGGCGTGGGCGATCCGCAGGCCGGGCAGACCGACAACCTCGACAGCATCACCGCCGTGGTCCTCGGCGGCACCAGCCTCTTCGGCGGCCGCGGCTCGGTGCTCGGCACGTTCATCGGCGTCCTCATCGTCGGTGTCTTCCGCAACGGTCTGCAGCTGATGGGCGTCGCCTCCATCTACCAGACCCTGATCACCGGCGTCCTGGTGATCCTCGCGGTGACCGTCGACCAGATCTCCCGGAAGAAGGCCCGATGACCGCCACCAGCACCGTCACGCCCGTTCTGCAGGCCCGCGGCCTGGTCAAGCGCTACGGCCACGTCACCGCCATCGACGGCGCCGACTTCGACCTGCTGCCCGGTGAGGTCCTCGCCGTCATCGGCGACAACGGGGCGGGCAAGACCAGCCTGATCAAGGCCCTCACCGGAGCGGTCACCCCCGACGCGGGCGAGATCCGCCTCAACGGTGAACCGATCACCTTCTCCGGACCGCAGAGCGCTCGCGCCCACGGCATCGAGACGGTCTATCAGGACCTCGCCGTGGCCGCCTCCATGGACATCGCCTCCAACATGTTCCTCGGACGCGAACTGCGCCGGCCCGGTGTCCTCGGCAGCGTCTTCCGCATGCTCGACAAGAAGCGCATGCGCGACGAGGCCGCCGAACACATGGCCGACCTGAAGATCGGTCTGCGCTCGCTGACCCAGTCGGTCGAGACCCTGTCCGGCGGGCAGCGCCAGGCCGTCGCGGTCGCCCGCTCCGTGGCCTGGGCCCGTTCGGTCGTCGTGATGGACGAACCCACCGCCGCCCTCGGCGTCAAGGAGTCCGGTCAGGTCCTCGACCTCATCCGCCGGGTCCGCGACAAGGGTCTGCCGGTCGTCCTCATCAGTCACAACATGCCGCACGTCTTCGAGATCGCCGACCGCATCCACGTCCACCGGCTGGGCCGGCGGGCCGCCGTGATCAAGCCCTCCGACTACTCCATGGCCGAGGTCGTCGCCATCATGACCGGTGCGCTCACCGTCGACGAGGCCGGGGATACTGTCGTAGCGGATTCCGCGGCGGCGAAGGCCGCGGGCGTCCAGGCCGACTGACGCCGCCACGATTTCGAGACACTCACAGGTTCCGGCCGAAGGCCGCGGCCGGAACCGACGAGCGCAGGGAGACCGTTCCTCCATGGCAGCGAACCGCCGCCCCACCCTGGCCGACGTCGCCCGCGAAGTGGGCGTCAGCGCCAAGACCGTCTCCCGTGTCCTCAACGAGGACGGACCCGCCTCCGCCCAGACCCGGGAACAGGTGATGGCCGCCGTGGCCAAGCTGGGCTTCCAGCCGAACCTCATGGCCCGCAACATCCGGGTCGGCGGACCCGACACCACCGTCGGACTGGTCATCCCCGACCTCGGCAACCCCTTCTTCGGGGCCGTGGCCAGCAGCATCGAGGACACCGTCCGCGACCGGGGCCTGACCCTGCTCATGGGTTCCAGCGCCGACGACCCCGACCGTGAACGCGCCCTGACGGACAAGTTCCTGGCCCGCCGCATCAGCATCCTCATGGTCGTGCCGTCCGTCGGCGCCGACCACTCCCACCTCAAGTCCCACCGCGCGGCCGGGCTGCCCGTGGTGTTCCTCGACCGTCCGGGAGCGGCCCTGGCCACGGACCATGTCGTCAGCAGCAACCGTACGGGTGCCCACGACGGCGTCGCCCACCTGATCGCCCACGGACACCGCCGCATCGGCTTCATCGGAGACCTGCCCACCAAGCTGTACACCCGCCGCGAGCGTCTGGCCGGCTACCGCTCCGCCCTCCAGGAGGCCGGCCTCCCCGCCGACCGCGCTCTGGTCACCAATGCCCACGACCAGCGCGGTGCCTCCGTCGCCACGTCCCAACTCCTGGGCCTGGCCGATCCCCCCACCGCCCTGTTCGCCGGGAACAACATCGTCGCGCTGGGGATAGTGACCGAACTCGCCCGCACCGGACGCAAGGACGTGGCGGTCGTCGCCTTCGACGACGTGGCCCTCGCCGACGCCCTGGAACCGGCCCTGACCGTCGTCGCCCAGAACGCCGAGGAACTCGGCAGAACCGCCGCGACCGTCGCCCTGGCCCGCCTCGACGGCGATCGCACCCGCGCCCGCACCATCACGGTCCCCACCCGCCTCATCGTCCGCGGCTCGGGGGAGCGGCCCGCGCCGGCACCGCGGACGGCGTGAGGCGGGGCCGTCTTCCCCGACCGGGCGCACGCCCCCCGAGGCCGGTGGTGCGGCGATGAGCCGCGGCCCTCAGGCCGCCATCGCCGTCGTCGTGTTCCGCAGGCGTACGCCCTTGTTGAAGCGGCGGAGCAGCAGGAACGCGGTGGTGGCGAGGCCGGTGAGGAGGCCGAGCCAGATGCCCACGGTGTCCCAGCCCGTGGCGAAGCCGAGGAGCAGCGCGGCGGGCAGGCCCACGAGCCAGTAGCCGACCAGCGTGATGCGGAAGCCGCCCTTGGTGTCGTCGAGGCCGCGCAGGAGGCCGACACCGATGTTCTGGGCGCAGTCGAAGAACTGCATCACCGCGGCGATCAGCAGAAGGCTCGTCGCGAGGTCGGTGGCCGTCCGGCTCTCGCCCTCGAAGAACGGGGCCAGCACCAGATGCGGCACAGCGGCGTACAGGAGTGCCACGACCGCCATCACGGCGGCGGCGCACGCCAGGGCGGTGGACTTCAGCCGCTGGGCGGCCGCCGTGTTGCCGAGGGCGAGTTCACGGCTGACGCCGAGGGACGCGGCGTGGGAGAGGCCGACGGCGATCTGGAAGACGATGTAGACGAGCTGGTTGACGGCGGTGTGCGCGGCCAGCGCGGCCGTGCCGAAGCTGCCCACCAGCAGGGCGACGACGGAGAAGAACCCCGCCTCGGAGCCGTAGGTGGCTGCGATCGGCGCGCCCAGGCCGGTGAGGCGGCGCAGGGTGGCCGGGCGGGTCTTCCAGATGCTCAGCGACAGCACCGGCGCCAGCCGGGGATCGCGCCGGGCCGAGAGGTACAGCGCCAGGAACGACAGCGCGTACACGGAGGTCGTGGCGAGCCCGATGCCCGGCAGACCCAGCTTCGGCAGGCCCCAGGTGCCGTGGATGAAGACCCAGTTGAGGCCGGCGTTGACGGCGATCGAGGCGATGGTGATGCGCAACAGGGCCTGCGGGCGGCGCATGCCGACGGTGAACTGCCGTATCGCCTGGAACCACAGGCAGGGCAGCAGTCCGGGCGCCAGCGCGTACAGGACGGGCTTCGCCGCGTCGACGACGTCCGCGTCCTGGCCGAGATGCACCACGGCGTGCCCGATGCCCACCATCAGCAGCGCGCCCGCGAGACCCGCGAGCGTGGACAGCAGCAGGCTCGCCCGGACCAGGTCCCGGACCTCCTCGTGGGCGGCCTCCGCCGCGCCGGCGTCCGCCTCCGTGCCCTGGGACTCGGTGCGCGCGTCCGCCGCGGCGACCTGGTTGCCGACGGCGGTCACCAGGCCGACCCCCATGGTCCGCAGCTGGTTGAAGATGACCAGCGCGAGACCGCCGGCGGCCAGGGCCTCGGTGCCGAGCAGGCCCATCATGATCGTGTCGGTGGTGGTGAGCGCGACCTGGGCGAGCTGGGTGAGCGCGAGCGGGACGGCGAGCGTCGCCAGGGCGCGGCTGTCGGTGAGGAGACGGGTCAGGGCGGGTGGCATCAGGTGGTTTCCTGCGGGGACTCGGGTGCTGTGGTGCGGCGGAGCTTGGTCAGCAACTCGTCGATCTCGCGCTCCACCCGGGGGGAGAGGAGAGCACGGGCGGCCATCCAGTCGTCGTCGAAGACGGTGTCCATGTACTTCTCCCCGCCGTCGTTGATCAACGCGACCATAGTGGTGCCGGGCGGCAGTGCGGACAGCCGGGTCAGGGCTTCGTGCACGACGCCGCCGGCCGAGCCGCCGAGGAGCAGTCCGGTGCGCCGGGCGACGGCTCGCGCGGTGGCGAACGCCTCGACGTCGCCGACCTTCACGCCTTCGTCCAGCAGCGAGTAGTCGACCATCGCGCCGATCGTGGCGCCCTCGGGCGTGCCGGTGCCCGACTGGTGGTAGTCGTGCGCGGGCGGTCCGAACGCGATCGACCCCTTCGGTTCCACGCCGACGATCCGCAGTCCGGGCACGGTCTCCCGCAGCGGGCCCCCGGTCCCGAACAGTCCGCCGCCGGTACCCACCGCGCCGATGAGGATGTCGATACGGCCGTCCAGCGCGGCGTGGAGTTCCCGGGCCACCGGGTGGTAGCCGACGCCGTTGGCCATGTTGTTGTGCTGCTCGGTGAAGTAGGCGTTGTCGGACTCGGCGGCCAGCTTCTCCGCGAACTCCTCGCGGGCGGCGGTGGCCAGGTCCCCGTCGCCCTCCTCGGCGACGTACACCAGCTCCGCGCCGAGGGCCTTCATCGCACGCAGCTTGTCGACGGCGGCGTGGTGGTCGACGACGGCGGTGAAGGTGTAGCCGCGCTCGGCGGCCACGACGGCCAGGCCGAGCCCGGTGTTGCCGGAGGTCGACTCGACGATCCGGCCGCCGGGACGCAGCAGGCCGCGTTCCTCGGCGTCGATGACCATCTGCCGGGCCATGCGTATCTTGGCGGTGCCGGTCGGGTTGAACTGTTCCAGCTTCAGCAGCAGCCGGGTGTCGCTCTCCGTGCGGGCCAGCTCGAACAGCGGGGTGGCGCCGATGAGTTCGGAGACCTGCCGCACGACGGGCGGCCGGTACAGGGGGTCGTCCATGGAGGGCTCCTGGGGGGTGCTCAGTGGGGGTGGCGGTCGAGGCGCCAGCGGAAGGGGGAGGCCGAGGGCTCGACGACGACCTTCGGGGGCAGCGGGAGGTCGTGGAACGGCGACTCGTTGGAGTCCATCTGGTATCCCGCCGTGTTGAGGTACACGAGCAGGTCACCGGCGGCCGGCCGCAGGGGGAAGGGGACCTTCCGCCAGGTCAGCATGTCCGACTCCAGGCAGGTCGCCGCCCCCACGCAGGCCGGGTACGGTCCCGCGTCGGCCCTCGGGCCGGTGCCGGCCGGCACCAGCACCGGATCGGGCAGGAACTCGCTGTCGAACCACTGCTCCGAGAGGCTGAGGCTGCTGCCGTCGACCGTGAGGAGCGCGTAGCCGTCGCGTTCCTTGACGCCCTGGATCCGGAAGACGGTGAACCCGGCCTGGTCCAGCAGGGCCCGGCCCGGTTCGACGAGCAGGGCGACACCGGCCGCCCGCAGCAGCCCGGCGAGGGTGGTGCCCTCGCCCGAGCCGGTCGGGGTGGCCGTCAGGATCGTCCGCAGGGCGTCGGCGCCGGCGACGGGGGAGTGGTACGGGTAGAAACCCCCGAACGACTTCTCCGCATGGAAGTGCTCGGGGCGCCTGCTCTCCTCGAACCGTAGCCACTCCTCGGCGCCGACGTAGTCCACGGCGAAGCCGCCGCCGATGCTGATCCGGTCCGCACGCAGCCCGAGTTCGCGGGCACGCGTGCACAGGCCGATCAACTCGGCTGCCAGGTCGGTGCGTTGCCGCGTGTCGTAGCCGGAGAGGTGGAAGCTGAAGCCCTCCATGTCGACGGGGCCGGTGACGCACCGCCCAAGGGCCTGCTCCAGCTCGCCGTCGTCCAGGCCGAAGCGGCTGTGCGGCTGCTGCGGGGGCAGTCTGCGCAACAGCACCCGTGCGGTGCGCCCGAGGTCCGCCGCGAGCGACAGGACGCGGTCCAGTTCGTCGAGCGCGTCGACCGCGACGAGAGCGCCCTGGAGCACGGCCACGCGCAGCAGGTCGTCCGCCTTGGCGGGGCCGGTCACCACCAGGTCCTCGCCCCGGACGCCGGCGGCCAGGGCCTCGCGCAGCTCGCCCTGACTCGCCACGTCCACGCCCAGTCCGGCCACGGCGGCCCGCTCGGCGTGGACGGCGGCCTTGTTGGCCTTCTTCGCGTAGTACACCCGGCCGTCCACGCCCGCCTCGGCGAACGCCTGGCGGAAGGCGGCCGCGTTGGCGTCGAACCGCTCCGGCAGCAGCACGTGGTACGGGCCGCGCAGGCCGTGGCTCAGCTCGTGCAGCAGCGCGTCGCCGAGCAGGGCCCGCACCTCGGGCGTGGTGTGGGAGGGGAGTGCCGCCGTCACTTCCACAGGGGCACCGCCGTGCCCAGGCCCTGGGCGAGGGCCAGTTGGGCGAACCGGTGACCGAGGGCGATGTCGGTGACGACGAGCCCGCTGTTGTAGGCGAAGATCCGCTGCCCGGCGTCGGTGCGGCCCTCGGCGCGGCCGGCGAGGACCTCGGGGAACTCGGCGTCCACCTCCGGCAGTTGTCCGTCGGCGTCGGCCATGTCCACGCCGGTGACCCGCATCTGCGCGGCGCTGGTGGCGATCACCCGGTCGGCGCGGTGCAGGGTCGAGGGCGCGATGCCGTAGCCGATGAGCACGGACAGGGCGGCGGGCTTGAGCCACTCGGCGTCCACGGAGGCGGGGGTGTTGGGGCCCGCCGTGGCCAGCACGATGTCCGCGTCCCCGGCCGCCGCCCGCAGATCCGTGACGACCTCCAGCTCACGGTCGGGGAAGTGGGTGCGCAACTGCTCGCGCACGGCCTGTATGCCGTCCGGATGCGTGCCGAAGAGCATCAGCCGCTCCAGGTCGGGCAGCGTGGTCAGCAGGAACGGCAGGGCGAGCCGCCCCTGTGTGCCGGTGCCGACGACCAGGGCGCTGCGGGCGCCGGGCGCGGCCAGTTCGCGGGCCAGCAGTGCGGAGACCGCCGGGGTCCGCAGGGCGCCGACCCGGCCGCAGTCCAGCATGGCGACCGGCAGTCCGCTCTCGTCGTCGTAGAGCGTCAGCGTCGTGTAGTAGTGCTGCTTGTCTCGGTCCTCGTGCAGTCCGTACTTGTACGAGGTCTTCACCGCGACCACGCCGCGCACGCCGTCCCGGCCGAGCATCGCGTACGCCACCGAGTGGCCGTCCTGCGGTTTGACGGTGAGCTTGCGGGGGTTGTCGGACTGCCCGTCGGCGAGGGTGCGGTAGGCCTGTTCCACCACGGACACGACGTCGGCGAGGGAGATGTCGATTCCGGCCACGTCGCTGGTGCTGAGAATGCGCAGGGTCGTGTCGTCGGGCGTCATCGCGGTTCCTCCGGTGCTGTCGATGCCGGTCATGCGTGGGCCTCCACGGCGGCCTGCCCGTAGCCGTGCTCCGACTCCTCGGCGGGCGGCCGCGTCCGGCGGCCCTTCGCCCGTACAGAGGAACGTTTCAGCCAGCGGTCCGTGCCGTCGTACCGGGCCTTGAAGGGGACCCGTCCGTGCACGACCAGGTCGTTGTCCACGACCAGGACCTCGCCGGGCTCCAGGCTCACGGCCACGCTGACGCGGGCGAGTTCGTCCTCCAGGCGGGCGTAGGCCGCGCGGTGGTCCTCGGGCGCCTGGTCCAGCGGGGTGTAGGCCGGGTCGAAGCGCAGGGTCAGACCCTCGCGCGACTGCCACAGGGTGGGCACGGGCGGCGGGTCGCCCTGGTACGCCCGGGCCTCCTCGTAGGCGTCGTCGGGGAGGATCGGCAGCACCGGGCGGCTCAGCAACTCCACGTCGGCGTCCGAGAGTTCGACGTTCCTGATGCCGGCGGCCGTGGTGGCGACGGAGTCGGGGTTGCGCATGCACCCGAGGATCAGCAGATGGGCGCGGCCCGGATGGAAGGCGTCCTCGGTGTGCGGGCTGAGCAGCACGCTGCTGCTGGCGCCGGTCTGCTCCTCCTCGTGGCCGGGGCTCGGCACGATGTTGTGCACGAAACGGCCGTCCTGCTGTCCCTCCCAGGCGATGGGGGTGCCCATGACCGTCGACAGCAGGAGCAGGACCACGTCGTGGACGGCTCCGGCGTTCCCGGCGGTGGACCAGTGGTCCGGGGTGGGGCCCACCGCGTCGTCGTCGACGTGCAGGCCGCGCAGGACGAACAGTCCGTCGGCGGTGTCGACGGGACGGCAGGCGTGGCGGATCGGTTCGCTCAACGAGGCGGCGACGGCCGGGACCCTGG
Source organism: Streptomyces sp. NPDC041108 (assembly GCF_055592645.1). NCBI lineage: Bacteria > Bacillati > Actinomycetota > Actinomycetes > Kitasatosporales > Streptomycetaceae > Streptomyces > Streptomyces sp. NPDC041108. The sequence goes on along the minus strand of NZ_JBVIYK010000007.1, from coordinate 317,253 downwards.
CCAGCAGGCCGGGGTGGGTGGAATCGCCGTCGTGTGCGGCGAGAAGGGTGTGGGCGGCGGCGGTCAGTTCCGCCGCCGAGTCGCTGTCGAGCAGGCGTACGGGAGTGCTACCCGTGGGCATGGGGGGTCCGTCCGTTCCGGTGCGGAATGCGTGTGCGGGCGCGGTGCGGTGATCTGCGGGTGGGGCTGTGTCGAGCGGTCGACGGGCATGGCGAAGAAGGCCGCCCGGGAGGGGCCGCGTGGTCGGGTGCGGCTCCGGTCGACCTCCGGAAACATAGCCAGCCCGAAGAATGCAGGGAAGGCTTGCCTAAGTTGATGAAGATCACATGCAGGGCGGTCTTGTCATACAGCCGCCGCACAAGATAGGTAAGGCTAAGCAAATTAAGTCAACAGCGGGAAATTGAGGGACAAGTGGACCTGACGCGACGTCAACTGCTCTGGGCCGGCGGTGCCATCGGCGCGGGCGTCATGCTCACCGCCTGCGGCGGCGACGACGACAAGCCCACGGCCTCGGCCACCGGCGACTCGGCCAAGCCCCGCAAGGGCGGCACCCTGCGCGTCGGAGCGCTCGGCCGCGCCGGTGCCATCACCCGCGACCCGCACGGCAGCCAGGCCAACGAGAGTGACTACCTCATCATCAGCCTGCTCTACGACACCCTCACCGTCCCCGGCGCCAAGCCCAACACCGAACCCCGCCTCGCCGCGAGCTGGAAGCCCTCCGAGGACCTGAAGACCTGGCGGTTCACCCTCGCCAAGGGCGCCACCTTCCACGACGGGACACCGGTCACCGCCGAGGACGTCGTCTTCTCGCTCAAGCGGCTGCGCGCCACCCCCTCCGGCGCCTCCCGCCTGCCCGGCATCCAGGCGAAGAACATCACCACCGACGGCACCGACACCGTCGTCATCGTCTCCGACTACGCCAACGCCGAACTGCCCCTGCTGGTCCGCCTCACCACCTTCGTCGTCCCCGAGGGCACCACCGACAAGGACATAGCCAAGGCCCCCGGCACGGGCCCCTTCAAGCTCGACTGGTTCCGCGGCGGCAACGCCCGCCTCGTCCGCAACGACGACTGGTACGGCGGCGAGGTCCACCTCGACGCCATCGAGGTCAAGATCTTCGAGAGCCCCCAGGCCATGGCGAGCGCCCTGCTCGCCGGCCAGATCGACCTCGCCTCCAACGTCGGCGCCGTCGCCGCCCGAACCGCCGCGAGCCGCAAGGACATCCAGGCGGTCCGCCGCCCCAACGACATGGCGATGCCCCTCGTCATGCGCACCGCCGACGGCCCCTTCGCCGATCCCAGGGTCCGCGAGGCGCTGCGCCTGGCCGTCGACCGCGAGGCCATGGTCAAGCAGGTCCTCTCCGGCTACGGCACCGTCGCCAACGACGTCCTCGGCACCGGCGACCCCGCCTACGACAAGGGCCTCCCGCAGCGCACCCGCGACCTCACCAGGGCCAAGGCCCTGCTGAAGGAGGCGAAGTTCGACACCTCCAAGACCTACGAGCTGTACACCACCGAGGACATCTCCGGCCTCGCCGAGTCGGCCACCCTCTTCGCCACCCAGGTCCGCGAGGCCGGCGTCAAGATCAAGGTCGTCAAGCAGGAATCAGCCACCTTCTGGGACAAGACCTGGCTCAAGGGCGACCTCTACACCACCTACTGGGGCACCAACGACTCCGTCGTCTTCTTCGCCAGCAAGACCATGGTCTCCGACAGCGGCACCAACGAGGCCGGCTGGAAGGACAAGGACTTCGACGCGGCCTACGAGAAGGCCATCGGCACCGCCGCCCCGGCCGAGCGCACCGCACTGCTGAAGGAGCTGCAGAAGATCGAGTACGACGGCTCCGGCTACCTCCTGTGGGGCATGGCCGACGGCATCGACCTCGCCGGGGCCAAGGTGCGCGGGCTGCCGACCCTGCCCGGGTACGGAAGGGTGCAGCTCGAAGGCGCGTGGCTGGCCAGTTGACCCCCGACATCACCGCGCCGGCCGCCTCCCGGGTCACCCCGGGCGGGCGGTCGGCGCGTACCCCTGTCCAGGTGCTCGCCCGGGTGGGCACGGTCCTGCTGAAGCGGGCGGTCCTGCTCGCCGTGCTCCTCGCCCTCGTCTTCGGCACCGTCGAACTGCTGCCCGGCGACGCCGCCACCGCCACCTCCGAACGCGGCGAGAGCGCCGCCGACGTCGACGCCCGCCGCGCGCTGCTCGGCCTGGACCGCCCGGTGCTCGAACGCTTCGGGGACTGGATGACCGGCCTGCCCACCGGCGACCTCGGCACCTCGGCGCGCGGCGAGAAGGTCACCGACCTGCTCTCCAGCGCCTTCCCCAACACCCTGCTCCTCGGCGGCATCGCCCTGCTGCTCACCGCGCTCGTGTCCCTCGCCGCGGGCTGCTGGGCCGCGCTGCGCCCCGGCGGCCGCCTCGACCGGGCCGTCTCCGGCACGGCGACAGCCGTCCTCGCCCTGCCCGAGTTCGTCGTCGCCGTCGCCCTGGTCCTGGTGCTCTCCCTGTGGACCGGATGGCTGCCCGCCGTCACCCTCACCGGCGCCGACGGAACCCCCGCCGACTGGACCATGCTCGTGCTGCCCGCCCTCGCCCTCACCGTCCCGCAGGCCGGCTGGAACATCCGCATCGTGCGCGCCGCACTCGCCGACGAGGCCCGCGCCCCCCACGTGGAGACGGCCGTCCTCGACGGACTGCCGCCCCACCGCGTCCTCACCCACCACGTGCTCCCCGGGGCCCTGCCCGCCATCGCCGCGGGCCTGGCCACCTCCACCGGCATGCTGCTGGGCGGCGCGGTCGTGGTGGAGACCATCTTCAACTATCCCGGGATCGGCTCCGTCCTGGCCTCCGCCGTCAGCGACCGCGACAGCCCCGTCATCGCCGGCGTCACGGCCCTCTCCGGCGCCGTCATCACCGCCGTCCTGCTCCTGGCCGACCTGGTCCGCGACCTCGCGACGGGAGTCCGACGGTGAAACTCGCAGCCGCCCTGCGCGCCACCCCCGCCCTGCTCCTCATCGGGCTGGCCCTCGTCGGCCCCTGGATCGCCCCGCACGCCGTGGACACACCGGTGACCGCCCCCTACGCCACCCCCGACTCGGCGGCGCTCCTCGGTGGAGACCAGCTCGGCCGGGACGTCCTCGCCCGACTGCTGGCCGGCGGCCGCGACCTCGTGCTCTCCTCCCTCCTCGTCGCCCTCCTCGTCACCGGCACGGCCGCGGTGCTCGGCGCCGTCGGAGCCGTACGCCCCGTGGTCGGACGCCTCGTGGAACGCACCGCCGACGTCCTGATGCTGCTCCCGGCCGTGCTCGGCATCCTCCTCGTCACCCTGTCCTGGCCCGGCGGCGGCCGCCTCGCCGTCATCGCCGCCGCCGTCGTCCTCGGCGTGCCCTACGCCGTCCGGCTCACGGCGAGCGCGGCCGGTCCCGTCGCCGAGGCGGGGTACGTCGAGGCGGCGGCCGCCGGCGGCGAACGCCTGTGGTACCTGGTCGTCCGCGAGATCCTGCCCAACCTGCGCGCCACCCTGCTGGCCCTGTTCGGCCTGCGCTTCGTCGCCGCCGTCTACCTCGTCGCCACCGCCGGATTCCTCCAGGTCGGCCCCCAGCCGCCGGCCGCCGACTGGGCGTTGATGATCCGCGAGAACTCCTCCGGCCTCCTCCTCAACCCCTGGTCCGTCGTCGCCCCCAGCATCGCCATCGGCCTGCTCGCCCTCAGCGTCAACCTCGCGGCCGCCACCCTCGCCCCCCAGACCGGCCGGAAGGCGGTGACCGTCCTGTGAGCCACACCCGCGACCGGTACGCGAAGGCGGAGAACCCCCCGGGCGACGAATCCCCGGCGGTCCGCGTCAGCGACCTCACCGTCGCCGCACCCGACGGCCGGCACCTGCTGAGCGAGGCGTCCCTGACCGTCCGCCCCGGCCGCCTCGTCGCCCTCACCGGACCCTCCGGCGCCGGCAAGACCACGCTGCTGCGCGCCCTCACCGGCCTCCTCCCGCCGGGCACCACCCGCACGTCGGGACAGGCCGACGTCCTCGGCCACGACGTCTTCGCCCTCACCGACCGGGAACTGCGCACCCTGCGCGGCACCCGTCTCGCCTACGTCGGCCAGGACCCCGGCTCCGGGCTCAACCCCCGGATGCGCGTACGCACCCTGGTCCGCGAACTCGCCGCCGACCGGGACCCGAAGGCGGTGGCCGCGCTCCTCGCCGAGGTCCGCCTCCCGGACGACGGCCGCCTGGCCACCCGCCGCCCCGGCGCCCTCTCCGGCGGACAACAGCGCCGTGTCGCCCTCGCCCGCGCGCTGGCCCGCCGCCCCGACCTCCTCCTCCTGGACGAGCCCACCGCCGGCCTCCACCCCGAACTGCGCGACGAGATAGCAGAGTTGCTGCGCCATCTCGCCCGCGAACACCACCTGGCCGTCGTCCTGTCCTGCCACGACCCCGCCGTGGTCGAGCGTTTCGCGGACGACATCGTGGAACTCGGCACGCGACCGCGCTCGTCGAACCCCGCACCCGTGCTCACGACCCGTACCGCTCCCGCTCCTGCGGTCCCCGTGACCCGGCCGGCCCTCGACGTACGGAACCTGCATGTGTCGTTCCGCGGAACGCCCGCGCTCACCGGCGTCGACCTCACCGTCGCCGCCGGCGCGGCGGTCGGCATCGTGGGCGTGTCCGGCTCGGGCAAGACCACCCTGGTCCGTACCGTCGTGGGGCTCCAGCGCAGCACCTCCGGCACGATCCATCTGGCCGGCACCGCCCTGAGCACCGGCCTGCGCGGACGCACCCGCGCACAGCGACGCGGACTGCAACTCGTCACACAGAACCCGCTCGGCGCGCTGAACCCCAGCCGCCGCGTCGGCGACGCCGTGGGGCGCCCCTTGCGTCTGCACCGACGCTGCCCGTCCGGGGAGACCGCGGAGCGCGTGGCGCACCTCCTGGAACAGGTCGGCCTGCCGCCCGCCTTCGCCGACCGCTACCCCCACGAGCTGTCCGGCGGGCAGCGGCAGCGGGTCGCCGTCGCCCGCGCCCTGGCCGCCGAGCCCGACGTCCTGATCTGCGACGAGGTCACCTCCGCGCTCGACACCGACACGGGCCGCGCCATCATGGACCTGCTGACGGACCTCCGCGAACGCAACGGCACCACGCTCGTCCTCATCAGCCACGACCTGCCGCTCATCGCCGACCGCACGAGCACCGTCACCGTGCTGGAGGCGGGCCGGGCCGTGGAATCCGGACCCACCGCCGACGTCTTCGCGGCTCCTCGGCACGCGGCGACGAAGGCCCTGTTGGGCACGGCCGTATCCGCCACGAGCCCCTGACTGCGCGGCGCCGCGGCGCGTACCGGCGAGATCTCCCGTTCTGCCCCGGCCCGGCGTGCAACCATCCCGCGCACCCAGCCGTCTCACTCGGCACCAGAGCTACACCGCAAAACATGATCAAGGGGTACGACATGCGACGTATCGGAGCGGCAGCGGCCGTGCTCGTGCTCGCGGGCACCACGCTGGGGACGGCGGCCGGCACCGCGGGTGCCGAGACCAGGACAGGGGCCGAGCGCGCGGTGGCGGCCTGCCCGACGGGCTGGGGCAGCGGCGCCAAGGGGGGCGCCGCGGTGGGCGCCGACCACCTGCGGGACATCAGGGCCGGACGGCACGCGTGCTACGACCGCATGGTGTTCGACGTACCCGGCGGCGACCGGATCAGCTATCACGTCCAGTACGTGAAGCGCCTCTACACGGACGGGGGCGGCCAGTACATACCGGTCAAGGGCGGCGCGATCCTCGACATCCGCATCGGCGCCTGGAGCTACGACCTGGAGGCCGGCGCGCCGACCTACCCGGGCGTGGTGGGCAAGCGCCTGCCCGGCGTCGACGTCAGCGGCTACAGCACCTTCCGGGACACCCGCTTCGGCGGCACCTTCGAGGGCCAGACCCAGGTCGGCCTCGGCGTCCGTGCCCGACTGCCGTTCCGGGTGCTCCAGTTGGACGACCGTGTCGTGGTGGACGTCGCCCACCGGTGGTGACGGACCAGCACGACACTCGGCACACCCCATGACGTCACCGGCGGCGAGGCCGGGCCCCTACCGGGTCCGGCCCGTCGGCGGGGTGTGGTCCCCGGCGTGTGCTGAAGTGGGGATCATGACGAGAAGCGACGCGATCGTGGTGCCGGAGCTGTACGTCGGCTACCCCGGGGTGGCCTTCGGCGGATACGTCGCCGGGGCGCTCGCGCAGAGGCTGGACGCGCGGACGGTACGGGTGGACTTCCGTGGGCCGGCACCCGTCGAAGTGGCCCTGCCCGTCGTGGAGACGGCGGACGGGGGCGTTCGGCTGGGCGAGGCGGAACGCCCCCTCGCCGCGGCCCGCCCCGCCGAGTTGTCGCTCGACGTGCCGGCCGCGCCCTCCTGGGAGGCGGCGGCCGCCGCGTCCGAGCGGTTCCGGTCCGATCCGCCGCCCGGTGTGGTCGACTGCTTCGGCTGCGGCCTGCGCGCTCCCGACCGAGGTCTGCGCGTGCACTGCGCGCCGGTGCCGGAGCCGGCCCTCGTGGCCGCCGCCTGGGTCCCGTCCCCGGTCTTCGCCGACCAGGACGGCCGGCTCCCGGCCCGACTGGTCTGGGGTGCCCTGGACTGCCCGGGAAACTGGGCGGGCCGCTTCCTGGGCACCCAGCGTCCGGGCGCGGTCACCGCGTCCCTGACGGGCTCGATCCTGCGGCCGGTCGCGACGGGCGAACCGCACGTCGTGTACGCCTGGCTGCTGTCGGAGTCCGGCCGCAAACACACGATGGGCGTCGCGCTCACCACGGCCGAGGGCGAACTGTGCGCCCTCTCCGAGGCGTTGTGGATCGATCCCCGGCCCGCCCCCGCCCCCGCCTGACGGACGGCCCGGGGGCGGCACGGATTCTCGCGGCGCCCCCGACTCGCCGTCCTACCTCTTGCCGCGCAGCCGTCGGGCACTGTCCGGGTCGAGCGCTCGGCGCGTCGTTCGCCGCCGCGAGGGCCGCCGTGTCGGGCGCGCCCCACACTGGTCCGCCGCTGAGAACGGTCGTGCTGGTGGAACCGGTCGCGAGACGACGCCGGAGTGCCCTGGACCTCCTGGCCGCCGTACGCCACGAGAACCGTCTGATCCGGCCCCACCTGGAACGGACGGCGACCGTTCCCGGCGCCGTCCGCCCCCTGGAGGACCGACCGGGCTCCGAGCTGGTCACCCGGCGCCGCGGCAGCGGGTCGGCGTGGTCCTGTCCGCGCTCGTCCACTGCACGGTGATCGCGCCGAGCAGTCCGTCGGGCACGTGGTTCGGCGCCCACGACGACGTGTGGGCCCGCGCCGCCACGGTCCTGCTGCACGCCGTCGCACCGGTCTGGGTGGTCGCGGAGTTCCAGCCCGTACGCCCCCACCCTGCCCCGGCGCGGCGACGATGCCGTACGAATTCCTGCGCCCGTCGCAGCTCGGCGGGACGGGCGTGGCGGTGGCCGTCGTCGTGCTCCACGTCCTCGCCCTCGGGCTCGCGACCGCCCTGCTCACCGCCCGCGCCCGTGTCCCGAGGCACCGCACGAGGCAGTGAAGGGCGGTGGGCGAACGCCTCACGGCTCCTCGGGCCGCCACCGCTCCACCGGCTGTCGCAGGACCGTCCTCAGCCTGGCCGGGTCGGTCCTGCGCGGGTCACTGAGGTAGATCTCGTGATGCAGCCCCGCCTCCCGCAGGCCGTTGGCGGGGAGGTAGTCGCGGTGCAGCCTGGTGAGGACGGGTGTCTCGTCGTCGTAGGAGCCGATGTGGAGGACCTGGGCACTGGTCCCCTCCCGCAGGATCTCCGGCCGGACGTCCCGGAGGGCGGGCCGGTCCTTCTTGGCCAGGGCGGCCCGACGGGCGTCCTCGATCATGGGGTCGGTGATCCAGTCGGGGACGTTGATGAGCATGCTCCACCGCCAGTTGTCCTTGCGTCTGGCCAGGAAGTCGTCCATGTCGTCGGCCCACCACAGCCCTTCGAGCGGGCCCACGACGAAGTCCTCGCCCAACTCGCGCTTGCTCGTGAACTTGACGGTGTAGGCGACCGCGTAGAGGGCCTCGACCGCGTGACGGTACGCGGCGGCCGTGTTCGGATCGCCGTGCCCGTCGACGGCGAGGTAACGGAGTTCGGGGACGTCGACGAGCTCCCAGTCGGTGTTCCTCGGCGCGTAGCACGCCTTGAGCGCGCGCTTGACGTCGTACTTGGTCGTCATGTCCGGAACCCTCCTGAACGTCACTGTCATGACGGTGTCCTGGGGGTGCGGTGGCGCGGGCTCGCGCTCGCGCCGGAGCGGTCCGGCTCCGCGCTTCCCGCCCTTCTCTCCCGCCCCCCGGCGCACTCGCGCCACCGCGCAACCTAACGTGTTCCCCACGTGGAGAACCGGAGAACACGTCGGCAGGTGCACGAGGGCGGGGAAGCGGCGACCGTCACGCTGCTCACCGGGGACCGTGCGGTCGTCGGTTCCGACGGCGCGGTGGTCCGGCCCACTGGACGACCTGAAGGACAAGCGCGGCAACCGTGCGCGAGACGATCGCGAACGCCTACCGGCTCGCAGGGTGAGGTGACGCCACGACAACCCTGTGCCGGGGGGAAGAGGAAGGGCCCGTGAGCGGAGAAGGCTCAGCGCAGTCGACGTGCGCGCAGGACCAGGTCGTCGGTGTGGTGGGCGCCGGCTCCACCGTCGGGGGCCACACGCGGCCGCTGCTCGTCCACTTCGATCTCCCAGTCGTCGTCGAGCAGTTCGGCGACCATCGAGGGCCACACGTAGTCGGCCGGATCGAAACCGCCCTCGTGCGCCTGCTGGGTCTCCATCCCGGCATGGTGCACGAGCAGCAGCACGCCACCCGGTGCGACGGCTGCGAGCAGCGCCCGTTCGGCCGCGGCGTCGGGGGTCCGCAGCAAGGCCGGGTACTGCGCGGAAACCAGATCGAAGGAGCCGGGCGGGAGCGCCGCTTCGGCGAGTTCGGCGTGTACCCAGCGAACGGCGAGGCCGGCGTCCCGCGCGTGCCCGGCCGCCCGCTCCAGCGCCACACCGGAGACCTCCAGCGCGGTCACGTCCCAGCCGCCGCGGGCGAGCCATACGGCGTCCGCGCCCTCGCCGCAGCCGACGTCGAGCACGCGCCCGGGGGTGAGCCCGGCGGTCTCGGCCACGAGTGCGCCGTTGGGCCGACCGCTCCACAACTGTGTCCGGTCGGCATAACGGCCGTCCCACTCCGCCCGCACCGCGGGGTCCCCGACGTAGCCGTCGGCAGAGGGGACGAGGTCGGACACGGGTGAGCCTGTTGCGATGTCGTCGGTCATGGATCCACCGTCGCCCACCGCGCTCCCGTCCGGCCACTCCTGTTGCCGGTCCGGCAAATCGTGCGATCACCCCCGGGGCAGGCCACCGTCCGCGGATCGAGCGACGGGAGGCCACCCACGACCTGAGCGAGACCCACCTGCGCCGCACCCGCGCCCCCGGGAGCCCGACGCCTCCGTCGCCGCCGGTCAGGGCAGGTGAGTCCGCGTCTCCGACCAGGTGAGCAGCAGATCCCGTACCGGCCCGGGGCGCAGGTGGCCGACAAGCCCGCGCACATGCGCCGTCAGGTTCTTGTGCCGCCTCAGCTCGCCGATCTCCTCGATCGGGAGGTCGCGCCAGCGACCGGCGAGAGCCCGGGCCGTGGCGGGAGTGAGCGCGAGTGCGGTGACGGTGTCGGCCGCGAGTGTCTCGGGGTCCCAGTCCGGGTCCGTGGGATCGGGGCCGAGCCGTTCGATCACCCACATGCGGAGCATGAAGTTCTGCTGTGCCGTGCGCGCTCGATCCCACGCACTGTCGCTGTTCAGCCGCTGGTTGGCCCGCAATGACAACGCGGCCCACCGGCGGCGGGCTTCGGGAGACCTGCCGGCGTCATAGGCATGCCGCTGCGCGACCACACGCACGGCCTCGAACTCCCCGTCCCGCGCCTGGTCGGTGAACGACCGGAGACGCTCGATCGACCAAGTGCTGATGTCGCGGCTCGGGTTGTCGTGAGCGGAGCCGGAGCCGGAGTCGGCGCTGGTGTCGGAGTGGGCGGCGTCGTCGGCGTTCAAGTGACCTCGCTTCCGTGGGTGGGAGAGATTCTCTCCGAGGCGGGCCTGAGCGTCTGACGCGGCGGGCACCGTGTGGGTGCCCGATTTATCGGCGTGGGACATCGCGGCATCCAGGGCCTGCGGGACGCCCTCCCCCCACGCGCGCCGGCACCAGGGGTCACGCCGTGGTCACTGTGGGTCCCCCGCGCGGCGACCACCTCGAGGTGATCTGAAACATACGTGTTCTGCGACATACGTCCCCGTAGTCCGTTATGGGTAGCTTGAGGTGTCCGACCCGCCCACGGTGCCGCGCCGCCGCGCGCACCGCCCGCCGCTACCCGTCCGGGAGCCCCATGCGTCTGCGAATAGCCTCCCTGCCGTCCCCCGTCCTGACGGGCGGTGCGCTGACTGTCGGCCTCGGCGGTCTCTACCTGGCCGCCCTGCTCGTCACGAGCGGTGACATCGAGGCGGGTACGACGGTGCGCGGGGTGGACATCGGGGGTCTCAGCCGGGCGGAGGCCATCCGCAAGCTGGACGATCACCTGGCCACGGGCGGCCCGCGAGAGCTGGCCGTGCGAGTCGGCGACCGCAGCGGCACCGTCGACACGCGGCAGGCCGGACTCGGCTTCGACAGCGAGCGGACCGTCGACCGGGCGACACGCACCGCGTCCGACCCTCTCAGCGTGATCGGCGGTTTCTTCCACTCGGGGGGAGACGTCGAGCCGGTCGTACGCCTCGACGAGGACAAGGCCCACACCGCTCTCGGGAACCTGGCGAAGGCGCTCGACCAGAAGGTCCGCGACGGTGCCGTCACCTTCGCGGACGGCCGGGTCGCGCAGGTCGCCGCCCACAGGGGTTACACCCTGGACGTGGACGCCGCCGTCGACACCCTGCGGACCTCCTTCCTGCACGGCGCGGAGGACAAGGTCACGGTCCTTCCCGCCCGCGAGACCGAGCCCACGGTGACGGCGGAAGAGGTACGGCGGGCGGTGCGCGACTTCGCTCAGCCGGCCATGTCGGCGCCCGTCACCCTCACCGCGGCCGGCAGGCGCTTCACGGTCGACCAGGCGGTCCTCGGCGAACACCTGAGGATGGTGCCGGACGGCTCCGGCCGGCTGGTGCCGAAGCTGGACGCCAAGGGCCTGCGCTCCGCCCCCGCTGTCGCCGGCCCCCTGGCCGCCGTCACCACCACGGCCCAGAACGCCAGGCTGAAGCTGGACGGCGACCAGGTCGCGGTGGCCGAGGACGCCCGACCCGGCGTCCAGATCAGCGACAGCGCGTTGAGCGAGGCGGTGCTGCCACTGCTCACCAGGACGGGCTCCGCCCGTACCGCGGACGTGGCCGCGCGACGCATCCAGCCCGAGGTGACCCGCGAGAATGCCGCACGGCTGGGGCTGACGCAGAAGATGTCCTCCTTCACCGTCAACTTCGAACCGGCCCCCTACCGCACGAAGAACATCGGGCGGGCCGCGCAGCTCATCAACGGCTCCGTCGTCATGCCCGACAAGACCTGGAGCTTCAACCGGACCGTGGGCCGGCGCACCGAGGCCAACGGCTTCGTCGAGGGCATCATGATCCTCGACGACCAGTTCACCAAGGCGGCGGGCGGCGGGGTGTCCGCCGTGGCCACCACCATGTACAACGCGATGTTCTTCGCCGGGGTCAAGCCCGTGGAGCACGGCGCGCACTCCTTCTACATCGAGCGCTACCCGGAGGGCCGTGAGGCGACGGTCGCCTGGGGCAGTCTCGACCTCCGGTTCACCAACGACTCCGGCAAGGCCGTCTACATCCAGGCCGAGTCCACGGACACCTCGGTGACCATCACCTTCATCGGCACCAGGCACTACGACGAGATCAGGTCGGTGAAGGGGCCCCGGACCCATGTGCAGCCGCCGGCCAAGAAGGTGCGCACCGACGACAAGTGTGTCCCCCAGACGCCGCTCGAAGGCTTCGACGTCACCGTGGAGCGCGTCTTCTACGACGACGGCAAGGAAGTGCGGCGGGAGCCGTTCCGCACCCACTACACCCCGCGCGACGAGATCACCTGCGAGACCCCCGAGCCGTCCGACAGTGCCCGCCCCACCACCGGACGGACGACACCGCCCGCCACCCACGGGTAGCCCCGGCAGCCCTCGGTCACCCGGCCCGGCCCCGCGCACCGGAGCGAATCGTCTCCACAGCCGACACCGGGTCGAAGGGCGGTGCGACGAGGGCCCTGGTGGCCACCGCGAGGAGACGGCCCGGGGGATCACCGTCCAGCAGCGCGCCCACGTACTCCAGAGCCTCGGCGGGCGCAGGACCGGCAGTCGCCGCCGCAGTGTCAGTACGGCGTGCACGCGTCCGCGCGCGGTGGCGACTGCGCGTACCGCGTCGTGGAGGTCGTCCACCGCCGTACGCACCGGCAGTCCACGTATCCGGGTTCGGTAGTCGGCCTCCCACGCCCCTGACTTGGCGGACACGACGCCGATCTGGTGCAGTGACCCGTCGACGCGATCGACCAGGTACGGTCCGTTGCCGACCAGCATGCGCTCCGGCCTCCGCGTGCGTACGAACTCCTCGGACTGCCAGGAGACGATCCACACCAGTTCGTGTTGTCCGACACCGAGCACTGCCATGCGCATCGCGTCCGGGTCGGTGGCCAGCCATGTCCTGTAGTCACGCACCAGCTGTTCCTCGACCAGGCGGACAGCTGCTTCTCGGGCGATCACGTACGCAGCATCCCGCACGGATGTACGGCACGGCCAACGCATTGTCCTGGCCGGGACACGGCAGCGGGCCACGCGGTCCGGGTGGGCGGTCGTGGCGCCGCGTTTCGGGGAACGCCGGCCGCGGTGGCCCGGGACAGCACGGCTGAGACGTATGGCGGACGGATAAACGCATCGCGCCGATTGTCACTGCTTCGAGGTAAGCATCTCGTCCGCCTGGTGGATGTGGCCGCTTGGGAGGCTAGGTTTCTGCAGGTGGAGGGATTCCCGTGATCCTTCTCGCCGCTGCCCACCCCTCCCTGTCTCCCGGTCGGCGCACCCGTGTGCGCCTGACGGCCCGTCGCGCAAGGAGAAAGCCCCCTCGATGTCCGTCGACAGCAGTCCGGAGGCGCAGACCGCCCCAGGCGTGCCGCAACAGGCTCTGAGTACCGCCGCCGCCCGCACCCTCGCCACCACCACCAAGTCGGCCCCGCAGATGCAGGAGATCACCTCCCGCTGGTTGCTGCGGATGCTGCCCTGGGTGGAGGTCGAGGGCGGCGCCTACCGGGTCAACCGACGGCTGCGCCATACCCTCGGCAACGGGCGCGTCGGCTTCGTCCAGGAGGGCGCCACGGTCCGGGTCATCCCTCAAGGACTCGGTGAGCTGGCCTTCTTACGCGGATTCGAGGACAGGGACGTCCTCACCGCGCTCGCCGACCGCTGCGCGCAGCGCGACTTCACGGCGGGCGAAGTCCTCGTCGAGCGAGGCAGCCCCGCGGACCGGATCCATCTCATCGCCCACGGCCGGGTCAGCGAGACCTCCGAGGGCAAGTACGGCGGTGAGACCGCCATCGCGGTCCTCGCCGACGGCGAGCACTTCGGCGCGAACGCGTTGTCGGACCCCGACGCCCGCCACGACTGCACGGTCACCGCCGAGACCGCCGGCACCCTCCTCACCCTCTCCCGCGCCGACTTCACCGCGGTCCAGGCCACGGCGCCCGCTCTTCGGGCCCACCTCGACCGGTTCGGCTCCCGCACGCGGCTGCCGCAGAACAAACACGGTGAGGCACGGATCGCCGTCTCGGCCGGCCACGTCGGAGAGCCCGAACTGCCGGGCACCTTCGTCGACTACGAACTGAACCCGCGCGAGTACGAACTCTCCGTCGCACAGACCGTGCTGAGGATCCACACCCGGGTCGCCGACCTCTACAACGGTCCGATGAACCAGAGCGAGGAGCAACTCAGGCTCACCGTCGAGGCCCTGCGCGAGCGCCAGGAACACGAGCTGATCAACAACCGTGAGTTCGGGCTGCTGCACAACGCCGACTTCAAGCAGCGGATCCAGCCCCGGCTCGGCCCCCCGACCCCGGACGACATGGACGATCTGCTCTGCCGCCGACGCGGCACCAGGATGTTCCTCGCCCACCCCAGGACCATCGCCGCCATCGGACGCGGCTTCAACGCCTGCGGTCTCCGCCCCGATCAGGTCGACCTCGACGGGCAGTCCGTCCCCGCATGGCGCGGGGTCCCCATCCTCCCGTGCGACAAGATCCCGATCAGCAGGGAGCAGACCAGCTCCATCATCGCGATGCGCACCGGCGAGAAGAGCCAGGGCGTCATCGGCCTGCGGCGGACCGGCCTGCCGGACGAGTACGAACCCGGGCTCTCCGTGCGGTTCATGGGCATCGACGAGCAGGCGATCATCTCCTACCTCGTCAGCACCTACTTCTCCGCCGCGGTGCTCCTGCCCGACGCCGTCGGCGTGCTGGAGAACGTGCAGATCGCCCCCGGTCCGCGCTGAAGCCCTGATCCGTCGCAGGGTCCACGCCTGACACGCACGCTCCGCGCACTTCGGAGCGCCCACCCCGCCGCAACAAGGAGCCCCCGACGATGCCCACTTCCGGGCCCCTCGGATCATTCACCCCTGAGCAGGGGCCGCCGCCCAGCGCCGTGCCGGACGCGGCGGCGCCGGCGGCCCCGGACCACCGTCCGGTCACCCCGACCGCCTCCGGCTTCCTGGCAGCACTGCATCCGCCGGTCGCGATCCTCCGCCCACCACCGCCGGGGCCCCCGCCGACGCCGTCACCGCCGGTGGAGCACTCCGCCGCCGTACCGGGCACGCCTGACACGACCGCGGCCGGCTCCGCCCTCCATCGGATCCTGCGCGGACCGACCGGACCGGGCACGGCCTCGCTCACCGTCGCCGACAGGTACCCGTCCCCGCTCCCCGGTCCGGTGTCCCCGGCACCCGCCGAGCCCGCCGCGGGACGAGCCGTCCCGGGCCTCTACCACCACCCCGTCCCTGAGCCCGACCCCGTGCGCGTCGAAGAGGTGAGCCGCCGCATCAAGCGCTGGGCAGAGGACGAGGTCCATCTCTACCCCGAGGAGTGGGAGGGGCAGTTCGACGGCTTCTCCGTCGGCCGTTACATGGTCGCCTGCCACCCCGACGCCCCGACGATCGACCACCTGATGCTCGCCACGAGGCTGATGGTCGCGGAGAACGCGGTGGACGACTGCTACTGCGAGGACCACGGCGGGTCCCCCGTCGGTCTCGGCGGGCGGCTGCTCCTCGCACACACCGCGCTCGACCACTTCCACACCACCGCGGAGTACGCGCCGGCGTGGCAGGAGTCTCTCGCGTCGGACGCCCCGCGCCGCGCGTACCGCAGCGCCATGGACTACTTCGCCGGCGCGGCCACACCCTCCCAGGCCGACCGCTACCGGCACGACATGGCCCGGCTGCACATGGGTTACCTCGCCGAGGCCGCCTGGGCACAGACCGGCCACGTCCCCGAGGTGTGGGAGTACCTGGCGATGCGCCAGTTCAACAACTTCCGCCCCTGCCCCACGATCACCGACACCGTCGGCGGCTACGAACTGCCCGCGGACCTGCACGCCCGGCCGGACATGCAACGGGTCATCGCCCTGGCCGGCAACGCGACCACCATCGTCAACGACCTCTACTCGTACACCAAGGAACTCGACAGCCCGGGACACCACCTGAACCTTCCCGTGGTGATCGCGGAACGCGAGCAGCTCTCCGTGCGCGATGCCTATCTGAAGGCCGTCGAGGTCCACAACGACCTTCAGCACGCCTTCGAGACAGCCTCGGCCGAACTCGCGGAAGCCTGCCCCCTGCCCCCCGTGCTGCGTTTCCTCAAGGGCGTGGCCGCCTGGGTCGACGGCAACCACGACTGGCACCGCACCAATACCTACCGCTACACCCTGCCCGATTTCTGGTGAAGAACGGATATCTCTGTGACCACTGAAACGACCGCCACCTCGACCGCCACCGCCATGATCCCGGCGCCGGCGACGCCGTACCAGGGGGACATCGCCCGCTATTGGAACAACGAGGCCCGGCCCGTCAACCTCCGCCTCGGTGACGTGGACGGTCTCTACCATCACCACTACGGCATCGGTGCCGTGGACAAGGCCGCACTCGGCGACCCGGCCCACAGCGAGTACGAGAAGAAGCTCATCGCGGAGTTGCACCGACTGGAGTCGGCGCAGGCGGAGTTCCTGCTGGACCACCTCGGCCCCGTCGGTCCCGACGACACCCTCGTCGACGCCGGCTGCGGGCGCGGCGGATCCATGATCATGGCCCACCGTCGCTTCGGGTGCGCGGTCGAGGGCGTCACCCTGTCCGCCGCCCAGGCCGACTTCGGCAACCGGCGCGCGCGGGAACTGCGCGTCGAGGACCGCGTCCGTTCCCGCGTGTGCAACATGCTCGACACGCCCTTCGACAAGGGCAGCGTCACGGCTTCGTGGAACAACGAGTCGACCATGTACGTCGACCTCCACGACTTGTTCGCCGAGCACTCGCGCTTCCTGAAGGTGGGTGGCCGGTACGTGACCATCACCGGCTGCTGGAACCCCCGCTACGGGCAGCCGTCGAAGTGGGTCTCCGAGATCAACGCCCACTTCGAGTGCAACATCCACTCGCGCAGGGAGTATCTGCGTGCCATGGCCGACAACAGGCTGGTGCCGCAGGCCATCGTCGACCTCACCCCGCAAACCCTGCCCTACTGGGAACTGCGGGCCACGTCCTCGCTGGTCACCGGCATCGAGAAGGCGTTCATCGAGTCCTACCGGGACGGCTCCTTCCAGTACGTCCTGATCGCGGCCGACCGCGTGTGAGTCCCGCCTCGCGGGGCACCGGCGACACCCCGTGCGCAGGGGTGTCGCCGGTGCCCTGAGGGCGGGTCCTGAGGGTCAGGGCGAGCGGTGGTGAAGTCGCAGTCCTCCGTGCGGCCGAGCAAGCGCAGGCGCGTCCTCGCCGGGTGGTCCGGTCAGCCGAAGGCGGGCGCGGCTGTCCCGTGCCCAGTCGGCGAAGGTGCGAGCGGACCGGCCCAGCAAGGCTTCCACAGTGTCGGTCGTGGGTCCCGGGCGGAGGGAGCAGTCGGCCAGGGAACCGAGCCGGAGCGCAGGAGCGCCGCCTCGGTGTGCCCCTGGTCGACCGCACCAGCCGCCGCGTGACCCTGACCCCCGTGGGCCGGCGTCTCCGCGAAGACCTGCAGCAGGCCCTCGACCTCCTCCACGCAGGACTCGCCCGGGCCCAGGCGGTCGGCCGGAACACGGGACGGACCCTGCGGCTGGGTGTCTTCGCCCATGCCGGACACGAACTACGGCCCCTGGTCGACGCGTTCCGTGCCCGTCACCCGGAATACGGCATCCAGTTCGGCGAGATCAACGGCAACGATGCGTTCACCGCTCTGCGCGCCGGCGTGCACGACGCCCGTGTGCTGTGGCTGCCCGTCGCGGAGCCGGATCTCACCGTCGGCCCCACCGAGCTCACCGGGGGCCGTGTGCTGGCCGTGTCGGCCGACCACCCGCTCGCCGCACGCGGCACGGCGTCCCTGGAGGACCTCGCCGCCAACCACGTCGTCGACCTGGGCCCCGATGCCCCCGAACACTGGGTCTCCTCCATGGTCCTCACCCGCACTCCGCTCGGCCGCCGCATCCCCCGTGGGCCCGCCGCGCGGACCTTCCAAGAGATCCTCACCCTGGTCGCCGCAGGGCGCTGCGTGCACCCGCTGGCGAGGTCGCGGCCCGCTACAACAAGCCGCCGGGCGTCGTCTTCCTTCCTCTGCACGACGCCCCCGCCCTCGATCGGGCGCTCACCTGGCGCACCACCACCGACAGCCCCGCTGTCCGCGCACTGGCCCGAACGGCGGCCGGCCTCGGCCCCATCACTCTGGGACAGTGGCGACGGACGGCCGGAGAACGGGCCGCGTACGCGGCGGCGCCCGCCGACGCGCATCCCGCAAGCGCGTGGGACTCCCTTACGCAACACGAGTGAATCCGACGGATTTGTCAGTCGATGCGGGTGTGAGTTCCGTACGGTCTGCGTACGGATCCGGCGGCCGGAGGGAAGCCCTGACGGCGGGCACCGCTCGAAGGGGGCACCTGTATGCCGAGGTTGGGGAGATAGGGGGTGCGGATGATGTCCCTCGGACCGTCCGTCGGCTGTTGGGTGTTGACCCTCTCCCTGCTGCTGCGGGTACGGGGGGCGCACGGACGAGCACGGACGCGTTTGTTGTTGGTGGCGGGCTCAGCGGCCGCCGGCGGTGTCTACCGTGCCGTGCTCGCCCGGCTGTCGGTTCAACCGGCGCAGGCACCGGATGCGGGTGGGCCGACTGGTCTGGCCGTGATCGTGGGCGTGACCATCACGGTCGGGCTGGGGATGGCCGGTCTGGTGGCCGCGGCGGATGCCGGTTCGGGATGGCGGGCTTGGCTGCGGCGCGTACTCGACGGGGCGGTCATGGCCGGGGCCGCGTTCATGGCTGGCTGGGTGTTCCTGGGCAGAGCGGGTGAGGGGTGGCGTCCGGGGACCGGAATGCTCGGCGTCCTGTGGGCCGCGGAGGTCGTGTTCCTCGGATTCCTGCTCGCCCTGCGACGTCTCGTGCGCGACGACCAGCGCGCGACGGTCTGGGCGGCGATCGTGGGAGTGTCTTTCATGGTGGTCGGTGACAGTCTGCCGCTGTCGCCGGCCGATCCGGGTGGCCGCGAGGTGCTGTCGTTCCAGTGGGCCGACGTCTTTGTCACCGCAGGACTGCTGACCGTCGCCGTCGGCCCGTGGGTGCCCGGCGGGGCGAGCGTCCTGGGCGCCGGACGGCCGGCGCTGCGCTCGGGGATGGAGGGCGCCGCCGCGTTCATCCCCCTGACCGTCTGCACGGTCACGGCGCTGGGATACGTGCTGGCGCCCTCCGCCGCCGATCCGGTGCCTCTGCTGGTCGGTGGTGTGGCTCTGCTGGGCCTGTGGGCCCGTCAGGTCTGCCTGCCGAGCGAAGCGAGAGCACAGGACGACTGATCGGCTGCCTGCTTCCAGCTGCTTCCTGTCGACCCGGCTGACCCGGACGGCGAGCGCCGCCCGGGAGGCCGGACCCGCGTCACGCGATGCCGAAGTCGGCCGTCGTACAGGCGAGTTGGGGGGTCGCTCTGCCCCCTCGTGCCTGTCTCCACGGGCATGCCCCCAAGGTGATCTGCGCCTCACGGGCAACCTACGTGGCGCGCACGGCATCTTGATCGGTAACAGATGAAGCTGAGGCCCCTGGGGTCACCGTGTTCATCTCCGACGCTCTATACGCACTGTGTATACGCGACGTGTAGAGATCGCATGTATAGACGACACGAGCTGACGCATGCGACCGGACCGAAAGGCAACCATGTACGGCAAGGCGTTCGCCCCCGAATACCAGGGCGCCCTGACCACCCTGTCCGTGAATTCCTCGCTGACCGAGGTACTGGCGGCCGGTACACGGCAGTTGAGAGAGGCCGAGCGTGCCGGGGAGCACGGCGAGGCGGCCCGCTCCGGGCTCGCGGTGGCCGAGGCGCACCGGCGGCTGGGGCAGATCGGCGATGCCGACCAGGCGTGGAAGGCGAGCTACCGGGCGGCCAGGGCGGCGGGAGACCAGGGAGCGATGGCCTGGGCGCTGTGGAGCGGCGGCACCCTGGCCCGGCAACGCGGCTCGTTCGCACTGGCCCGGAGGCTCCTCGGGCTCGCGGCCGACCTGGGCGCGCGGGGAGGCGACGTCGTCGTCCGCGGTTACTCCCTCGCGGGGCTGGCCGAGACCGGCAGGATCCAGGGCGACTACGAAGCCGTCGCCCGACTGCACGAGCAGTTGCTGGCCGAGGCCCGGCGGCGCGGCGAGGCGCGGCACACCGTCTGGGCGTTGGAGGGCATCGCGCAGATCCGCCGCCAGCAGGGGGCGTACGACAGCGCGTACGCCCTGTTCGAGGAGGCGGCCGGGATAGCCGCGGGCGCCGACGACCGGCGCGGTCACGCCTGGGCGCTGCGCGGGCTCGCCGACATCGTCTCGGCGCGGGACGGGGACGTGGAGCGCGCGCTCGCCCTGCTGTCGGAGGCGGAGGCCACCTGCCGGGCGATGCGCCTGTCGAGCGCGCTGGCCTACAACCACAAGATGCGCGGCAACGTCTACTACCGGGCCGGGCGTTACGTCGAGGCACGGGACACCTACGAGCTGGCACTCGGCGAGTTCCGCGAGATGAGCGAGCCACGCGGGCAGGCGCTGGCCCGGCTGGGGCTGGCCAAGTCACTCGCCCGGCTCGGCCGGGACCACGACGAGACGGCTGCCGAACTGGCCGCACTGGAGAAGGAGTTGGAGCGGATCGGGCTGCGGCACGCCCGGCAGATGGTGGCGCGGGCGCACGACGAACTCGGGGTTCGGGCCCACCCGCGGGGCGGCGTCCGGGTGGAGGCCGCACGGTGACGACGCTCTCCACGGCACTGCGGCCGCCGGTCGACGTCCCCTTCGTCCTGGATCGCTGCCGCGAGCTGGTGCGGCCCGCGCTGCGGGACGCCGTCGGACGGACGCACCCCTGGGTGGGCGAGATGGCCGCGTACTCGTTCGGCTGGTGCGAGGTGGGTGGCGCTCCCTCTGGCGGGTCCGGTGGCAAGGGAGTGCGGCAGGCGCTGGCCGTGCTGGGCGCCGAGGCGGTGGGCGCCCCCGCCCGGGCCGGGGTGCCCGCGGCGGTCGCGGTGGAACTGGTCCACGTCTTCTCGCTGTTGCACGACGACATCATGGACGGCGACACGGAACGGCGTCGTCGCCCGGCGGTGTGGAAGGCGTACGGCACCGGGCCCGCCGTTCTCGCCGGCGACGCCCTGTTCGCGCTGGCCGTCGAGACGCTCGCCACCGCGGAGGCGGGCGCGTCCGCGCTGCGGACCCTGTCGACGGCGCTGGGCGAGCTGGTGCACGGGCAGGCGGACGACCTGTTGTTCGCCGCACGCCCCTGGGCGGGGCCGGAGCGGGTGCGTCCGGCGGAGTACCGGGCCATGGCCGAGCGGAAGACCGGCGCGCTGCTGGGCTGCGCGGCAGCGCTCGGCGCCCTGCTCGGCGGCGGCTCGCCGGCCGCGGTCGCGGCACTCGACCGGGCCGGTCGCCGCCTCGGCCTGGCGTTCCAGATCGTCGACGACGTGCTGGGCATCTGGGGCGACCCCGAGATCACCGGCAAACCCGTGCACGGCGACCTTCGCGAGCGCAAGAAGACCTTCCCCGTGCTGGCCGCGCTCGATTCGGCGTCCCCCGAGGCGCGGCGGCTGGCCGAGCTGCTGACGTCGGAAGCGGATCCGCGGGAGGCGGCCGTACTCGTCGAGGCGGCGGGGGGCCGGGCGGCGGCGGTCGACGAGGCACGCCGTCACATCGTGGCGGCGGAGGCCGCACTGGCGGACCTCGCGCCGCGGAGCGCGGCCGTCGACGAGCTGCGCGCGCTGTCGGCGTTCCTCCTGCGCCGGAACCTCTGAGGCCCTCGGCCGCGTCCCGGGACCTGCCCCCTCGGTCTCGGGACTGCCGGAGGGGGCGGGCAGCCCCCACCGGTCGGCCACAGGGGCCGGAAGACGACCCCGACAGTGAGGGGCATATCGGGCAAAGAGTCCTGATGCGGTGTATCGGCCTTCGGCAGCCGATGAGTGAATTCGTCATCCCACTGCGCGCCCGCCTTCGCACTCCTATGCTGACGCCGAGGGTGGAGACGATCTGGGGGGATGCCTGATGAATGCGGTGGGCAAGGGTCCGTCAGTGGTCAAGTCCGGTGTCAGGCGCCTCCTGGGGCGCGCCGGATTCGACATCGTGCGCAGCACCAACAATCTGGGTGGCGTCGACGACTTCCTTCCGTTCGAGGCGACGATGCGGGCCGCGCGCGCATCCGGCATGTCGATCGGCGACCACATCGACGAGGTCATGAACGGGACGCCCGGCGCCACGCAGAAGACCATCGACGAACTGCGCGCCCGCGGGGTCTTCGCCGGTTCCCCGGGCAGGGTGCTGGAGATCGGTCCCGGGTCCGGGCGGTACCTGGAGAAGACACTCAAGGAGTGCTCGCCGGACCGCTACGAGATCTACGAGACGGCAAAGCCCTGGGCCGACTACCTGGTGGAGACGTTCGGTGTCGTCGCCCAGCCGACCGAGGGAAGCAGTCTCGCCCCGACGCCCGACGGCAGCGTGGACCTCCTTCAGGCCCACAAGGTCTTCAACACCGTGACCTTCCTCTGTGCCTCCCGCTACTTCCTGGAGATGGCACGGGTCACCCGGCCCGGTGGCCGGATCGTCTTCGACGTCATGACGGAGAACTGCCTGGACCCGGCGGCGGTACGCGCCTGGGCGGCGGAGGGCGGCTCGGGACACGACTCCTATCCGGCCCCCATGCCGCGCCAGACATGCGTGGACCTCTTCGAGACCCTCGACTGCACCCTGGAGGGCGGCTTCCTGGCACCCATGGGCGTCGGGTCCACGGAGGTGCTCGTCTTCGCGAAGAAGACCTGACCCTCGCACGGCACCTGTCCGTCGGCCCGCCGGACGGAGCCGACCGCCCCGAGGCAGGCCGGCGCGGTCGGCACGGCGGTCACGCGGTCCCACCACACCGGTCATCGGCGCGGTGGGACCGCCCGCGGTTGCTCAGCTGTCGGAATAGCTGAAGTCGCCCACCGTCCAGGCGGTGACGTCCTCGATCGCCACGCGGTACATCCCTCCCGTCTCCGGGATGCCCACAGTGCCCTGCAGGATGCGGGCGACGTGGAAGTGCAGATGAGTGGGCGCCTCGTCCGTCCCGTCAGGGGCGTCGAACATGGCGGAGAACTCGCCCAGGCGGTCGGAATCCCTGAGCACATCCGACACCCGCTGTCTCCACACCGTCTCGGGGGCCAGTCGGCCGGTGATGACGGCACCGCTGGTGACCACGGTCAGGGACATCTGGGTGCTCTTCTTGGACTCGACCAGGGCGGCGACGTCTACGAGCAGCTTGTCAGGCTTCGACATGGCGCAGAGTGTATTCGCCCGCCGGGGAGTGCAGTGGCCCGGCCGCAGGAATGCGGCACCTTTGGCGCACGAGCGCGGGGCGGGCGGGCGGCGCCCGGCACCGGCGCGTCGAAGAATGGCTCGATGTGGTGTCGCCAACGGCGGGTGGGAGCGCTCCCATGGTGGGGCGGGAGGGGTCCGAGCCGGGTGGCAGCCAGGAGGAGATCACATGACCGAGCGTCAGAACGAGCCCGAGTGCGGACACGGGGGATCACCGAGCCGTAGAACCGTGCTTGCGGCGGTGGGCGCCCTGCCGATCCTCACCGCCGTCGCGGCGCCGGCCGCCGCGGCCACGAAAGCCGTGGCCGCGACGGCGGTCATCGATCCGGCCGCGCGCCGCCAGACGATCCGCGGCTTCGGCGGCATGACCCACACGGCGTGGATCGGAGACCTCACCCCCGCTCAGCGGGACACGGCGTTCGGGGCCGGAGAGGGGCAACTGGGTCTGTCGCTGCTGCGGATCCCCGTCCCCGAGGACCGGGCGGCCTGGAGCCGGGACCTGGCGACCGCGAAACGCGCGGCCCAGCTCGGCGCGGCCGTCATCGCGTCGCCGTGGAATCCGCCCGCCCGCATGGTCGAGACCTTCGTGCGCGGCAGCCAGACCGACGCCCGACGCCTCAGGTACGACATGTACGGCGCCTACGCCCAGCACCTGAACGACTTCACCACGTACATGCGGGACAACGGAGCGACCCTCTACGGCATATCGGTGCAGAACGAGCCCGACTACGCGCACGACTGGACGTGGTGGACCCCCGCCGAGATGGTCCGGTTCCTGCGGGAGAACGCCGGCTCGATCGGCACCAGGGTCATCGCGCCGGAGTCGTTCCAGTACCTGAAGAACATGTCGGACCCGATCCTCAACGACCCGGCCGCGCTCGCCAACGTGGACATCGTCGGCGCACACCTCTACGGCACCTCGTTCTCGAACTTCCCCTACCCCCTGTTCAAGCAGAAGGGCGCGGGCAAGGAACTCTGGATGACCGAGGTCTACCACCCCAACAGCAGCGACTCGGCGGACCTGTGGCCCCAGGCCCTCGACGTGGGAGAGCACATGCACCGCGCCATGGTCGACGCCGAGTTCCAGGCGTACATCTGGTGGTACATCCGGCGCGGATACGGACCCATGCGCGAGGACGGGAGGATCAGCAAGCGCGGCGCCTGCATGGCCCACTTCGCCAGATTCGTCCGGCCCGGCCATGTGCGGATCGACGCGACGCCGAGGCCGGCGACGGACGTGTACGTCTCGGCGTACCGGAACACCGGCTCCACGGTCGCCGTCGTCGCCGTCAACAAGGGGGCCTCGGCGGTGAGTCAGCAGTTCACCCTGACGAGCGGTTCGCCGTCCCGCGTCTCGTCCTGGCTGACCGACGCGAGCAGGAACGTCGCACCCCAGGCCGCGATCGGTGTGGCCAACGGGACGTTCACCGCCACGCTGCCCGCTCGCAGCGTGACGACGTTCGTGACGGGCTGACCGAGCGGGAAGGGTGCCAGGGGCGCGCCCCGCGGGCCGGTTGCGTGCGTCGGGGCGGCCGCCCTGCCGGACCGGACCCGCCCGTGGGGCACGCTCTCCGCCTCCCGTGTATGCCGCACGCGCACCCCGCCGACACCGATGTCCGATTCTCGCCGTTCCGCGTTAAATGCCTGGACTGGAAACCGCTCCGGACGGGACACTTCCGACTTCCGAACCTCCGGGAGTGTGATGGGGACAACAGAAACGCGAGGACCGGCGCCGGGCAGGAGCGCGGTCGTTCTCGCGCTGCGCCACTACGGCCGGGAACTGCTGCGACTACGACGACTGGCCCTACCCGCGCTGCTGTTGCCGGCCGTGGGCAACATCGGCATCCGCTACGTCGCCCCCCTGCTCATCGCGAAACTGGCGGCACAGGCGGCCGACGACGGTCTCACGCTCGGCGCGGCTCTGCCGTACGTGCTGGGCTTCGGCGTGACGCTGCTGCTCGCCGAGGCCGTGTGGCGTGTCGGGCAGCACTGCCTGAACCGAGTGGACGCCCTCGGCATGGAACACCTGTACGTGAGCGGCATGGACGAACTCCTCGCCAAGGACGCGGCGTTCTTCCACGACAACTTCGCCGGTTCCCTGACCAAACGGGTCCTCAGCTTCGGCAAGCGCTTCGAGGACTTCGTCGACACGCTGACCTACCGGATCGTGGGCAGCCTCGTTCCGCTGCTGTTCGGTGCCGTGGTGCTGTGGAGCTACGAGCCGATGCTCGTCGTCGGCCTCCTGGTGATGATCGCGCTGACCGTGGTGGCCGCGACACCGCTGATCCGTCGTCGGCAGAGACTCGTCCACGACCGTGAGGCGGCGATCGCCCGGGTCTCCGGCCATGTCGCCGACAGTCTGATGAACATGGAGACCATCCGGGCGTTCGCGGCCGAGCGGCGGGAGGCCGACGAACACCGCAGCCGGGTCGCGGACTCCCGGCGACTGACGCTGCGGTCCTGGGACTACGGCAACCTGCGCGTCGACACCCTGATCGCCCCCATGTCCGTGCTGACCAACGTGCTGGGCCTGCTGGTCGCCATCGTCTTCGGCAGTTCGGGCCAGGGGGTCGAGGAGATCGTGGTCGCGTTCACCTACTACTCCAACGCGACCCAGATCATGTTCGAGTTCAACCAGATCTACCGGCGGCTGGAGAGCTCGATGACCGAAGCCGCGCAGTTCACCGAGCTGCTGCTGGATTCCCCCACCGTGCTCGACCCGCCGGAACCCGAACCGCTCGCGCCGAAGGACACCGGCATCCGTTTCGACGCGGTGACCTTCGCCCACGCGGGCGCGAAGCCGATCTTCCAGGGCCTCGACCTGGACGTGCCCGCGGGCGCGCGGGTCGGACTGGTCGGCAGGTCGGGCGGCGGCAAGACCACGCTCACCCGACTCCTGCTGCGCATGGCGGACATCGACCGGGGACGCCTGGCCATCGGTGGGCAGGACATCAGCCGACTGCGTCAGGCCGACCTGCGCTCACTGATCGCCTACGTCCCGCAGGAGCCCGCCATGTTCCACCGCAGCCTGCGGGACAACATCGCCTTCGCCCGGCCGGGGGCCACCGACGAGGAGGTCCGCGCGGCGGCGGCGGCCGCGCACGTCACGGAGTTCGCCGACCAGCTCCCCGACGGCTTCGCCACGCTGGTGGGGGAGCGGGGGGTGAAACTCTCGGGCGGCCAGCGCCAGCGCGTCGCCCTCGCCCGCGCGATCCTGCGCGATGCCCCGATCCTGCTGCTCGACGAGGCGACCAGCGCGCTGGACTCGGAGAGCGAACTCCTCGTCCAGGACGCGCTGTGGCGGCTGATGGACGGCCGTACCGCCCTCGTGGTCGCCCACCGCCTGAGCACCGTCGCCGGCATGGACCGTCTCGTCGTCCTCGACCGCGGGAGCGTCGTCGAGCAGGGAACCCACGAGGAACTGCTCGCGTCGGAGGGCGCCTACGCCAAGCTGTGGCAGCACCAGTCGGGCGGTTTCCTCGGCGAGAGCGACGAGTCGGCCGACGGGTGCCCGGCCCCGGGGACGGGCACCGACAGGCTGCCCGGACCGGCCGACCCTGCCGCGGACGGGGAACACCGGAGGTGGTCCGACACCCGTACGAGGACCGGGTCCATGTGAGCGAGTCGATTCCCGGACATTCTCGATCGCCGGCGGCGTCCCGCTGAGACGTCCCGCCTTGCTCACCGGACTTCGCGGGCGCAGCCGTCGGCCCTCCCGTGGGGAGGGCGGGAGGGGCGACGCGGCCCCGCCCGGGCAGGAGCGCGCGGGCGGGGCCAGGCGTGGTGGCCTCCAACGGGGGAATGGAGGTCACCGCCGACACAGCTTTGCACTGGATTCGGCCACGCAACAGAGGTGTGGCCGTAATTCGTCGCATCGAGCCCGGTGCTCGGTGATGTCCGAGGCCCCCGCGAGCAAGCCGGCCGGCCGCGTGTTCGTCCCCGGCGAAGACGGCGGCGGACCGTGGCCGCCGCCGACAGGCTGTTCGCATGACGACGACACCGGACGGACGACCCGTCCCACCCGCACACGCCGACGAGCCGGCCATGCTGGAGGCATGGCTGGACTTTCACCGTGCGACGCTCGCCCTGAAGTGTTCCGGCCTCACGGACGAACAGTCACGCCGTGCGGCGGCGGCACCGTCGGCGATGACCCTGCTGGGTCTCGTCCAGCACATGGCCGAGGTCGAACGCAACTGGTTTCAGCGCGTCTTCGCAGGCCGGCCCGTCCCACCGGTGTTCGGGCAGGACAACACCGACGGGTTCGCCCTGCGGCCGGAACGAGGCATCGACGAGGCGACGGCCGCCTGGCAGGAGCAGGTCGCCCGAAGCCGTGAGCTGATCGCCGACGTGTCGCTGGACACGGTGGGCCGTCTGTCCGAGCAGGAAGCGGGTCACGTCGGCGACCACGGGGTCTCCCTGCGCTGGATCATGGTGCACATGATCGAGGAGTACGCCCGGCACAACGGTCACGCCGATCTCCTGCGCGAGCAGATCGACGGGGTCATCGGCGCCTGAGACCCGCGTACGCCCTCGGGCGGTCGGAAGGGCCGGGCGGGAACCCGCCCGCGACCGTGCGGGGCAGGAGCGATGCGGACGTGAGCCGTGGGGCGGCGCGGGAGGTCATCCGGAACATACGGGCCGACCACCGCGGCCACGACGACCGTGGCCGCCTTTCGTGGACGGTTCCCCGGCCCCCACTGGCGACCCGTTCGCCGACCTCCCGGCCTCCCACCCGGTAGCCGGGCGTCAGCCGCTCCAGGGGATCGCTGGAGTTCACGTCGTCCTCGCGCTGTCCCGGCCCGCCGTTGACAACGTTTGCCGTGAGCGGTGTTCCGACGAACGGGGCCAGTGGGAGGAGGGGCATCCGCGGTCACTGATTCACGCGCGCGAGAGCGCTCTGGTCGCACGGCAGTGGTGCCTCCTGCGCACCAGGTGCCCCGGCGTGGCCCCGGCCACGGCCGGGGGCTGGACCCCCGTGTGACCGGTGCGCGCGATGACCCGGCTGAGGCGGATCGTCACCGTCCGACCGGGCGGTCGGCGAAGGACACCTCGGACAGACGGACACGTGCCCACGAGGACCAGCACACTGAGCGGCATGCGATACGACGAAAAAGCGAAGCTCACCGCGGCGAGGATCCTGATCCCGGTCGCCCTCCTCGTCGCCTCACCGGTGCTGCTGACAGCGGGAGCGCCGATCCGCCGCCACTATCTCCGCCACGTCCACCGGGACGATGCCCCGCCGATCCTGGACAAGACGCAGGGCCGTATCAGCGTCCACTGGTTCGTGGTCACCAGTCCACTTCTCGCATGGCTCTGCCGGCCCACGGAGTCGTGCGCCCGACTCATCTCCCGCCGACGCCGAGCAGGAAGCTGAACGGGCGGCGGCCGGTCAGTCGGCGAAACCACCGTTGCTCATCAGGAGCTGCCCGTTGATCCACTGGCCCTGCGGCGAGCACAGGAACTCCACGAGATGGGCGGTGTCCTGAGGGCTGCCCAGACGTCCCAGCGGCGTCCGACGCAGGACGTGCTCCCGGACGCCGTCGGACATCCAGCCGGTGTCCACCGGTCCCGGGTTGACGACGTTGGCGGTGATCTTGAGGTGGGAGAGTTCGCGGGCGGCTGCCAGCGTGATGCGGTCGAGTGCGCCCTTGCTCGCGCCGGAGGGCAGGTTGCCGACCGTGTGGTCGCTGGTGAGGCTGATGACACGGCCGGTTCCCTCCGTCCCGTGGAAGCGTCGGCCGTACTCGCGGATCAGCAGCCAGGTGGCACGCGCGTTGACCGCGAAGTGGCGGTCGAAGCTCTCGACGGTGGTGTCGAGCAGGCCGGAGTCGACCGACTCGCAGTGGCACATCACCAGAGCGGTGACGCCGCCGAGACGACGCTCGGCCTCGTCGAAGACACGCGCCGCCGCCTCCGGGTCGGCGAGGTCCGCCTCCACCGCCACCGCGTCGGCGCCCCGTTCGGCCAACGCCTCGGTGATGACGTCGGCTGCGCCGGCCTCGGCGCCCCAGGCCATGCGGGCGTCGTACGGAGTCCAATAGGTGAAGGCCACGTTCCAGCCGGCCTCGGCCAGCCGGTGGGCGATGCCCGCGCCGATGCCGACGGTTCGGCCGACGCCGGTCACGAGGGCGACGGGGCGTGCCGCATCACCGGGCGGAGTCTGTCCATGAGGTGTCACGAAGAACCATCGTTCGGCCCGGGCTGTGCGCATGGCAACTCGATTCCGTGCCCCTGGTACCTTGCTGCCGGCACGCGGGTGCCGGCCTCAGAGGGCGGCCTGCCGACCGAGCGGTGGGCACACGGTCCGGGGCCAGTCGTTCAGTCGGGCGAACTGACGCATGAAGCGTTCACAGCGTGCGGCGAAGTCGTCTCCTCGGTCGGGCAGCCCCGTCAGCTCGATCATCCGCCCGGGATTCGGCTCGGGCGACGCCAACATGCGGATCTCGGCGTCGACGAACTCGCCCCTGCCCAGGCCGGCGACAGCCAGCGCGAGGGCCGTCGCGGTCACGACGCCGACACACGTCCGCGAGGGACTGAAGACTGCCTCCACCGGTTCACGCTGCTCGTCCGCGACCTCATGACTGTCATGGCCCAGCACTTCGCTCGGGTCGAACACGAGCAGTCGGACGACGTCCTGGCCTCCGGCAACGAGGAAGTCGAAGTCGCGCTCGCCCGGCCTCTCGTCGGGAGAGCCGCCGACACGCTCGCCGATCAGCTCGGTGTCCAGTTCGCGGCGGGAGAGACGTCTGCCTTCGTCGACCACGCGCCCCTGGTCGATCCTGCGGTCGGCGATCACGTCGATGACACGAGCAGTTGTCAGACCGAGCAGTCGCGCCAACGTCTCCTCGGCCGCACGGACGAGTCCGCCCAGAGGCACGGGCATGTGCGCTGTTCCCACGAGGTCGACGGACATGCCGACCAAGATAGACGCCCGCGAGGTGCGGCCCGAGACGACGCCGACCGCGCGATGCGGAGGCCCGGCGCCCACCCGCGACCGATCCGCCGCTCTCACAACTCCCCGCAAGATACGCCGTATCCGATCACAGGACGAGCAAAGTGAGTCCTACAATGCCATCTGCATCCGCACGCCGTCGTCGCTGACCCACGACCCGGGGCGCGGTTGGAACCGGGGGGTTTGGTGGGGGAGCGAGCGGTGCCTGCGGGCACGTTGCGATTCATTGTGCTGCGGGCGTGGGCGTATCGCGCCCTCGTCGGTGCGGTGCTGCTGACCGTGCTGCTGACCACGGCCGTGTTGGCCGCGCTCACCGCCTACTCGGGAGCGATGGGCGACGCGGCGCTGCGGCGGACGCTCGCCGAGCAACGGACCGCCGCCGAGACCGCCTTGGTGCTCAAGGCCGACGTGCCGGCCGACGAGCGGCGGGCGGCCGACGACGCGGTGCGGGCCGGGGCCCGCGCCGTCTTCGACGGGCTGCCCCTGCGCGTGCGGACCCTGCTGCGGTCCGGCCCCTACGCCCTGCCGCCCGCGCTGCGGCCGGCCTCCGAGCGGGACGAGAATCCCGACCTCACCTTCTTCGCCGCGCTGGATCGCACGCAGGTGCGGACCGTCGCCGGGCGGCTGCCCCGGGAGACGGTGAGGGGCGGGACCGTCGAGGCCGCACTGCCGCAGAGCGCCGCGCGGCGGCTCGGGGTGGAGCCCGGCGCCCGGCTGACCGTCACCGACCAGCTGGACGGTCCGGCGGTGCGTGTGCTGATCACCGGCGTGTACCGGGCGGTGGACGCCCGGGCACCCTACTGGCAGTTGGACGACCTGGGCGGGCGCGGCGTGCAGGCGTCGAGCTACACGACGTACGGTCCCCTGCTCACGGCCGCCGCTCTGCCGACGTCGGGGCGGGTGAGCGCCGGCGCGTCCGGCTGGCTGGTGTCGGCCGACTACTCCTCGCTGACGACGGAGCGGATCGGCGCACTGCGTGAGGCGGCCCGCTCGGGCAGCGCCGAGCTGCGCAAGAGCCCCGCGCTCAGCAGCGCGACCGCGGCGGACACCGCGTTGCCGGAGGTACTGGACCGCGTCGAACGCTCCCTGCTCGTCACGCGTTCCAGCATGCTGATCGTCGCGGGCCAGCTCGGACTGCTCGCGGCCTGCGCCCTGTTGCTCGTGGCACGGCTGCTCAGCTCCGAGCGGACGGCCGAGACCCGACTGCTGCGAGCGCGCGGTGCCACCCGGGCACGGCTGGCCGGCCTGGCCGCGCTGGAAGCCCTGCTGATCTCGCTGCCGGCGGTGGTGGTGGCGCCGCTGTTGTCGGGACCCTTGACGCGGCTGCTGGCCGCACAGGGTGCGCTGGGCGGGACCGGGGTGCGTGTGGACGTACCGGACGGGGGCCGGCCGGAGGTGTGGGCGGTCGCCGCGGGGGTGGCCGCGGTGTGCGCGCTGGCGGTGGCCGTCCCGGCGTGGCGGGCCTCGTTCGCGGGCAGCGTCGGCACGCGGGCACAGGCACTGGCCGCACCGCTGCGGGCCGGGGCGGATGTCGGTCTGCTCGCCGTGGCCGGTGTCGCTCTCCGGCTGCTCGGCGACCAGGACTCCGGAGCCGTCACCGCCGACCGCGGGGGCGTCCTCGGCGTCGACCCGCTGCTGGTGGTGGCGCCCGCCCTGGTGCTGCTCGCCGGCACGGTCCTCGTCCTGCGGCTGCTGCCCCTGCTGGCGCGCGTCGGCGAGCGGCTCGTGACCCGCGGGCACGGGCTGACCGCGGCCATGGTCGGCTGGCAGTTCAGCCGCCGCCCGATGCGGGGGGCGGGTCCGGTGCTGCTCCTGGTCATCTCCGTGGCACTGGGCGTGATGGCGATCGGACAGAACGCCTCCTGGCACCGTTCCCAGGCCGACCAGGCCGACTTCCGGGTGGGCGCCGACGTACGCGTCCTGGCCTCCGGGAGCGGCGACGTGGGCCGGACGGACGTCTACGCGGACCTTCCGCATGTCGACGCCGTCGCCCCCGCGTTCCGTGGCACGGTGTCGCTCTCCGGCAGCCGCAACGCGACCGTCCTGGCCCTGAACACGACGGAGGCCGCCGGGGTGGTGCCGGCCCGGCACGACCTGACGGACGGTCCGGTGTTCGCCGGGCTCGCGCCGCGCGGAGCACCCGCCGGTGTCGAGGTACCGGAGGGCACGACCCGGCTCACCCTGACCGCCACCCTGCACAGCACCGGGCCGGCATCGGACGCGGACGTCACGCTGACCGTGCGGGACCGGCACGGAACCACCTACGAGATACCGTCCGGCAGCCTCGCAGCCGACGGCCGCCCGCACCGGCTGACCCCGGATCTGAACGGCGCCCGGGGCCCGTTGGCGCTGACCGGGCTCACCCTCGGCACGCCGCAGCCGACCGACCGTGCCGACCGGCACCGCCTGGTCCTCGGCGCGCTCACCGCGACGGCGGGCGACGGCGACGTCCGGCAGTTGTCCCTGCCGACGAAGTGGACGACCGCGGTGCAGGCCGACCTGGCCGGCGCGCCCGAGGACGACGCCCGGCCGACCCGCCCCCGGCTCACCTCGACCGCGCCCGTCACCCTCACGTACAGCACCGGGTACCAGCCGTCCGGCATCTCGCCGCCCGCCCTGCCGCTGGAGGTCCGCCTCAAGGTCGCCCAGCCCCGGCCGCCCGAGATCGCCGCGGTCGCCACCGACCGGTTCCTCACCGCCTCCGGCGCGCGCGAAGGACAGCGCGTGAAGGTGGCGTTCGACGGCCGGTCCGTGCCCGTCCGCATCGTCCGCACCGCGAGCGCCCTGCCCACCACCGAGGCCACCACACAGGACGGCGGGGCCCTGCTGGTCGATCTCCGGGCCGTGAACCAGGTGCTGCAGGCCCGCCACGGGGCCAGCCTGAAGCCCACCGAGTGGTGGCTGAGCACGGCCGCGCCCCGCGCCACGGCAGCGGCCGTACGAGCCCTGCCCGACGTCGATCCGGAGCAGGTGATGGTGCGCGACGAGACAGCTGCGGAACTGCGCGGCGACCCGTTCGGGGCGGCCCCGGAGGCGGCGCTGACCGCGGCTGCGGCGGTGACGGTGCTCTTCGCCTCGCTCGGCTTCGCCGTGAGCGCGGCAGGCGCGATGCGGTCCCGGGACGCCGAGTTCGCCGTGCTCCGCGCCCTGGGGACACCGCGCCGACGGCTGGCCCGGCTGGTCGCCGTCGAGCACGGCGTGCTGGTGACCCTCACGCTGCTGGTCGGTACGGCCCTGGGCGCGGTGCTGACGCATGCGCTGGTGCCCCTCGTCGTCCTGACCGGGCGGGCCACCCGCCCGGTCCCGCCGGTGCTGGTCGAACTGCCGCTCCTGCCGCTGACCGCTCTGCTGGTGGCCCTGGCGGCGGGTCCCGCCCTCGTCACCGTGACCCTCGCCCTGCGCCGGGCGAAGCCCGTGACGACGCTCAGGGACGAGGTGACGCAGTGACCGCGCAGCCGGTACCCCCTCAGGACGAGGGAACGAAGGCGGTGCCGCCACGGGTTCGGGCCGGTTCGTGGACCCGGCTGAGGACCTTCGCCGGTACGTCCGTGGCCCTCGCGCTGCTGGTGGCCGTGACCGCCGCGCTGGCCGCCGCGTACCCGCGTGCCGTCGACCGGTACGGGGACGCGGGACTGCGCCGGGCGGTCGAGCAGGCCCTGCCCGACCAGACGACCGTGCAGCTGCAGGTGCCCCTGTCCTGGATGGACACGGTCAAGGAGATGGAGGCCGCCCTGCGTGTCGGTCCGCTGGCCGCGGCGCGGGCCGAGGTTCTCGCCGCCGCCGAGGCGCCGCTGGTACCCGACCGCGCGCAGTCGTCGTACGGGGTGCGTACGACCGTGCCCCTGGAGGCGCCCGACCGCTGGCTTCCCCGGCCCGCCGGATATCCCGCCCAACTGGTGCTCGCCGCCCAGCAGGACCTGGCCTCCCACGCCCGGCTCAGCGCGGGCCGGCTGCCGCGCACCACGGGCGCGCCCGTCACCTCGGCGACCTCGCGGGTCGAGGCGGCCGTCACCGTGGAGACCGCCCGCGAGCTTCACATCCGGGTGGGCTCGGTGATCCACATACCGGGCTCGGGCAACGCCACGCTCGCCGTCAAGGTCACCGGAATCGTCGTCCCGCGCGCCCCCGAGCGCGCCTACTGGTCAGCACTGCCGGTGCTGCGCACCCCCGTGCTGAGCCGCCGGCCCGACCTTCCGCCGGGGGAGGTCCACTGGCTCGGCGGCCTGCTTCTCGCCCCCGACGCCGGCCCGGCGCTCCTGGGCACCCCCGGCCGTCCGGAACGGTACTGGCATGTGGCGCCCGACATGGCCACCCTGCACGGCCGCGATCTCGACCGTACGGCGTCCGCCGTGGCCGCCCTGGAGTCGGGCCCGGGAGTGCAGGGACTGCGCTCGGCCGTCGACGACGGCCTGGAGGCGCAGACGAATCTCGACGAGGTCCTCGCGGACCATGCCCGACTGCGGTCGGGGATCGTCCCGTTGCTGCTCCTCGCCGCCGTCGGGGCCGGCAGCCTCGCCGTGATCGTCCTGTCCATGGCCGGTGGTGTCGCGGCCGATCGCCGACGCGCGGAACTGGCTCTGCTGCGGGCCCGCGGAGCCTCACTGACCGGCCTGGCCGGCCGACTGCTCGCGGAGACCGCGGTCGTCGCCGTGCCGGCCGGCGCCCTCGGACTGACCGCCGCGCTGCTCGCCCTGCCCGGCGCGCGCACCGGGCCCGCCCTCGCGGCCGCCCTCGCCGTCACCCTGACCGCCTGCGCCGCGCTCCCCCTGCGGGCCGTTGTCGCGCACCGCACGGTGCGGATGCACGAGGGGCGCGAGGACGCCGCTGCCGCACGGCCGTCGCGGCGCCGTACCGTGGCGGAACTGACCGTGCTGGTGATCGCCTCGGGGGCGGTCGTCGCACTGCGCCGCCAGGGATCCGGCAGCACCGCTCTGGTGGCCGCCGCACCGCTGCTGACGGGTGTGGTCGCGGCGCTGCTGCTGGCACGCCTCCACCCGCTGCCGCTGCGGGCGCTGAGCGGGGCGGCCACGCGTATGCGCGGTCTGGTGATCCCGCTGTCGCTGGCCCAGGTGGCCCGCGCCCCCGGGTTCGCCGTGCTGCCCCTGCTCGCCCTGCTCAGCGCCCTGACCACGGCGGCGTTCGGCGGCTCGGTCCTGGCCGGGGTCGCGGAGGCCCGCGACCGGGCCGCACTCCTCGACGTCGGCGCCGACGGCCGCGTCGAGACCATCACCGGCGAACTCCCTCGAACCCTGCCCGACCGTGTGGAACGGATGCCCGGTGTACGGGACACGGCGGAGGCGAGCGTCAGCTACGACGCGAAGCCGGAGCAGGGCAGCCGGCCGCTGCCGCTGGCCGGGGTGGACCCCGACACGTACGCGCGCCTGTCGCGCCACACGGGCCTGGGGCCGTTCGACGCGGCACGCCTGGAGCATGAGGACGGCGGAACGGCGGGCAGCGCCGGCCGCCCCCTGCCCGCCCTGGCCTCGTCCGGCGTGGTCGACGAGTACGGCACCGGCCCCCACTCCGTCCTGCTCCCGGACGGCACCTCCGTCACCGTCCGGATCGTCCTGGTCCGGGACCGCACCCCGGCCGTGTCCGGCGACGAGTTCCTGATCGTGGACCGTGCCGGCCTGCCCCGCGGAGCGGCGCCCACGACGACCCTGCTGCTGACCGGTGACGCCCTGAACGGCAGGGCTCTGCGCGCGGCGACGGAGGGCACCGCGGCGGCCGTCCGGCTGCGCACCGAGGAACGCGACCGGCACGTCGACTCACCGCTGCAGTCCGGCGCGGAGCGCCTGTACGGTGTCGCGGTCGCCGCGGGCGCCGGGTACGCGGTCCTCGCCCTGGTGCTGACCGTGCTGCGCACCGCGCCCGAACGCGCCGCCCTGCTCGCCCGGTTGCGCACGATGGGCATGACACGGTCCCAGGGCCGCCGGCTGCTGATCCTCACGGCCTTCCCACAGGCGTTCCTGGCCGCGGCGGGCGGCGTGCTCACCGGCTGGGTCGGCATTCACCTGCTGTCGCCCGGCGTCGACCTGTCGGCCCTCGCCCTGGCGTCCCCGTCCGCTGCGGAGGGGGCCGCGCTGCGCACCGATCCGCTGTCCCTGGCGGTTCCGGCGCTCACCGTGCTGCTGCTGGCCGTCGGTGTGCCCGCCGGGCAGGCATGGTGGACCGGCCGACGCGGTTCGGTGCGCGAACTGAGACTGGGTGACACGTAGATGGATCACCTCATGCGCAGGGACGACCCTCGACCGCGTCAACGACCGGACCGCGACCGCATGCACGATCCGCGACGTACGGGACCGGACAGGAGCAGCCGATGACCAGCAGCCCGACCTTCCACGAACTCGCCGACCGTGCCCTCGCCGAGCGCGACGCCGCCGCGTACGGGCACGACGCCCTGATCACCTGTGACCGGGTGGTACGCGTCTTCTCCGCCGACGGAGTGGAGGTCCAGGCGCTGCAGGGTCTCGATCTCCTCGTCCGTCAGGGGGAACTCATGGCCCTGGTCGGTGCCTCCGGCAGTGGCAAGTCGACCCTCATGAACATCCTGGCGGGACTGGACAGACCCACCGCCGGCGCCGCCCGCGTCGCCGGTCACGACCTGGCCGCGATGTCCGCCAAGGAACGCCTGACCTATCGCCGCAGGACCGTCGGCTTCGTGCGGCAGCAGACCTCACAGAACCTCCTTTCCTATCTCACCGCCGCACAGAACGTCGCCCTGCCCCTGCAGTTGGCACGTACCGCGGGCGGACGTCGGGCCCGGGCCGAGCGGGCCATGGAACTCCTGGAGTTGCTCGACGTCGCCGGATGCCGCGACCGCCGGCCGTACGAGATGTCCGGCGGCCAGCAGCAGCGCGTCGCCCTCGCGGTGGCCCTCGCCAACGATCCCGCGGTCCTGCTCGCCGACGAACCCACCGGCGAACTCGACTCCCACACGGGCGAACAGGTCTTCGCCGCGTTCCGCACGGCCAACGAGGAACTGGGGACCACCATCGTGATCGTCACCCATGATCAGTCCGTCGCCGGGGAGGTCCGCCGTACGGTGGCCATCCGGGACGGCCGTACCTCGACGGAGGTCCTGCGCCACAGCGAGGTCGACTCCGCCACCGGTCAGGAGAACATGGTCGCCCGCGAGTACGCGATGCTCGACCGGGCCGGCCGCCTGCAGCTGCCCGCCGAGTACACCCGGGTCCTGGGGATGCGCGACCGCGTCGCCCTGGAACTGGAGCCCGACCACATCGCCGTCCGCCCGGACGACACCCGGAACGACCGTCACGGCCCGGGGTCGGCCGCGGACGCCGAACCGCCGGGGCGCTGAGACGACGCCCCGTCCGCCGCCACCGGTGAAACGCGCCCCCTCGGGCTAGCTCTCGGAGATCTCCGTGATCTCGCCGTCCTTGAGTTCCAGGACACGATCCGCGAGGTCGAGGAGTGTCGCGTCGTGGGTGGCCACGAGAGCCGTGATCTGTTCGCTGCGGACGACCGCGCGCAGCAGTTCCATCACGGAGTGCCCGGTTTCCGCGTCCAGTTGGCCGGTCGGCTCGTCGGCGATGAGGATCGAGGGGCTGTTGGCCAGGGCGCGGGCGATGGCGACGCGCTGGCGCTGTCCGCCCGACAACTCGCCCGGGCGCTGCTCCGCATGGTCCGCGAGCCCCACGAGAGACAGCAACAGGTCGACGCGCTCCCGCCGTTCGCGCGGGTCCGTCCTGCGCATCCGCAGCGGTACTCCCACGTTCTCGGCGGCCGTGAGGATGGGGAGGAGCCCGAACGACTGGAAGACGAAGCCGATGCGTTCCCGGCGCAGCGCGAGGAGAGCGTCCTCACCCTGCTCCCGCAGGTCCAGCCCGTCGACGGTGACATCTCCGCTGTCCGGCTCGTCCAGACCACCGACGATGTTGAGCAGGGTGGTCTTGCCCGAGCCCGAGCGCCCCTTCACCGCGACGAGTTCCCCCCGCGGAACCTCGAAGGAGACGCCACGCAGCGCGTGCACGGCCCCGGCGCCTCGGCCGTACGACTTGTGTACATCCCTCACCCGCAGCATGGCTGCGGTCACCGCCCGGCTCATCGCGCCCCCGTATGCTCCGCTGATTCCGCAGCGCACCACTATCCCACCCGGCGCGACCACCGGCAAAGGCACGGTGTGGTCAGGGGCGGGCGTCTTCGCCGAGCGCGTGACGGTAGGCCCGTTCGTCGTCGTCACCGAACACGGTGAACACCACGAGGTCGAAACGGTCCTTGTCCCCGAACAGCTCGGCGGCGGTCTGAAGGACGGTGTTCTTCGCGTTGCTCACGACTGTCTTCCCTGGGGTGGAGCCTGACAGTGTGCACGGTAGGCGCGTTCCGTCCTGTCAGCCTCCCGCGCCGCGGATGACGTCGGCGAGGGGCGTGGCGGGGTGGCCGGTGAGGCGGGGAACCGCGTCGCTGACCCCGTCCAGCCCGCCGGCCGCGATGGCCGTGTAGGTGGACACCCAGGCGTCCAGCTGCCATCGCGGAGCGTTGTAGGAGGTACGGGAGGCGTAGGCCTCCTCGACCGTCTCCGGCTGGTAGGTGACGGTGCGCCCGGACAGCTCGGACAGGATGGCGGCCGCCTGGTCCAGCGAGAGGGACTCGGGCCCGGTGAGGTCGTAGGTCGAGCCCGCGTGGTCGTCGGGCCGGAGCAGCACCGCCGCGGCGGCGTCGGCGATGTCGTCCTGCCCGACGAACGCTGCGCGTCCCTGCCCGGCCGGGCCACGGATGACGCCGTCCTCGCCGACGAGGTCGGGGACGAACTCCGCGTAGATGTTGTCCCGGAGAAAGGTGTACGCCAGGCCGCTCGCGCGGATGTGCTGCTCGGTGTGGAAGTGGTCCCGGGCCAGGGTGAAGGTGGCGTCGGGCGCCGCGCCGTAGAAGGAGACGTAGACCAGGTGCCGGACGCCCGCCTCCGCGACGGCGTCCACGAACGCCCTGTGCTGCGCGAGCCGGTCGGCGCTCTCCGAGGCGGACACCATGAAGACGGTGCGGGTGCCGGTGAGGGCCTCCCGCACGGCGTCCCGGTCGGCGTACTCGGAACGTACGGCCACCGCGCCGGGCAGCCGTGGGGCGCGTTCCGGGCTGCGGACCAGGAGTTTCTGCGGTACTCCTCGCGCGGCGAGCCGCTGGGCGACGCGCCCGCCGAGCCGGCCGGTGGAGCCGGTGACGGCGAGGGCGGGGACGGAGGTGCCGGATGCCTCGGACATGACGTTGCCTCACTTCCTGTGGTGACGAGGGGGCGCTGCCGCCGGTGTCAGGGACGGAGCCCGTCGAGCAGCAGGTCCGCTCCGAAGGGTACGGACAGCGCTCGGGCCCCCAGGTCCGACGGGACGTCGGGGTGGTCGGGATCGATCCGGACGAGCCGGGCCCGACGGGTGCGGCGCGGGTTCTCCGTGGGCCGGCGGATCACGCCGGGCGTATGGAATCCGGCCCCGATCTCCACCACCAGCAACGCGCTGTCCGTGGGCGCGTCGTCGAGCCACCGGACCAGCCGCCGCCCCGCGGACAGGTGGGCGTCGTCGACGAACTCCGGACCGACCCGGACGTCGGGGAAGACGTCGGCGCCGCACCGGGGACAGGCCGGCAGCGCCCGGGGGTCGGCCACCCGGCCGGTGTCACGGTCGTAGGCGGCCAGGATCGCGTCGAGGAACGGTCGGCCGGGCCAGGTCTCCCGCGAGCACGGGACGGTGCACTGGAAGCGGCCGTGGTCCCCCTGCGGGGTGAACACCCGGTCCGCCTGGAAGCCGTTGCGGGCGAAGAGGGCGTCGACGTCGACGTCATCACCCAGTGGTCATGGTCACCGACCCGTTCTCTCAGCGCGCGGTACAGAGGGTTGGGCTCGGAGCCGTAGCGGATGTCGTCGATGTGAACCGCCCAGTAGCCCTACCTGAGGTCCGCCGGCAGGGGCGCACCGAGCAGGTAACGCGAACGCGGGTCGAGCCGGTACAGCGCCGGGAACAGGTCCCGGAAGCGTTCGGTGTCGCCGTAGTCGCAGCCGGCGGCGGCGCTCAGACCAGCGCCGGCCGCGATCAGGGCGCGGTCGGCCTCCTCCAGCCAGGCACGGACGGCCTCGCGCGCCGATGCGATCGGGGCGGGGGTGCTGTTCGCCGCCGGGGCGAGGGGACGAGGCACGGTACGCACGGCGCACGGGTTCTTTCCGGTGCCACGGATCGCCGGGTTCGGGAACGTGTCGAGGGCCGTGGTCAGTTCCTCGACACGGGTCGGCGGCGACCGGGCACACCGCGTCGCTCCGACGGCCGCAGGGTGTGCGCCCCGGGCGAAGCCGTGGCAGCCCGCGCGGCAGGTGACGAGGCGGTAGGTCGGCGCGGCATCCACGTCCGTCGTCGCCACGCGTCGCGCTTTCCCCTTTCCGTCAGGGAGAGGTTCCGGTGGCGCGGCGGCA
Organism: Streptomyces sp. NPDC041108; assembly: GCF_055592645.1. NCBI lineage: Bacteria > Bacillati > Actinomycetota > Actinomycetes > Kitasatosporales > Streptomycetaceae > Streptomyces > Streptomyces sp. NPDC041108. Next base: position 276,852 of record NZ_JBVIYK010000007.1, on the reverse strand, counting down.
CGACCGACGTAGTGCGACCTCGCGGAGGAAGCCCGATTCCTGCGAGGGTGCCCGGCGGAGTGCCGGGCGCCCCCCTCGCGGAGGCCCGGCACTCAGCCGAGCCGGCGGACCACGGCCTCGGCGACCGCCCTGGCGCTGCCCGGGTTCTGGCCGGTGATCAGACGGTCGTCCTCGACGACATGGGTGTCGAAGGGCTTCGCCGCGATGCTGTAGTGCGCGCCGAGTTCCTTCAGCCGGTCCTCGAGGCTGTAGGGGACGGCGTCGGCGCGCTGCGCGAGTTCCTCCTCCCGCCAGGAGAAGCCGGTGACGTTCCTGCCCCTGACCAGGGGTTCGCCGTCGCTCAGGGTGACGTCCAGCAGACCGCACGGTCCGTGGCAGACCGCCGACACGATCCGGCCGGACTCGTGGAACCGGGCGATGAGCGTCTCCAGTGCCCGGCTCTGATGGAAGTCGAACATCACGCCGTGACCGCCGGTGAGGTAGATGGCGTCGTAGTCGTCGACGTCCACCTCGCTGACGGGGACGACGTCCCGCAGCCCGTCCATGAAGGCGCGGTCGGCGTACCGCTTGTCGGTGCCGAGATCGCCGAGGACGTCGTGGGCGAGGCTCTCCGGGTCCAGCGGTACGGCGCCGCCTTCGATGCTCGCGACGGTGAGCTCGAAACCTGCCGCTTCGGCGACGTCGTAGAAGTGGGTCAGCTCGCCCAGCCAGAGGCCGGTGCGGTAGCCGACCTTCTCGTACTCGCCGGTGCTGGTCACGATGATCAGGATGCGTTTCGTGGGGGACATCAGTGGTCCTTCTGTTCAGAGGGTCCGGGCCGCCGTGCGGACATGCGGCCTCGCGCGCCGTCTCCCCGGCGACACCGGGTCGGAGCGCTGTTCCCGTTCAGGCCGCTACCACGATAGGACGTGATCACGGGTCCCACCCGGTACCGGGGAAGCACACCGGCGGGTGGCGGCCGGTACCGCGGTACTACGTTCCCGCGGCCGTCGAAGAAGGACCGGGCCGCCCCTCGTGCCCGCCCCTCGTGCCCGGCCGTTCCTGCCCGGCAGGGCCGCCGGAGCGCCGCGCGACCTCGCGGAACGCCTCGTGCAACCATCGGGTCGCCTCGGATGTCTCTGATGATGCCGGACATTCACGCATCTGGGGGCACACAATGGAAGCGAACAGGACAGTCTGGACGACCGCGGCCCTGGTGACCGCCACACTGGGCGCGGTCGCGATGCCGACCGCGGCCACGGCGGCCACCCCGCGGGCCGCGTCGGTCGCCTGCCCGACCGGCTGGGGCAGCCTCGACAAGGTGGACTGGTCCAGCACGGCGGGCGAGTACATCACGAATGCCAGGACCGGTCGCCACGACTGCTACGACCGGTTCGTCGTCGACGTCCCGGCCGCGTCCGCCGACCAGATCGGCTACACCGTGCACTACGTCGACCAGCTGATCCAGGACCCGACCGGCGACCCCATCCCGATCAGCGGCGGCGCCATCCTCGAAGTGATCGTCAGGGCCCCCGCCTACGACTCCGGCGCTCCCACGTACCCCGGCCAGGCCGGACAGCCGCTGCCGGGCGTCAACCTCACCGGATACCGCACGTTCCGGGACGCGAAGTTCGCCAGCTCCTTCGAGGGCCAGTCACAGTTCGGCCTCGGGCTCCGAGCCCGACTGCCCTTCCGGGTCGTGCAGTTGGACGGCCGCCTCGTGGTGGACGTGGCCCACACCTGGTGAACCTCCGGCGGCTCCGGTCGGGCCCACCGCAGTCCGACCGGGCAAGCAGCGAGCCCCGAGAGAACCGCCTCCGGCGCAGTCGCCGGAGGCGGTTGTTCGGCCCGGTGGCCGGTCAGCCGGTGGTGAGGAACTCCAGCGTGTCGATCACACGGTTGGAGAAGCCCCACTCGTTGTCGTACCAAGCGACCACCTTGATGTGGCGGCCGTCGACGCGGGTGAGGGCGGAGTCGAAGATCGACGAGGCGGGGTTGCCCGTGATGTCGGACGACACGAGCGGGTCGTCCGAGTATTCGAGGATGCCGGCAAGCGGTCCCTCCGCCGCGGCGCGGTACGCCGCCAGCACGTCCTCGCGCGTCACGTCGCGAGCGACGGTCGTGTTCAGCTCGACGATCGAACCCACCGGCACCGGTACGCGGATCGAGTCGCCCGACAGCTTTCCGTCGAGGTTCGGCAGCACCAGGCCGATCGCCTTGGCGGCGCCCGTCGTGGTCGGCACGATGTTGACGCCGGCGGCCCGGGCGCGACGGGCGTCGCGGTGCGGGCCGTCCTGCAGGTTCTGCTCCTGCGTATAGGCGTGCACCGTCGTCATGAACCCGTGCTCGATCCCGGCGAGTTCGTCGAGCACCTGGGCCAGTGGCGCGAGCGCGTTGGTGGTGCACGAGGCGTTAGATACGACCGTGTGCAGGTCCGGGTCGTAGGCGTCGGTGTTGACGCCGAACGCGAGCGTGACGTCGGCGCCGTCCGACGGCGCGCTGACGAGCACCTTGCGCGCGCCCGCGTCGAGGTGGGCCCGGGCGGCCTTGGCCGAGGTGAAGCGGCCGGTGGCTTCCAGGACGATGTCGACGCCGAGTTCTGCCCAGGGCAGCTGCGCCGGTTCGCGTTCGGCCAGCACCGTGATCCGACGGCCGTCCACGACGAGGGTGTTGCCGTCGACGGTCACCGGACGCCCGAGGCGGCCGGCCGTCGAGTCGTAGGCCAGCAGCCGGGCGAGAGTCGCGGGCTCCGTGAGGTCGTTGACGGCGACGATCTCGAGGGCGCTGTCGCGCTCCAGCAGTGCGCGCAGCACATTGCGTCCGATGCGGCCGAATCCGTTGATGGCGATGCGAGTCATGAGTGGTGTCCCTTCCCTTCGCCCCACCAGGCTCGCCCGCGGCGCACATCGCTACCAGTGGCGAGATCGCCACGGTTCACAAGGATCCCGCCAGGGGTCACGCGCCGCGGGTGAAGGTGCGCCGGTACTCGCTCGGCGTGGTGCCCAGAATGCGCTGGAAGTGCAGGCGCAGGTTCGCGCCGGTACCGAGACCGACGTCGGCGGCGATCTGTTCGACGCCGCGCTCGGAGCGCTCCAGCAGCTCGCGCGACAGGTCGATGCGGGCGCGCATCACCCACTGCATCGGCGTGTAGCCGGTCTCCTCGACGAAGCGCCGGGAGAACGTGCGCGGCGACACCCCGGCCTGCCGCGCCAGCGTGTCGAGGGTGAGGGGTTCGCCGAGCCGGTGCAGGGCCCACTCGCGGGTGGCGGCGAACCGCTCTCCCAGCGGTTCGGGGACGCTGCGCGGTACGTACTGGGCCTGGCCGCCGCTGCGGTAGGGGGCCGCGACCAGGCGGCGGGCCGCGTGGTTGGACGCGGCCACGCCGAGGTCGCCGCGCAGGATGTGCAGGCACAGGTCGATACCGGAGGCGGCACCGGCCGAGGTCAGCACGCTGCCCTCGTCGACGAAGAGCACGTTCTCGTCGACCCGGACGAGCGGATGTCTGCTCGCGAGCGCCCGCGCGTAGTGCCAGTGGGTCGTGGCGCGTCTGCCGTCGAGCAGCCCGGTGGCGGCGAGGGCGAAGGCGCCCGTCGAGATGGCGGCGAGCCGCGCGCCGCGCTCGTGGGCGGCGATCAGCGCGTCGACGACGGTCGGCGGCGGGTGGTCACGGTCCGGGAACCGGTAGCCGGGGACGAAGACGATGTCGGCCCAGACGAGCGCGTCGAGGCCGTGCTCGACGAAGTAGGCGAGGCCGTCACCGCCGGTCACGAGACCGGGCGCCGCCCCGCACACCCGCACCTCGTACGGCATGCTCGCGCGGGTCGTGAAGACCTGCGCGGGGATGCCGACATCGAGCGGCTTCGCGCCTTCGAGCACGAGGACGGCGACGCGACGCAGGTGGGAGTCCGGCATGGGGAGAGGTTACGTGGGGTGCGGTCCTCGGTCGGCGACCTGCAGCAGTGCTTTGGGAAAGCGCTCCGCACAAGTCTTCCTGCGCGCAGTGCCGTTGGCGACCGGGGTGAGGCGGCGAGAGGGTGGGGAGCGGATGACCGATCAGCCGGTGTTCGTCCTGGCGGAGGAACTGCAGGCGCTGGAGCTCGCCGGGTTCGAGACGGAGCAGGAGTTCCAGGAGCTGCTCGCTCGGCATCCTCGGGTGCTGGATTTCGGCTCGCTGGCCGATGGCCGACCCCTGCCCGCGCTCGCTTCGGAACCCGGCGCCCTGGAAGGCGTTCTGTCCGCGATCCAGTACCTCATGGACGGTCGGGAATCCGGCGTCTGACGGCACTGCCGTGGCAGGTCCGGGAAGCAGTACGCCCCGGCCTGCGTCCATGAGTAAGGACCGGGACATCCTGCCCCCCCGCACGCCGGTGCCTACCGCCCCCAGATCTTGCGATACGCCCGGCGGTAGCCCTCGGAGTCCCAGGACAGGGCGCCGCCGCTGTTGGCCGAGGTGGTGATGTGGACGGGGGCGACATAGGTGCTGGCCGGTTCGTTCGTGAAGGCCCGGTTGAACTCGTCGATGATCTGCCATCCCTGTTCGGACAGCGGTTCGGGCACGGTGGCGGCCTGGTACTGCTTGCCGTTGATCCGCTGGAAGGCCGACGGGTCGCCGTCGCCGGCGCCGATGTTGAAGGGCGCGCCGTCGCCCTTGCGGCCGGCGGCGCGCAGGGCGGGCGCGGCGTGGTCGAAGTACAGGTCGTTGATGGCCGCGGAGTAGGTCCACCGGTCACCGAGTCGGGTGCGCAGGGCGGAGACCCTTTCGACGGTGCCTCTGTTGGCCTGGGGGATGGGGATGTCCTCGTAGCTCAGCAGGTCGACGTCGGAGCAGGTGGCGAGCTCCTTCTTGATCAGCTCCGACTTTCGTTTGGCGAACGGTATGGAGGCGTCGGTGAACAGGACCACGCCCGCACGGCCGTTGGACCGGGCGATGATCCAGTCGGCGCTGATCCTCGCCACGTCCTTCACCTCGGTGGTGATGTTGGTGAAGAGCTTCGGATCCTTGCTGGGTCCGGGAGAGGCGGTGGCGTGCCAGCCGATGAGGGGTATCCCCGCGGCGGCCGCCTGCTCCACCTGCCTGGACACGGAAGCGGGGTCGAAGCCGCCCACGACGATGCCTGAGGGCTTGAGGGCGATTGCTTCGGTGAAGGCGTTGCGGATGCCGGCCGGGGTGCCCCGGCCGTCGATGGTGCGTACGTCCCAGCCGATGATCCTGGCCGCTTCCTCGACGCCCTTGGCGACGCCGGAGACGCCGGGGTTGGTCATGGTCTGCGCCACGTAGACGATGGTTCTGGAGGGGACCGCCTCGGGTCCGCTGGTGGGTCCGCTCCAGGGGGCGTTGACGTCCTCGGCCTCTTTGACGGCCCGCTTCGCCTTGGCGAGGACGGTGGGGCAGCCGGGTTCCCGGGAAGCGGTGGCGGCCGCGGGAGTGGTGGCGGCGCTCTCGCAGCCGGTGGCGGCGGTGGCCACGGCCAGGAGCGCGACGGCTGCCGCGGTCGCCTTGCGGGTGGAGTGCACGAGGTCTCCTCAAGTGGGCGCGAGGGGGTACGGGATGGGAGTGGGGGAGGAGACCGATGCGGCCGGTGGCTGGATGCGCAGGGGTCACGACAGTGCCCCCGGACCGTGGCCGGGGAGGCTGTCGGGGTGGGAATGTAGCAGGGCTCCGGCGCGGTCATCCACGCCGAGGACATCGTTCGGTAGGCGTGCGTGAACAATTTGTAATCACGTATTGGTTACGTACAGGTTCAAGGCGATCACAAAAGCGATAGTCTCCGGCCGACGAGATCCGGACACGTGACGCGATTTGTACCTGCGTCACGGGTCTGGCCGCTCACGCCCGATGGCCCTTCGCGAGAGCGCCGGGCCGGTTCCCCGGTCGTCGACGGTCCGGCGGCACCAGCGACTTGACCGCCGAGCAGCACACACCCAAGGAGACCAGCGTGCCTGCGAACACCGTGGTGCGGCCGCCCGGACACAGAGACCGGACTTCTCCGTTCCGCCGGAAGACGGGCTCCGTTCTCGCCCGGTGGCCCTTCCGGAGAAAGCTCAACGTCCTGGTCGTCGCGCCCGTGGCCGTCGTCGGTGTGCTGCTCGCCGTCGGCGTCGGCGGACAGATGGAGCAGGCCCGTGACGCCGGCCGGATCGCGGAACTCGTCCGCGACAGCGAGCAGGTCACGAAGCTCATCAACGACGTACAGGCCGAACACCGGCTGGCGCTGCTGCTGTCCGTGCAGTACGAGGCGGCCCGCCCCGGTGCCGCCCGACCGTCGACCGCCGCCTACCGCGAGGCGCAACAGGCCACCGACGCGCAGGTCGGTGCCGTGCGGACCGCCTTCGGGGCGAGTCTGCCGGCCGCGGAGGAGCAGGCACTCGGCTACATCACCGGTCTGGACGTCCTGCGGGAGAAGCTCGGCCGTGACTACGTCCCCGCCGCCAACATCGACCCGGCCTACGCGGCGGCGGTCGGCTACCTCATCGACGGCATCGGGCTCGACCGCTTCTCCGTGACCTCGGCCTCCTCGGCATCGTCGGTCACCAGTCTGCTGGACGCGATCCTGCGCGCCGACGCGGCACACGCGGCCTTCGAGAGCGCCGTGTTCTCCGCCCAGACACGTGACGCGAACGCCCTCACCGAGTACACGCGCGCGGCCGGCGCCCATGAACTCTTCGTCCACCAGTCCGAGCGCTTCGGCCGCATGGCCGCGCCGGCGCAGGTGCTCCGCATGGCGGGCATCGAGCGCGGCGCCGAACAGAACGACCTCACCTCCCAGTTCGCGGAACTCCAGATCGATCCGTCGGCCCTGCAGTCGCAGTCCGCGCGGGAGCTGCGGGCGAAGATCTCCGCGGGTGAGCGGCAGGCCGAGACCCGCCTCGCCATCACCCGGACCCTGATCGAGGAGACCGCCGCCCAGGCTGACTCGGCCTCCGCCGACGCCCTGCGCAAGGCATGGATCCTGCTCGGTGTGGCCCTCCTCGGGTTCGCCGTCTGGCTGGCGTTCTGCGTCCTGGTCCGGCGCTCGGTCGTCCGCCCCCTGGTGGCCCTGACCGGCTCCGCCCGGCAGGTGGTCGAAGCCGCGGACGAGGAACTCGCCCGGGTCGCGGACGACGAACTCGCCGACACCACGCCGTTCAGTCCCCGGCCCATACCCGTCCCGGTGCGCGACGAGATCGGTGAACTGGCCGAGGCGTTCAACCGGGTGCAGGACACCGCCGCCGCACTCCTGGAGCGGCAGGTGCTCAGCCGCCGCAACATCGCCGAGATGTTCGGCAACGTCGGCCGCAGGGTCAGCAACCTGACCACGCGGCAGCTGCTGCTGATCGACGCCGTGGAGCGTGAGGAGACCGACCCCGACCTCCTGGACCGGCTCTACCGCATCGACCACATCGCCGTACGCCTCCAGCGCAACGCCGACAGCCTGATGCTGCTCGCCGGCATCCGGGAGACCGACGTCGAGGCGCGGCCGATCACCCTGACCGACGTCATCCGTTCGGGCCTCGGCCGGATCGAGGGATACCAGCGGGTGTCCCTGCGCTCCGAGACGGACATCACCGTCGGACCCGACATCACCGGTGACCTGACCCTGCTGCTGGCCGAACTGATGGAGAACGCGGTCGCGTTCTCCCCGTCCGACTCTCCCGTCGAGGTGGTCGTCCGGCCCGGCACCGACATCACCAGGGACGGCGGCGCACTGGTCGAGGTCATCGACCACGGACTCGGCATGAGCGCGGAGCGTCTCGCCGAGGAGAACGCCCGCCTCGTCCGCCGCGAACGCCTCGACCTCGTACCGACCAAGGTGCTCGGCCTGTTCGTGGTCGGCAGCCTCGCCCGCCACCTGAACCTGCAGGTGACCCTGAGCCGCACACCGGGCGGCGGCGTCACCAGCACCGTGCTGATCCCCGCCGCGCTCCTGCTGGCCATGAGCCCCGTCGACGCCGCACCGCCGGCCGCGGGCCGGGGCCGGACCACACGGGAGTTCACTCCGCACGCCGTGGCGGCACCATCGGCCGCCACCACAGTGGCCACCGCCACCGCCACCGCCCTCGCCCCCGAACGGCGGCCCGTGGCCCCGTCACCGGAGGGCGAACTGCCCCGCCGCGTCCCGCTCCGCCCCCACACGGCAAGGACCGAGGCCCCCGACACCACCTCCTCCTCCACGACCGCCCGGCCCTTGCGCCGGCGAGTCCGGGGCGCCACGCTCACCGTGACCGCCACGGCGGCCGAACGAACCGTCCCGACGGCACGGCAGCCCGCGGACGCGGAAGCCGTCCGCGCGGAACTCGACGAGTTCGAAGCCGCCGTCCGCAGAGCCGAACAGGACAGCGCCGCACGGGACGGCGCCGCACAGGACAGCGCCGCGCAAATCGGCGCCGCGCCAATCAGCGCCACGCAGGACGGCGCCGAGCCCCCGAACCCAGCCCGCACGACCGCGACACGCGAAAACCCCAGTAGGCCAGAAGGAGACGGGCAGTGACCACGTCGGCAGATGACAGCACCCCCGAAGAGACGAAGCCCACCGACCTGCGCACCGCGGCGGCCGACTTCACCTGGCTGCTCGACCGTTTCGCCACGGAGACCGCCGGTGTCGTCGACGCCATCGCGGTTTCCTCCGACGGCCTGCTCATCGCGGTCTCCCAACTGCGCGAACGGGCCGACTCCGAGCGGCTCGCCGCGATCGTCTCCGGCGTCACCAGCCTCGCCGCCGGCGTCTCCGGCAACTACGGCCTCGGCGGCCTCAACAAGGTCATCATCGACCTGGAGGGCGGCCACGTCCTGGTCTCCGCCATCGGCAACGGCGCGGTCCTCGGCGTGGTCGCCTCCAAGGAGGCGAAACTGGGCAACATCGCCTACGAGATGACCCTCTTCGCCAACCGCGCCGGAGCCGCGCTCACCCCGCAACTGGTGATGGAGCTGAAGAACAGTGTCGGCTCCCCCGTGGCCGGCTGACCCATCCCGCGAGGCAGGAGGTCGTCATGGCCGATGGTGGACCAGAACCACACGAGACAGCGGAAGGAACCCGGCAGGACACGGGGGACCCGGTCGGTCGCGCCCCGGTGGTCCGGCCGTTCCTGCTGACCGCCGGGCGGGTGTCGGGGGCGGGCGCGGCCGCGCCGCTCCCGATCGAGACCCAGATCGTCGCGACGGCGGCCGGGCTGTCCCTCCTCGGCCGGCTCGCCTTCGAACACCATGACATCGTCGCCGCCTGCCGACGCCCGCAGTCGGTCGCGGAACTGGCCGCCCGCCTGCGACTGCACCTCAACGTGGTCCGGGTGCTCGCCGAGGATCTGTGTGCCGCGGGGCACCTGGCGATCTACGTACCGCACGCCAGGATCGCCCAGGACATCTCCGTACTGCGAAGGGTTATCAATGGTCTCCGTGCCGTCCCCGACTCACGGGGCACACTCCGCGACAGCGGTTGAACAGCCGCCGCTGCCGGTCAAGCTGGTCGTCGCCGGCGGCTTCGGGGTCGGCAAGACCACCACAGTGGGCTCGATCTCCGAGATACGCCCCCTCACCACGGAAGCCGCGATCACCGAGGTCGCCGCGGGTGTGGACGACCTCACGCACACGCCGGAGAAGACCACCACCACCGTGGCGCTGGACTTCGGCTGCATCACCCTCGACCCGACCCTCAAGCTGTACCTGTTCGGGACACCGGGCCAGGACCGCTTCGGCTTCATGTGGGACGACATCGTCGACGGTGCCGTCGGGGCCCTGGTCATCGTCGACACCCGGCGCCTGGACGACTGTTACGCGGCCGTGGACTACTTCGAGCACAAGGGCATCCCGTTCGCGGTCGCCGTCAACGCGTTCGACGGAGAGGTCGCGCACGACCTGGACGAGGTGCGGTGGGCTCTGGACATCGCCGAACACGTCCCCCTGACCGTCTTCGACGCCCGCCGGAGGGGCTCGGTCCGCGACGCCCTGCTCGTCGTGCTCGACGTGGCCCTGTCCCGGGCCGAGGCGATCACGACGACCTGACTCCCTTGCCCCGACGGCCGAGCTGTGGCTGACTGGCAGCAGTGCGAGGGGGAGTGGGCATGGGCAACTGGGTCGTGATCGCGCAGTACGGCCACGGCGAGATGTACAGGACCGACTTCGTCTGCCGTGGGAAGGCGTCGAAGGAGGAGGCGTTGCAGGCACTGCGTGCGGCCGTCCACACGTATGTGCCGAGCAAGCACATCGTGGAGAAGCGGCGCCAGGTGTACCGCTTCGCCGACCAGGAGTCCTGTCTGGTGGTGATCAAGGGCAAGCTGACGGAGTGGGAGTGCACGCTGCGCGTCGCGGAGCTGGTCTCGGACTCCACCGACCCGGCCGTCGCCGAGCGGGCGCGATGGGACGGCGGCGCTCCGGAGGCGGGGGACGAGCCGCGAGACCGGACCCCGTTCGGCCCCTGACGGGCGAACCGCACTCCGGACTCAGGCGTTCCGCCGGAAACAGCGGTCAACTCGGCGTTGTGCGGGCCGAGTTGTGGCAGGATCCGATGACATGTCGCTGCCAGTGAGGTCATGGCCCAGGTCGGTTCGCCGTCCCGCAGGTGTGGTGTTGGTACTGCTCGCGATGGTCGTGCAACTGGTCGTGGCCGGCCCCGGCGCGCATCGGGCGGACGCGGCGGCCGGTGCGGCGACGGCCAGGACCGCGACGCCGGATCGCGCACGCTACGACGTCTCCCTGCGCGCCGACGCCGACGGCAGCCACTGGAAGGGACGCCAGAGGGTGTCGTTCCGCAACGCCTCCCGTCAGCCGCTGAGCGAGGTGTACGTGCGTCTGTGGGGCAACGGGCAGGACGGCTGCGGCAAGCCGGGCGCGCCGTCCCCCGTCACCGTGTCGAAGGTCCGGGGCGGCAGGCCGGACAGGCTCACCGTACGGTGCACGGCCCTGCGCATCGCCCTGCCCAGGCCCGTCGCGCACGGCGAGCGGACGTCCGTCGCCTTCGACGTCTCCCTCGCCGTGCCCGACCGCACCGACCGTTTCGGCCGCGACGGCGCACACCGCTTCCTCGGCAACGCCCTGCCCGTGCTCGCCGTCCACGACGCGCGCGGCTGGCACCTCGACCCGTACGTGGCCGTCGGTGAGAGTTTCTACGCGCTGGCGAGCGACTTCCGGGTCCGCCTCGACCATCCGTCGGCCCTGAAGGTCCCCGCCACCGGTCGCACCCGGGCACTGCCCGCCGGCCGCGGCCGCACCGTCACGCTGAGCGTCGCGCACCGTGTACGGGACTTCGCCTGGGCGGCGGGACCGTTCCGCACGGCGACGCAGACCACCCCCGCAGGCGTGCGCCTGAAGTCGTACTGGGCGGCCGACACACCTGCCGAGGGCGTACGCGTCAACCGCGCCGACGCCGTCGCCTCGATCGACCGCTTCGGCAAGGAGTTCGGCCGCTACCCGTACGGCGAGATCGACCTTGTGATGACCAGTCGGTTCGGCGGCGGCATGGAGTACCCGGGCCTGGTCCTGGTCGGCACCACCGAGGAGGGCGGCGCCGTCGTCCACGAGGTGGCGCACCAGTGGTGGTACGGCATCGTCGGCAACGACGAGTACACCTCACCGTGGCTGGACGAGAGCTTCGCCCAGTACGCCAACGCCCGCTTCTACGGGTGGGAGACGCGCGACTGCTGGTCGGAGGTGTACTGGCCGGACGACACCGCCGAGCTGACCGACTCCATGGCCTACTGGTCCCGGCACCGCGGCGAGTACCACCTCGTCTACACGGCCGGATCCTGCGCCCTGGCCGATCTGGAACGCACGCTCGGCGCCGGCACCATGGCCCGGATGCTCAAGCGGTACGCCGAGGACCACTGGTACGGCGTCTCCACCACGGCCGCCTTCAAGAAGGCCGCGCAGGCGGCGACGGACAAGGACCTCGGCCCGTTCTGGAGGACCCACCGCATCCGGTGACCGTGCTCTTCGGGCCCTCCCTCGCGTACGGCAGTATGCGCGTACGCGAGGGAGGGGATCACGGTGGGAATCGGGTACAAGACGTCCTGGCTGGCTGTGCCCGGCCGGGACGATCGGGAGGTCGCCGACGCGCTCGGCCTGCACACACGCGTGACGATGGACTGGGAGACAGGGACGGAAACCGCGTACCGGCGGGGCGTCTTCGTGGCCTCTCCCGTGGACGGCTGGACACTGGCCCACGGCCGGATCCACCTCGCGGCGGGACTGCGGGACAACGGTCCGTCCCTCCTGGCCTGGCTCCGGTCGCTCGGCTCGCTGCTGGGTGATTTCCAGTACTTCCGCACCGACCGCATCGTCGAGTGCCATGCCTGGGCGCGGGTGGAGGCGGGCCGAGTCGTCCGTGCCTACTGCTACGACGGAGACGTGCCCCTGCGCTTCGGCGAGCCGACCGGGATCGAGTGCCGGCTCGGCGTCGGAATCAGGGGGAGGGAGGAGGGGATGGACTCCTGGGACGAGGCGGCATGGGACGACTGGTTCGCCGACATGCCGTCCGAGAGCCACGTGATGGCCATCGCCGAGGAGTGGGGCGTCTGTCCCCTCGCCATCCCGGACGAACCGTCGCCGGGCGACGGTGTCCACGGCTTTCCCCCGGGGGTCGAGTGACCCCAAATGCTCTGTGAGTGTGGCACTACGCCTTCACCAACACCTTCTCCGAGGAGGAGTCCCGGGCGCTCTACGAGCGGTACGCGATCCCCGCCTCGGGCCGCATCCTGAGCCCGGCCACCAGGACATCTGGGTGAACTACCACAACGACGGCCGCGCCCCGCTGCTGTTCCTCTCGGGCGAGCCGGACCATCTCATGCCGCCCGGCGTCCAGCAGTCCGACCTCGAGCACTACAAGTCGAAGACCGTCACCGAGATCAAGGTCTGTCCGGGACAGCCGCACCTCATGCCGGCCGCACCCGGCTGGGAGGAGATCGCCGGCCACGCCCTGTCGTGGGCCCTTTCCCGCGCCCGCTGATCACCGGTCACCCCGGGGTGACCGACAGGCGCCGGGTCCGTCGGTGCGACGGATCCGGGCGCCTGCTCGTGGCACCGGCGGCGGGGTGGTCGTGCTCGCGCGGGCGGTGGTCGGGACGCGGTGTGCTCCGCTGCCCGGCCCCCGCGAGCGTCACCTCGCCGCCGGGCGCCGCTCACCTCATCGCACCTCCCTCGCGTACGGCGCGACGGTGATCCGGTCGATCAGCGGCGCGTAGCGGGAGCGGAGCAGTACGCCGGGGAAGGTGTCCGAGGCGTAGGTGGTGCCGTCGAAGTTCGGGAGTTCCTCGGAGCGGAAGGTGATCGTGTTCTGTCCCTTCTTCAGCTGGACGGGGACGGTCAGCTCCCAGAAGTTGTTCTCGTGGAAGGTGTGCGGGAAGGTGACCCGCCGCGACTCGCCGCCGTTGACGGCGATATCGGCATGGCGGGCGAGCGGGTCCGGGTTGTAGTGCGTGGCGGGGGACTGTTCGGGGTTGGAGTAGCGGATGCGCAGCGCGTGCGTGCCCGCCTCCTCCGCGGTGACGGTGAACGTGGCCGTGTTGCCGTTGCCCGGGGCGCCGCCGATCCCGGTGATCGCTGTGCCGTCGGTGGCCAGGGAGAGGGGAGCGAGGGAGGCCGAGCCGGCCAGCTCGGCGCTCTTCCCCTCGTACGTGCGCGTCGGGAGCGTGCCCTCGGTCGCAGTCACGGAGAGGCGGTCGACCATGGTGGTGTGCGAAGTCCCGGTCACCGTCACCTTGTTGACACCACCGGAGAGGGAGACCGCGACGCTGTTCCCGCCCTCGTCCAGGCGCAGCACGTCCTGGCCGTTGACGGAGACGCGGGCGCCGGAACCCTTCAGGGTGTCGACCCTGAGGGTGGCCTCGCGGTCGGCGGGGGAGTAGACCCAGAACGTGGCGGTCCCGTTCTTGGGGAGCCGGGCGGCGCCCGATCCGGTGGCCGGCCGCTGGGGCGGGTCGTAGGCGGCGCGCGCACGGCCGCCGAGCCAGGCCAGTTCACCCTCGTACACCTGCGTACGGGCGGAGGTGTCGGGCAGGGACAGGGTCAGCCGGTCGACGATGGCGTCGCCCTTGGTCGTGCGCCTGCCGTCGAGACTCTTCGCGGCGAGGGTCAGTGTGTGCTTGCCCTTGGTGAGCTTCACCGTGATGTCGGTGTGGTCCCACACCACCCACTTGTAGCCGAGCGGCAGGTACAGCTCCCGCTCGCTGTCCGCCTTGCCGTCCACCCGTAGGAAGACGTTGGTGGGGCCCTGCTCCTTCACCTTGTCGAAGGTGTTGAGGGAGTTGGCGAAGACGCTCAGGTCGTAGGTGCCGTCCTCGGGCACGTCCACGGTGAAGTCGAGCGTCACGTCCGAACCGGTGCGCAGACCGCCGACGTCGTAGCCGCCGGAGGTGTAGAACTTCGACACGTCGCGCGGTGAGCCCTCGGGGCCGTTCTTCGAGTAGCCGGATCCGGTGTGGGCGGCGTCCTCCGCCTCGTAGGAGTCCTGCCAGCGCACGGGCGCGGTCCGGGTGGCCTTCGCCTTCCCGGCGGGGCTGAGGACGATCTCGTACGCCGAGGACTCCTTAAGCCGGGGCAGGGTGCCGTCGCCGAAGTCCACGGAGACCGTGCCGTCGGCACCGACCTCCAGGTTCGTCTCCGTGAGGAGCTTCGGGCCCGAGCTGTCGCCGACCTGTCCGCTCCACTCGATCTCGCGGACCCAGGCGTGGACACTCCTGCCGAAGATCTTCCTCGGGACGTCCGCGAAGGTGATGTGGCCCTTGCCCGCGGACCCGCCGAAGATCAGGCGGGCCTGCTTCTTCTTCTCGTCGAGCGTGCCGACACCCTGCATGGTGTAGTTCTCGCCGGGGGACGGCGGGTCCACCTTCACCGTGTGGCCGGTCATCGAGGCGTACGAGTTCAGCAGCCACCACTGGCCGTTGCCCCGGCCCGACTGCACCGCCGAGTCGGAGAGGTTGCCGTCGATGTTCCAGTACGCGATGTCGGCGTCCACCTTGGACTCCTCGATCGCGGACACCCACTGGATCATCTGGCCCGGGACCGAGGTGTGGTAGTTGAAGGCGTATTCGTTGATGTTGATCGGGAGCCGGGTGCCCTCGCGTGAGGTGCCCTTGAACAGGTCCTTCTCCCAGTCCCGGTACTTGGCCACGCTGTCGCGGACCGCTTCCGGGTGGCTCAGCTCGTGCCAGGTGACGACGTCGGGGAGGGTGCCGGCGGCCAGTGCGTGGGACATGAAGCCCTTCACCTGGTCGTACAGGATGCTGGTGTTGGGGCCCGCGATCCGGGCGTCCGGCATCCTGTCCTTGATCAGCTTGTACGCGGAGTCCCAGGCGGCGAAGAAGGCGTCGGGGTCGTCGAGCCAGCTGACCTTGTCGTAACTCCACTGGCCGGTGCCGAACATGTTGCCCTCGGGCTCGTTGAACGGCACGAAGACGATGTTGTCCTGGTACTGCTTCGGCAGCCGGAGAACCTGGTCGACCTGCTTGGCCATCTTCTGTTCGTAGAGCCTGAGTTTCTCGGCGGGGCTGTCGCCCGGCCATTCGTACGGGAAGCCGCGGTGAATGTCGGTCATGTAGATGTACACGTCGCCGTCGGTGGAGTCGGCCAGCGGCTTCACCACCTCCAGTGCGTCGGCGCCCGGGTGCTGCGGGCCGTCCTGCGCCTTGGTGGAGACCGTGCGCAGGCCCATGCCCTCGATGAGGTTGTTGGTGGGGACGTCCGGACCGTAGACACCGTAGAGGGTGCCGGAGGCGCCGCCGTGGAATTCGCCGGTGTCCGAGCCCAGGTCGACGTTGAGCTGACCCTCGCGGACCACGGTGACCGTCGCCCTGACCGCACGCCCGGCCGCCGTGCCCGCCACGGTGAACGTTCCGGGCCGCTCGTACTTCCCGGCCGGTACGGCGTCCCAGGTGACGGGCGTGTCGCGGTCGTAGCCGTCGGAGAAGGAGGCGCGGACGGCGACGGGGAGGGAGGGGGCGGTCCCGGTCGTGGTCCGGACCTCGAAGGACGTCTTCGACAGCTCACGCAGGGTCGGCACGTCCGCGACGGTACCGGCCACCTGCTCGGGGCTGAGCGCCGCGTGCCACACGGTGAAGTCGTCGATCGCACCCTTGAGCAGCGGATCCGGCCAGAAGGACTTGCCGATGTAGCCGGCCGCGGTGGCCGAACCGTCCAGCAGTTCCTTGGCCTTGATGCTCGTCGCGGCGGAGGAGACCGCCACGCCGTCGAGGTAGGTGGTGACGCGCCCGGCGGCGGTGTCGAGGGTGACGGTGACCGTGCGCCAGGCGTCGGCGGGCAGCGCCGCGTATCCGGAGACCTGGGCCTCCGCGCCTCCTCCGCCCGTGGTCACGGCGGTGCGCAGCAGCCCGCCGTTGTGCGACGGCGTGGTGAAGAGGTACTTCGTGGTGTCGGTGCCCAGGTCGAAGATCCGCTGCCAGGACGACTTGTCGCTGCCCCACTTCACGCGCGCGGACACCGTCAGGTCGGTGGCGTCACCGAGCACCGCGCGGGGCAGACGGACGTACGCGCCGTCGGAGGTGGGTGCCCCGCCGGGCAGGGCGAGCGCCTTGCCGCCGCCCGTGCCCTCGACGGCCTTCGCGGTGGCGGCATTGACCAGGCTCGCCGTCAGTCCGTTGCCGGAGCTGTCCGTGATCTTCCCGGACGTGAGGTCGTCCTCGTCGAAGGTGTAGTGGGCCGTGGGCTTGGGCGTGTCGGCCGCCTGGGCGGGCACGGCCGGCGCGACCAGCGCGCCCGCGCCCAGGGCCAGGGCGACGGCGGCCGGGGCCCGGCGCCGTGCTGATCTGTCAGCGGATGACATGGAGTGCGTCCTCAATCCTTTGGGTGACGGGTCCCGGCCGGTCCGGTCTCGGCCCCGGCCGCCCGTCGTGGGCCGCGGCCGGTGAGGCGGATCCGGGGAGGCGCGGCGCGGAATCGGTTCGATCGCGCGCGCTCCCGAGCCGGGGCGGTCGGCCCGGGCGGCCGTGGTGGCGCCCGCACAGCAAGGGCTGCGGGGCACGGAGCCCGGGTCGGCCGGAAGGATCACTTCATCGAACCGGTTCGCAGGAAGCTAGCACCGCGGATTTCTCACAGCAATACATCTGACACATCCGAATCGGCGGCGACGCGGGTGCCGCCCGGATCGCGGTCTGTGACTGGTAATCCCGTTTCAGGTGTTGACACTCGCCCGGCATGTTCCTACCTTCACTTCACGCGAACCGGTTCGACGACCGGGAGTCGCACTCTCCTCACCCCACTACCTACACGGGTCGGACGCGCCGCCTGGTCGGAGCGTCGAACCGGTTCGAGCAAGGAGTTCTCCGTGAACATCGGTGAGATCGCCCGGCGGGCCGGTGTCTCGCGGAGCACCGTGTCCTACGCCCTGAGCGGCAAACGCCCCGTGTCCGACGACACCCGCCGGAAGATCCAGCACGTCATCGACGAACTGGGCTACCGCCCCAACGCCAGCGCCCGGGCCCTGGCCAACGGACGGACCAGCACGATCGGGCTGGTCTTCCCGCCGGCCGGGAACCACTACACGGGCATGCAACTGGACTTCATCGGCAGTGTGGTGGAGGCGGCCGCCGCCTACGACTACGACGTGCTGCTGTCGCCCAGCGGCGTGGACAGCGACCGTTCCTTCCAGCGGCTGCTGGGGGAGCGGCGGGTCGACGGCGCGATCCTGATGGAGATCAGACTGGCGGACGACCGGGTCGATCACCTGGCCGAGCTGGACTTCCCGTCCGTCGCCATCGGCCGCACGGCCCGGCCGGAGGGCAGCTGGTGGGTGGGCCTGGACCACACCGCGCTGGCGGAGGCGTGCGTGCACCATCTGGCGGACCTCGGCCATCGCAGGGTCGCCTTCGTCAACCGGCCCGAGCAGCTGCTGCGGGCGGGTTACGAGTCCGCGCACCGCGGGCTGGACGGCTTCACCAAGGCAGCCGCCGAACGCGGACTGACCGTGCGCTCGTACACCTGCGGGGACGACGCGGCCTCGGGGCAGGCGTGCCTGGAGAAGATCCTGCGTGACGACCCGGCGACCACGGGCCTCGTCACCCTGAACGAGGCGGCGCTGGGCGGGCTCTACCGGGGGCTGGCCCTGGCGGGCCGCCATGTGCCGCGCGACTTCTCCGTCACCGGGATCGTGGCGGGCCGCTGGGCGGAGACGGTGACCCCGCAGCTCACCGCCGCGGACGTGCCGGCGGCCGAGATGGGCCGGCTCGCCGTCGACCTCCTCGTCGAGCGGCTGGACAGCCCCGGTGCATCCGCCCGGCACCACCTCCTCGTACCGCCGATCTCCCTGCGCGCCAGCACCGGCCCCGCCCTCGGCGCCTCCTGACCCGCCGTAGGACCCGGCCTTCCGACACCGCCACACGGCCACACCCCGAACACCGCCACACCCCGGGACCGTCGACACAGAGACCGTCCGACCGCCACCCCTCCGACCCCGACCCCTACCCACAGGCCCACCGCCGCCCCCGCACCCCGGCGGCCACCCGGTCATGCCCGGAACACCCCCGAACCCGGAGCACCGGTCACCCGATCCCGCACCGACGCCCTCGGTGTGCCCGGCTCCTGCCCCGTCACCCTCCCTCTCAGGGCACACCCGTGCCAAGAACGAAGGAAGCCGACATGCACAGCACCTCCAGACAGCGCCGTCTGACCGCCGCGGCCCTGACGGCCCTGGCCGTGGCCGTCAGCGCCACCGCCTGCTCCTCCGGCTCGGGCAGCACCGGCGCCAAGGACGCGGACAGCGGCACGTACACCGTCTGGGACCCGTACCCGCAGTTCGCCAAGGGTTCGGCCTGGACGAAGCTGCTGGACAAGTGCGGAACCGACGCGGGCGTGAAGATCAAGCGGACCGGCTTCGACACCAGCGACCTGGCCAACAAGACGCTGCTGGCGGCCCAGCAGGGCAACTCCCCGGACGTCCTCATCGTCGACAACCCGGTCGTCTCTACCCTGGCCGAAGCGGGCGTTCTCACCACGACCGAGGACAACAAGCTGGACACCTCGAAGGTGGACCCCAACCTCCTCGCGGCGGGTCAGTCCGGCGGCAAGACCTACGGCACACCGATCGGAGCCAACACCCTCGCCCTCTACTACAACAAGGAGGTACTGAAGGAGGCCGGCGTGGACATCGCCTCGGTCAAGGACTGGAAGTCGCTGACGGCGGCGCTGGCGAAGGTCAAGAAGGCCGGCAAGAAGGGAATCACCTTCTCCGCGATCGGCACGGAGGAAGGCAGCTTCCAGTTCCTGCCCTGGTTCTGGGGCTCCGGCGCACAGCTCACCGCACTCGACACTCCGCAGAGCGCCTCCGCGCTGTCCCTGTGGAAGGGCTGGCTCGACAAGGGCTACGCCCCCAACTCGGTCCTCAACAACACCCAGACCACCAGCTGGCAGGAGTTCGCCACCGGCGACTACGCGTTCAGCGAGAACGGCACCTGGCAGCTCGCGAACGCCGAGAAGGCCGGGTTCGACTACGGGGTGATACCCGTGCCGGCCGCCACGGGCGGCAACGCGGCGGCCCCGACCGGCGGCGAGTTCGTGACCGTCCCGGTCCAGAAGGACGCCGGCCGCTACGCCACCTCGCAGAAGCTGGTCACCTGTCTCACCAGCACCGACAACCTGTACGACACCGACACCACGCTGTCCTACGTCGCTCCCACCGGCGAGGTCCAGGACAAGCAGGTGGCCGCCAACGCCGAACTGAAGCCCTGGGTCGAGGCGGTCAAGGCGGCCAAGGGCCGTACCAGCGACGACCTGGGCACCAAGTACCCGAAGATCTCCGAGCAGCTGTGGAAGGCCGTCCAGTCCGCACTCAGCGGTGCCGAGTCGCCGAAGGACGCGCTGGCCAAGGCCCAGTCGGCCGTCAAGTAACCAGGGATTCGCGGTCCGCCGATGAACGACACGAAACAGGTCTCGGACCGCCGGTCCGCGCACGACCGGAGCGGGGCGGCCACCGCCGCCCCGGCCCGGCCCTCCGCGCGGCCACGGCGCCGTCCGACCTCCCCGCAGTGGGCCGCCTGGGCCTTCCTCGCCCCGGTCACCCTTTACCTCGCCCTCTTCTACGCCTATCCGCTCTACCGCAACCTCGACCTGAGCCTGCGCGACTACACCGTCCGCTCCTTCGTGCAGGGCGACGCCCCGTTCACGGGCCTGGCGAACTACCAGAAGGTCTTCGACGACCCGACCTTCGCGCCCGCCCTGCTGCACACCGTCCTCTTCACCGCCGTGTGCCTGGTCTTCCAATACGCCATCGGCCTGGCGCTCGCGGTCTTCTTCCACCAGCACTTCCGGCTCTCCACCACCCTGCGGGCCCTGTTCCTGGTGCCCTGGCTGCTGCCGCTGATCGTGTCCGCCTCCACCTGGTCGTGGATGTTCAACAGCGACTCCGGCATCGTCAACGCCGCCCTGCACGCCGTCGGCATCGGCCCGGTGAACTGGCTGACCTCCCCCGACTGGTCACTGACCTCGGTGATCATCGCCAACATCTGGATCGGCGTCCCCTTCAACCTGGTGGTGCTCTACAGCGGCCTCCAGTCCGTCCCCGCGTCGCTGCACGAGGCCGCGGCCCTCGACGGCGCCAACGCCTGGCAGCGTTTCTGGCGCATCACCTTCCCCCTGCTGCGCCCGGTCTCCGCCATCACGCTGCTGCTGGGCCTCGTCTACACCCTCAAGGTCTTCGACATCATCTGGATCATGACCAAGGGCGGCCCCGCCGACTCCTCCACCACCTTCGCCACCTGGTCCTACCAGCTCGGATTCGGCAACCTCCTGCCCGCCTTCGGCCCTGGCGCGGCCGTCGGCAACCTGCTCGTGGTCGCCGCGCTGGTGTTCGGCCTGGTCCACGTCCGAGTCCAGCGAAAGCAGGCGCTGTCATGAACCGAAGTGCCTCCCGCACATGGTGGAAGACGGCCGTCGGCCTGCTGCTGACCGGGGTCATGCTGTTCCCGGTGTACTGGATGGTCAACGTGTCCCTCACCCGTGACCAGGACATGCGCAAGAGCCCACCGGACCTGTTCCCGACCGACGGCACCCTGGCCGGCTACCGCACCGTCCTCGACGAGCAGCTGCCCTACCTCGGCACCAGCCTCGTGGTCGCCCTCGGCACCGTCGCGCTGACCGTGGCCCTGGCCGCGCCCGCCGGCTACGCGCTCGCCAAGCTGCGCCCGCGCGGCGGCGGCCTGCTGAGCTTCGCCCTGCTGGCCGCGCAGATGATCCCCGGCATCATCATGGCGATGGGCTTCTACGCCGTCTACCTCCAGCTCGGCCTGCTCCAGTCCGTCCCCGGCCTGATCGTCGCCGACTCCACCCTGGCCGTCCCCTTCGCGGTGCTCATCTTCACCGCGTTCATGTCCGGCATCCCCGGCGAACTGCTCCAGGCCGCGCAGATGGACGGAGCCAGGGCCCTGCGCACCTTCTGGTCGATCGTCCTGCCGATGAGCCGCAACGCCGTCGTCACGGTCTCGCTGTTCGCCTTCCTGTGGTCCTGGTCCGACTTCGTCTTCGCCAACACTCTGGTCAACGGCGGCACCCACGAACCCATCACCCTCGGCATCTACCACTACATCGGCAACAACAACCAGGAGTGGAACGCCATCATGGCCACCGCCGTCGTGGCGTCACTGCCCGCCGCGGTCATCCTCGTCCTGGCCCAGCGCTATGTGGCGGCCGGTGTCACCACCGGCGCCGTCAAGGACTGAGCCCCCCGACCCAGCCACGACGACCGGCGCCCTCCCGCGCCGGCCGGCACCCCCTGCCCCAGAAACGAGTCACGCCACATGACCGCCGCCCGATCCGGTCCCGCCTTCTCCGTCCACGACATCCCGTTCAGCGCGTACGGATCCTGGTTCGACATCTCCCCCGTCGTGGCGGAGAAGACCTACGCCGAGGACCTCCACCTCGTCTCGCACCAGAACGGCATGCACGGCGTCCTGCGCCTGGTCCCCCTGGATCCGGAGAGCGGCGAGCGGGCCGGGACCCGCGTCGAGGCGACGCCGGGCCTGCTCACCTGGACCGGCGGGTCCGGACGCGTCGAACTCGCCTACGAGACGCCGGACACCGTACGGCTGCGGGGCAGCGGCCTGGACCTCGGCGTTCTCGCCGCCGCGCGGACCCTGACCCCGTTCAGCGGCACGTACTTCTTCCACGACCCGGCGGCGAACGCGCATGTGTTCACCTCGTACGAGACCGGCCGCCGCTACCGCCTCACCGTGCTGTCCGGTGTCCTCGCCGGAACGGCCGGGGCCCAGGCCCTGGCCGCCGGCGACCGCGGGGTGACCGTGACCGCGTCGGGGGACGGCCACTGGGAGATCGCCGTCGAGGAGATCGACACCGCCCGCCCGCCCTACAGCTCCTCGGCACCCTTCGACACCGTCGTCACCGCCGCGCGCACCGCCTTCGCCGCCTTCGCCGACGCCGTGGCCCCCTGGCGTTCGCAGGCCACCCCCGCCGCCGAACTCGCGGCCTACGTCCTCTGGTCGGCGACCGTGGCGGCGAAGGGCCTGGTCACCCGGCCCGGGGTCCTGATGTCCAAGCACTGGATGGACAAGGTCTGGAGCTGGGACCACTGCTTCAACGCCCTCGCCCTGGCCGAGGGTTCGCCGGAGCTGGCCCGGGACCAGTTCCACCTGCCCTTCGACCACCAGGACGAGAGCGGCGCCCTGCCCGACTCGGTCACCCACTCCGAGGTCCTCCACAACTTCGTCAAGCCGCCCATCCACGGCTGGACCTTCGGCCGTCTGCGCCGCACCCTGCCGACACCTCCGGGCCCGGCCGAACTGACCGAGGTGTACGAGCGCCTGGAGCGCTGGACCGGCTTCTGGCTCACCGCCCGGCGCGCCCCCGGCGCCGACCTGCCCTACTACCAGCACGGCAACGACAGCGGCTGGGACAACGCCACCACCTTCGATCCCGAGCGTGTCGTCGTCACCGCCGACCTCGCCGCCTTCCTCGCCCTCCAGCTCCACGAACTCGCCTCGCTCGCAGACGAGTTGGGCAAGCCGGACGAGGCGGCGCGATGGACCCGGACAGCAGGGGAGATCCAGACGGCGCTGCTCGACCAGCTGTGGACCGGAGACAGGTTCGTCGCCCGGTCCGCCGCCACCGGACAGACCTGGAGCAGCGCCAGCCTCCTCGACCTGATGCCCATCGCGCTGGGCGAGCATCTGCCCGCCGAGGTCGGCAGCGCGCTCGCCGACCACATCAAGGGTCATCTGACCCCCTACGGCCTCGCCACCGAACTGCCCACCTCCCCGCACTACCTCGCCGACGGCTACTGGCGGGGCCCGATCTGGGCCCCCGCCACCGTCCTCATCGAGGACGGCCTGCGCCGCGCGGGCCACCAGCGGCTCGCGGACGACATCAGCGCCCGCTTCCGCGCCCTGTGCGAGAACCACGGGTTCGCCGAGAACTTCGACGCCCTCACCGGCACCGGCCTGCGCGACCGCGCCTACACCTGGACCGCGAGCAGTTACCTCCTCCTCGCCCGTGACCACCACCTGCGCACGCGGCCCGGGACCGGCGACACCGACGCCTGACCCAGGAGCGGGAGCCCGCCCACACGTCCGGCACGGGGGCCGGCGCGGCACCGACAAGTCCCTCCCGACCAGGGCCGGTCCGGCGCGGGCGCCGTGAACCTCACCTCCGGCCCGCCCGCGAGGACAGCGCCCGCACCGGCACCGCCGCCGTCTCGACCTCATACCAACGGGCCGACGGCGGAGTCGTGACCGGGATCGGCGACGGAACCGGCGACTCCGTCACGCTCGACGTCGACGCGCCCTCGTCCGGCGCCCCGCCTGGACCAGGTCTCCTTCCTCCGGCGAGCCTGCACTTCGGGGCCCCGGCCGGCTTCTCCTCCACGGCACGGCAAGGACCGAGCCGGTGGACCGGATCGATGACCCCGGGACCGTGCTGCTCACCGTCGAGAACACGGGCGAGCGGCTCACCCCTCAGCTGGCGTCGACGCTCACCGAACCGTTCCGGCGAGGCACCGAACGCGTCCACACCGACCACACCGACCACGCCGGTGTCGGTCTCGGCCTGGCGATCGTCCATACCATCGCGCACGCGCACGACGGGACCCTCACCCTCATCCCGCGCCCGGCAGGCGGGATTCGTATCACCGTGGAACTGCCCGCGGAGTCCCCGCGCTCGGACGCGTAGCGCGGCAGCTCCGGCGGCGATCGGCGTGCCGCCTGAGGGGGTTGATTTTGCGCCCATCGTGACGTGTACCTGTCCAATTTGGGAGTGGGCTGGCACTCTGCGTAGCGCGCATTCGTCCTCGTCCCCCACCGCGCAAGGAGTACGCGTGAGAGACATACGCCGCTCGTCCCGCTCCCCCCGTACATCCCGACCCGTCCTCGCCGCCCTGCTCGCCGCCGCCGCGATGCTCGGCACCGCCGTGTCCGCCTCGCCTGCGGGGGCGGCCACGTCCGCGGTGGACCCCGCCGCTTTCTGGACCGCCGAACGGATGCGGCAGGCAGCCCCGTTGGAGCTGCCGGTCGCGGACCGAGGCCAGATGAAGGCGCCCTCTCCCGCCAAAGGCGCGGAGCGTACCGTCGCCCCGACGCTCCCGGGCACGGCGAGCAAGGTCGGGGCGCTGGCCTTCCCCAACGGGGGCGGGGCCTGGACCGGTGGCGGAGCCGTGGTGTCCACGGCCGGACGGGTGTTCTTCTCCTACCAGGGGCGAACGGCCTCGTGTTCGGGCAACGCCGTCACCAGCGCCAACAAGAGCACCGTCATCACCGCCGGGCACTGCGTGAAGCTGGAGGGAGCCTGGCACACCAACTGGGTCTTCGTGCCCGGCTATCACGACGGACAGGCCCCGTACGGCAGGTGGAGTGCGAGGAAGACACTGTCCACGCCGCAGTGGACCGCGAGTGAGGACATCAACTACGACATCGGCGCGGCCGTCGTCGCCCCGCTGGACGGGAAGCTGCTGACGGATGTCGTCGGCGGGCAGGGACTGGCCTTCAACACCGGTTACAACAGGGCGATGTACGCCTTCGGGTTCCCCGCCGCCGCCCCGTACGACGGGGAGAAGTTCGTCTACTGCAGCGGAAACACCAACCGTGACTTCCTGCTCTCCAACGACCACGGCATGAACTGCAACCTGACCGGCGGCGCCAGTGGCGGCCCCTGGTTCACCCAGTTCGACGAGACCACGGGCACCGGCCTGCAGTCCTCGGTGAACAGCTTCAAGTACAACTTCCTGCCCAACCGGATGTACGGGCCGTACTTCGGCACCGACGCGCAGAACCTGTACCAGACCGCGCAATCCTCCTGAGGCTCGTACAGCGACCGGCTGCCGGCTGCGGGCTTCCGACTGTTCGGAGACCGGCAGCCGGGGCCGGCGGCGAACCCGTCCCGGGGGTGTCGGCGGTCGCCGCTTGCCGGGCACCGGACCTCTCCTTGCGCAACGACGGCCAGGTCACCACCGTGCGCCTGCGCGACACGTGGACGGATCCGGTGCGACGGGTGACCGGCGCCGACGCGCTCGACCGCGTCACCGTCGGCGCACGCCGGCCGAGTCGAGCAGGGTCGTCACGGTGGGTGCGACGAGCCCGGTCAGGTCGTCGGCCTGAATGCCCGCGCGGGCACTGGCGCCGTCGAAGACCAGACTGAGCTGCCGGGCCAGCAGATCGGGATCGTTCGCCCCGCCCCGCTCGGCCTCGCCGCGGAAGAAGGCGGTCAGGTTCTCCTTGACCTGACGGGCCACCCGGCTCGCGGGGTGATTCTGGTCCTTGAGCTCGATCTGCACGGCCAGATACCGGCAACCCCGGTACTCGGGCACCCCCGCATGCGATTCCACCAGCTCGAAGACGTGCAGGATCCGCTCGCGGGGGGAACGGGCGTCGTCCGCCGCGGGCAGGAGTGTCGCCACGTAGGCGGAGGCGCGCTCCTGCAGACTCGCTGCCAGGAGTTCGTCCTTGCTCTCGAACAGCTGGTACATGGAGCGCTTCGACACCCCCGCCGCCTTGCACAGCGCATCCACGCCGATGCCGACACCGTCTCGGTAGGTGAGCGTGGCCGCCGCCTCCAGCAGCCGCTGCCTGGGGCTCGGTTTCACTTCGGTGGTCATGCCGTGAGGTTAACTCGAAGCGGACAAGATAGAAACCGATCGGTTTCCCGGGCGTTCAGGGCTCTCCGGGTGTTCCAGGCGTTCCGGGTGTTCCGGGCGGATGGTCGGCGAGGGCCCGCGCCCGACGCCAGGACGCGGAAGGGGAGGCCACTCATGACGCGCTCATGAGGTACGTGCCTCTCGGTCCGTGGAGGCGGAGCGTGGCGCAGGGGACTGCCAGCCTCCGGTGACGTGACCTCCTTGACACAGGAGTGCTACGACGTCGGTGACGTGCCCGTGCTCGGCTCGTCCGCCTCGACGCGCTCGTCCCGGACCCCGCCCAACTCCGCGGCGAACTGCGCCCCGGTGAGCAGGGCGAGATTCGACAGCCACAGCCAGACCAGGAACACCACCACGCCGGCGAGGGAACCGTAGAGCCTGCTGTAGGCACCGAGCGCCGAGGCGTACGACGAGAAGCCCGCGGAGACCACCAGCCACAGCGCGGCGGCCAGCACCCCGCCGGGCAGGCTGCGCCCGCTGTCGCGCGCGGGCGCGGGGCCGGTGTGGAAGACGACCACGACCAGCAGCGCGACCAGGCACAGCAGCACCGGCCAGCGCACCAGGCTCCACACCCAGGCCGCGGTGGCGTCCAGGCCGAGGGCCCGGCCGAGGGCCTCCGCGAGCGGGCCGGACAGCAGCAGGGTCAGCGAGCCGACGAGGAGCAGACCGAGCAGCGCGAGCGCGGTGAGCACGATGCGGTGCGCCTTGCGCCAGGGCGAACGCCGGTCTGCGACGCGGTGCATACGGTGCAGGGCACGGCGGAAGACGGCGAGATAGCTGGAGGCGGACCACAGCGCACTCGCCACACCTGCCGCGAGCAGGGGCCACCCCGTATGCCCCGCACCCAGCATCCTCGCCAGGACGGCGTGCAGTTCCGCGCCGGAGCCGGCCGGCGCGTACGCGGTGACGTGGGTGACGAACTCCTCGGCCGTGCCCGGGCTGATCAGGCCGAAGGCCAGCACGGTGGCCAGCATCGCGGGTAGCACGGCCAGGATCGCGTAGTACGTCAGCGCCGCCGCGTAGTCCGTGACGTCGTCCCGCCACAGTGTCACCGGCGTGCGCCGCAGCGCGGGCCACCACGCCGCGGGCAGGCGCGGCAGGCGCGGCCGCAGGAACCGGCGGACACCGCCGACGCACGGGTCAGCGGACATGGGTGCCACGGTGCGGGGCGGCGGCGCTGAGCCGGACCCGGGCGTGCGCCGTGTACGGGGCCGCCGCCCGCTCGGCCTTCGCCGCCACCGCGCAGAGGGCGGGCAGGAGGGACTCCGGGGCGGTGCCCGGTTCCAGCCAGACCCGCAGGCCGATCTCCAGCCGCCGTCCGGGACGGGGAAGCATCCGGCCACGGTCGCGGGCGACGCCGGGAAGTGCCGCCACGCGGGCCGACAGCGCCTCGGACAGTGCCCGGGGGAGCACCGTGCCGCCGGGGGAGGGCAGGGCGATCGGCCGCGTCCGGCCCGAGCGGAACCGCACGAGGGACCGGTACGCGAACGGCACGGTCAGAGCGATCGCCGAGGCCATGACGGTGAGTGTCCACCAGCCGTCGCCGCGCAGGTTCGCCGGCTCGCCCCGGTCCAGCAGGACCGAGTCCGTGGACGCGGAGGGCCACCAGGACGGCAGCCGGTCCGTGACGGCCCGGTCCGTGCCGGCGAGCCATGATCCTGCGAGGGCCGGGGACAGACCGGCGAGGCCGAGGTCCGTCCGGTCGACGGCGGTACGCGTACGGCGCGTCATCCCTCGCCTCCGGCAGCGGGGGCCGTCACCGGTACCGGAGCGCCGGGAGGGGGCGGCGCTGTCGCCTGGTCCGGCACGGGTGGGCGCCAGACCGGTTCCGGCACCACGGCCACCCGCAGTCGTGGGACGCGACGCAGGTGACAGGCGGCCAGCGCGTGGTGGGCGGCAGCCGTGACGGCGGCACGCGCCTGACCGAGGTCGCCGAAGGCGAGGCCGACCCGCACGGCCACCCGGCGGCGTCGCACCCTCACCCGCACCGCCCCGACGCCCTCGACGCTGTCCAGCGCGTCCCTGAGCAGGGCTGCGACCACCGAACGGTCCATCGCAGCGTCCACGCGAGGCGCCATGGAGAGGACGGTGGACCGGCGACGCCTGCCCGGGGTGAGGGCGAGTACGACCATCCAGACGCCGGCCAGGCCCATCAGCGCACCGCCGGCGACGACGGCCGGGTCGGCGGGCCCGTGGCCGGACAGCCAGTGCACGGCGGAGGTGCGCCAGGCGGCGGGCGTCCGGCCCGCGAGGTGCACCCGAACCAGGTCGAGGGCCGGTGCGCCCCAGCCCACGGCGATGGCCGCGGTGAGCAGGGTGACCTGCAGCCGGCGCGCGGACCACCGGCGCCGCGGCGTGCGAGCGTTCGGCCCGGCGTCCGGCAGCGGTGCCTCCGGGGCGTGGGGCGGCGACGGCGGCAGCGACGGGACGAGCGCGGTGGCGGTGAGGCGCGCGCCCGGTACGTCGAGCCCTGTCAACTGCCGGGTGCGCTCCGCCACATGCGGCTGGACGTGTCCGACGGTCTCGGCCGGCGGCACCGGGTAGGGCAGCGTCACCCCGAGAGTCAGTTCTGCCCTTCCTCCGCGCACGGACGCCGCCGGCCGCGCGGACGGGACGCTCCGGCCGTCGCCGGGGCCGGGAAGCGTCTCGCCGACCGCCCGCTCGGCGATCGTGCGCACCGCCCGCTCCGACACGGTGGTCGTGCCCCGCTGCGCCGCGGCGGTCATCGCCGGCTCCGCTCGAACACGTCCCGTACGTCCTGGACACCGGCGCCGGCCTCGACCCTCCGGCCCAGTGCCCAGCCCAGGCCGCCGAGCGCGGCCACCGGCAGGAAGGCACCGACCCCGCCGACGAAGCCCGCGAAAGCCAAGGCCATTCCCGCGATCATCCCTACGAACGCCGTGCTCATGCCCGTCCACCTCTCACCCGGATTCGCTCCCGTCCTCTCGTGCCCCGGCGTGGCCGTGCCACGCGGGTCTCGGTCATCGCCGTGGGATCGTCCTCGTCCTCAAGGCAGCCGGACGGTGCGGGAACGGGTGCGGGAGGCCGCGACCGGAAACTGGGCCTGGTCCTAGCGGCCGTGGACATCCGTGTCACCGACCTCGACCCCGTAGCGGCCGACGACGGCAAGGAAGGTCGTACGCCATGACCGCGCCCCTCGCGAGCAGTGCTCGCTCGGCACTCGCGGCGAAGGTCGCGGCGACCGTGGAGAGCGTGCCGGGGGTGGCCTCCCTTCGACCGGGACGGGCCGACCGGCTGCGCTCCGCGCTGCCCTCGTCCGCGCTGTCCTGGTCCGCGCCGGACACCGGGAGGTCCGCACCGGGCGCCGGGAGCGTGCCCTCGGCCGGGTACGGATGACCCGGCCCGAGGGCGGCGGGCGGCCCCTGGCACGTGGAGATCCGCGTCGCCGTGCTGCGACAGGCCAGGACCGTCGAAATGGCCCGCGTGGTCCGTGACGGTGTCGAACGCCGCCTGGCCGCCCTGCGGCCCGCGCACCCCACGCCCCTCGTCACCGTGAGGGTCACGGGCATGGTCTGACGTCCCCACCCGCCGGATCACGGCCGCGCGCGAGGACCCCGTGCGTCGCTCACTGTTCGTCGTGGTGCGTGAGACGGCCGTCGGTGAGCTTCCAGTAACGACGGTGGTCGCTGGAGCGCCAGGTCTCGGGTGCCGCGAGCGCCTGGTCGATCCACTCGCCGAGCCGGGGCAGGGCGTGCGTCCGCAGGGCGGTTCGAGTGTCGTTGCGGTCGGCCGCGGAGACGGACAGGACATCGACGCGCAATCCGGCCGCATCGGGGTGAACTCCGCGCCCGTACTGGAAGGGCTGTGCCGCGGTCCATGCGACTCCGAGGACATATCCCTCGTCGCTGTGCCCGGTGAGGAACCTGACGTCGCCGACATGTGCTATTCGATCGCCGAGTGCCTCTCTGATGTCCGTGGCCGACAAGGGCCAGGAGCGATTCCGGGGGAGCCGGCGATTCCGTGAAGTCATGCGGGGAAGTATGCCACGGTGAGATCGATTCCAGGGCCAGTATCTGGGGGCGAGATACCCCTCGAAATGCGGGAAGGCAGCCGGCGCGAACCGGCTGCCTTCCCGTTCCTACTCTACTTCCTGGTCAAATGCTTCTTGATCTTCTTCCATTCGTGTCCGTTTCGGCGCTCCTTGGGAGTGGGATTACGCCCGTAATGCTCGCGGAATATTCGATCCACAGCCTCGTCGATCGATTCTCCCGCACGCTTTCCCTTTCCTCGGGCCCAGGAGGGAATGTCACTCGCGGTTTCTTTCCCTGACTTCTTGGACGCTTTCGACCAGAGGACCTTGATCTTGTTGATGGCCCACTTCTTGCCCTTCCACCAGATCAGCCCGATGATCGCGACGACCGCGCTCACACCGATCACGGCGAGCACCGTGCCGGCGCTGACGCCGAGCCCGGCCATGCCGACCAGGGCGATCGCCGTCATCCTGCCGTCGAGGTCGACCAGGTTCACGGGGTCGCCGCAGACGTACTCGTAGCTGTTGCAGCTGCCGCCCGTGACGGGGTCGACGGACAGGAAGCGGCCGGTGGTGGGGTTGTAGAGGCGGGCCCCCATGAGGAGGAGACCGGTGGGCGTCTCGGCGGAGCGCTGCTCGGCGCCGAGCCAGCCGTAGCGGCCGGCGCCGCCCTCGCGGACGTTGCCGTACTCGTCCGTGTCGACGACGACGGGTGCCTGGCTCACGTCCAGCGGGAGCTGGAGCGCCACGTCGCCGTGGAGCGTCGTGAACTGAAGCTCCGTGCCACCGGTCCTGCCCGTGATCGCGGCCAGTTCGCCGGAGACGGACGCCACGTTGCGGCTGACTGCTCCGCTCGCGGTGTCCTCGACGAGCCAGCGGGGGTTGTCGCTGTCGTCGCCGTAGTGGTTGACCTTGGACCCGGTCTGGGTCCAGGTGGTGCCACCGCCGGTCTCGGTCTTGAAGGAGCGGAAGCGCATGGCCGCGTCGAGCTGCCAGGTCTGCCGCTTGCCGTTCGCGGTCTGCCGGTAGGCGAGGTCGTTGGCGTAGTAGTCGACGGTGCCGCCCGGCAGGGCGGTTGTGCGGCCGAACGCGTCGTAGGAGTACCCGGAGTCGACGAGCCGGTCGGCGCTGTCGTAGGTGTGTGTGGTGGAGGTGCCTCCCGAGGTGGGGCAGGCGCCCGAGACCTCGCCCGTCGCGGTGGTCAGACCGGTGCGGTTCGACCGCTTGTCGAAGGCGTACGTGCGCTTGGTGCACACCTCGCCGACGGTGTCCTCGACCGTGGTCAGACGCCCGGCCCTGTCGTAGCCGTAGCGCTGGTCGGACCAGCCGGAGTGGCTGGTCGTCCGGCCCTGGGCGGAGCGGGTCACCACGTCGGTGTAGACGGTGGTGCCGTCGCTGTCGCGGGTGTAGGCCCTGGACGTCGGGGCGCCGGTGGCGTCCTCGGTGACGTTCAGGGTGTATCCGCCGGGCAGCTTCTCGGAGCTGACCGAACCGTCCGCGTCGTACGTGGCGGAGAAGTCACCGGCGACGGAGTCGCTGACCTTGGTGACCAGTCCACGCGGCTCGGCGCCGTGGTCGTAGGTGTAGGTGACGGTCGACGGGACGGAGTCGCTGACCTTGACCGCGCGGTCGAGCGCGTCGTACGCGGTGGTGGTCCGGCCCCCGTCGGCGTCGGTGTACGACATGAGGCGGCCGAGCCTGTCGTACGCCTTGGTGATGGTGCCCGCCGTCGGAGAGGAGATCTTGGTGATCGCCCCCGTCACCGGGTCGTACTCCAGGGTGGACTCCGGGACCGCCTGGCCGAGGCCGCCGGTCACCGTGGTCCTCAGCGGGCGGCCCGCGTCGTCGTAGGACCGGGTGGTCGTGCGCGACCGGCCGTTGGCGGTGTCGGTGATCTTGGTGGGCTGACCGAAGTAGCCGTACTCGACGGTGGAGTCGGTCACCTCGTCGGGCCGGCTGCCGCCACCGGTGATCTTTCCGGCCGGTCCGCTCCAGCAGACCTGGTCGGCCCACTCGGGGCGGCCCTTGCAGAAGCCGGTCCCGTCGGCCGCCCAGTACTCGGTGACCCGCGTGGCGGCGTCGTCGCCGGTGCCGGCCGGAGGCACGACATCGGTGATCCGGCCCTGCGCGTCGTACGCGGCGGAGGTCGTCAGGTTCAGGCCGCCGGAGTCCTGGATGACCAGCTTCGGAAGCCCCTTGGCCCAGTCGTACTGGGTCTCGGTGACCCGCTTCTCACCCATGACCGAGAAGTAGTCGCGGACCCGGGCGCCGACGATCTTCAGCGTGACCTGGTCCTTGACGTTGGCCGTGCCGTCGGTGGGCCGTCCCTCGTCGTACTCGTTGACCGTCCAGGTGCGGGCGGGCACGGAGGTGCCCGCCTTGACCAGCACGGTGCTCCCGTCCTTGAGGTCCTCGGTCAGGTCCACCCGGTGCAGCGGACCGAACTCCTCCAGCTCCCGGGTGCCGTCCCCGTCGAACAGGGAGGTCGTCGACAGCAGGTGGGCCCGCTCGGCCGAGGACCGGGAGACGATGCCCAGATCGGTCAGCGCGTCCTTCTGCGCGTCCGTCGTGCCGAGCGCCAGCGCCCGGTCGGTGGCGCTCAGTTCACGCACGGTGTTGCCGAACCGGTCGTACTCGGTGGCGCTGATGTGCCTGCCGGGCTCCGCCGTGTTGACGGTGCGGCCGGACGGGTCGAGGTAGTGCACCTCGGCGCGCGTGTATCCGCCGCCGGCCAGGTCCGCGCCGTCGTGGGACGAGGGCACGGAGTCGGCGGGGAAGACGGCGGTGGCGTCGCTGGGGGCGTCGAGCTGTCCCCACTTCGCGACGTCCCCGCTGCCCATGGCGTGCGGAGCCTTGGTGCCGGTCAGCGGGACGCCGTACACGACACTGGTGACCGCCTTGCCGTCCGTGACGTCCGCCGAGCCCTGCTTCAGGGCCGGACGCGAGACGCTGAGCAGCATGCCCGCGCCGGGAGCGGTACCACCGCCGGCGTTGCCGTAGTCGAAGGTGTACGGCAGCACGCCCGACGGCTGGTACCAGGTGACCCGGCCCTCGTCGTAGGCGTACTGCGTCTCGGACTGCTGACCGATGCGCGGGTCCCAGAACTGACGCAGCCGACCGGCGGAGTCGTACCGGTACGTACCCACGGCGGTCGCGGTCGCGGCGTTGGCGCCGGGAGCGGTGGCCCACAGCCTCAGCTGCTTGACCTGGCCGGTGACGTCACCGAAGTCGGCGTCCGACGCGGTGCCGGTCGCCGTGGTCGCGGTGGCGTAGACGAACTCCAGCACCCGGCAGCCCCGGGTGGCCGGATCGGCCTCGCACGCGGCGGCCGTGACGGCCGAGGTGGGGGAGATGATCCGCTTGGGACGCGACAGCGTCCTGCCGCCCGAGGTCACGGTCTCCGAGACCACCTTGGTGGTGGTGTTGCTCAGACCGTCGATCAGGGCTGTGGAGACCTGCCACGTGGTGGCCGCCGCGCCCGCCTTGGCGAACGTGGTCACCGAGCCCTCGGTGTCCGACAGCGTGAACGACCCGGTGACCCCGCCCTTGAGGGTGAGCGCCTCGGCACCGGGCTCGGGCACCCAGCCGGTCTTCGCCGCGTCGGCGGTGAAGTGCACGGCGTCGCCCTCGGACATCACCACGTCGACGGCCGTGTCGGAGACCCTGCGGATGTGGCTGTAGTCGGAGGTGGTCTCGTCCGCGACGGTGCCGGCGACCCACTCCTTGCCGAAGATCGCGGCCTGCCCCTCCTGCTCCGCGCCCCGGTCGGGGTCGCGTGAGGAGGCGGTACGCGTCATCTCCATGCCGAAGAACGACGCGTCGGTCTCCGACAGGGTGTAGTCACCGGTGAGCAGGTTGAGCGAACCGGGACCGGTCTGGGTGCCTGCCGCGCCGTCGGCGTCGCGGTCCACGACCACCGTCAGCGGTGCGGAGCTGTCGGCGGCGGAGTTCGGGCCGGTGAAGTCGGCCTTGATCTGGATCGTGCCGTCGGGGTCGACGGTACCGGTGGCGTTCCAGACCAGCGCCGCGTTCCTGCCGTTCGTGAGCCCGACCGGCCAGGCGGTCAGCGCCGCTCCGCCGGCGGTGACGTCCCCGACGGGGATCTTCACCCAGGAGTCGGCCTCGGAGCGGCGCCAGGAGAAGGAGACCTTGTCGTACTTGCCGGCCTCCGCCTCGGCCACCAGCGGCAGCCGGCGCGCGGTGCGCTCACCGTCGGCCGGCTGCAGGAAGCCACCGGAACCGGCGTGGAACGTGTACTCCTTGGCCTCGGACTTGTTGTCCGCCTTGTCGACGGCCCGCACCTGGAGGGTGTGGGTGCCGTTCCTGGGCGGGGTGACGGATATCGCCTTGGCCGCGCCGGCGCCGCCGGTGGCGACCTTGGTCCAGGTCACGCCGTCCAGCGACCACTCCAGCCAGTTGTGGTCCGAGGACGGCGGGGTCACGGTGAAGGTGCCGGCCTTGCCGGCGCCCTTGACCCACTGTCCGGCCGGGTAGTCCGTGGACGTGATCTGCGTCGGGGCCGACGGGGCCGAGGTGTCGACGGTGAACGTCTTCCACGCCGACCAGCCGATGTTGTAGTGCTTGCCGTCGTAGGGGTTGGTGCGGAACTTGTACGTCCTGCCGTTGCTGAGCACCCCGGCGGGGACGGTCACCGACGCGGCGGACCCGGAGGGCACGTACTTCGAGACGATCACCTCGCCGACCTGCGCGTCGGTGGCGTTGTCGAAGATCTGGAAGGTGCCGTTGACCTTGTCGCCGTCGGCGTCGACGAAGGTGTCACGCAGCGTCGGCGTGGCGGTGTTCACCACGTAGGCGCCGCCGTAGGAGAAGAACGGCGGACCGGCCTCCTGCCGGGTGCCCGTCTTCGGCCGGAAGTTGTAGTCCAGCACGAGCTTGGGCGGATTGGCCGCCGCGTTCGCCGAGTTGACCCGCTTCCACTGGGCCATGGCCGACTCGCTCGCCGCGCGCACACCCATGTGACCGCGGGTGGCCTTGGCCGAGGCCCACTCCTGGGCCAGCGTGGTCACGTCGGCGTTGATCCAGCCGTCCGGCTGGGAGGCGCACGAGGCGTTGCCGCGGGTCTCGGTGGAGGTGGCCTTCTTCGCCGTCATCGAGGGACGGTTCGGCCACCGGGAGGACGTCGAGGCGGCCCCGGCGGACCACACCTCCCACGGCTGCGCCGCGCACTCCGGGTGGTTGCCGGAGTGGAAGTTCCACAGGCTCAGCTTCGCGCTGGTGACCAGGGCGTCGGCGATGGGCGAGGTGTTCCAGCTGAGGAAGGACTGCGCCGTGCGGGGCGTCCCGTCGGCGTTGGTGGTGCCCGGGTTGCCGAAGTCCAGCTCGGTGTCGGAGGACCAGTCGACCGTCTCGCCCTGCTGCACATAGGTGTCGAAGACGCTCGACAGCGTGGACGTCGACGGGTCCACCGTCACGGGGTACCGGGTCTCGGGGTCGGCGAGGAACTCGGGGTCCGGGGTGACGACCAGGTCGACGCCCGTGTCGTGCTCGTCCCTCTCGACCACCTTCATCGACACCGGCACCCGGCGGGTGTGCTCGCCGGAGCGCTTGTCGACGGTGGAGTCCCACATCACCGGCGCGGGCATGACGGCCCGCTTCTTGTTCTTCTCGTCGGTGAACTGCAGGCTGCCGTTCTTCAGCTGCTCGACCTTCAGC
This sequence comes from Streptomyces sp. NPDC041108, assembly GCF_055592645.1. NCBI lineage: Bacteria > Bacillati > Actinomycetota > Actinomycetes > Kitasatosporales > Streptomycetaceae > Streptomyces > Streptomyces sp. NPDC041108. The sequence continues at coordinate 241,161 of NZ_JBVIYK010000007.1, read as the reverse complement.
CCGTCGGTCTCCAGCGGCAGCGTGTAGGAGAACCCGGCGGCGGGCTGCTCCTTGATCTCGACGTACTGCTCGAAGCCGGTGCGGGTCGCCTCGACGACCACGTCCGCGCCGGGCACGGCATCGACGTACTCGGCGCGCGTCCCGTCCAGCTTCGGCTCCGGCAGGCCGCCCTTCCAGCGCAGGGTGATCTGCTCGTCGCCCTCGCCCAGGGTCACCAGATCGACGGCCTTGGCCTCCTGCGCCGCCTTCAGCGACTTGGCGGGCGTACCCGTGCGGCCCGCCAGTCGCAGCCCGCGCGGGTGCGCCACCGGCTCCACGCCGTCACCGGACTCGCGCAGCTCCACGTCGACGTCGACCCAGGTGCCGTCGCGCTCGAAGCGCACCGGCCCGGCGGCCATCTCCGTGGTGAGACTGCCGTCCTTGTTCACCCAGGTCGTGGAGGTCTCGGTGCGCTCCGACAGCGCCTCCACCCGCTTGCCCGACAGCCGCGCCGCGACCTTCGCGGACGCGATGTCGCCCGCGGTGGTCGCCGCCGCGGGCTTGGCGGGCTTCTGCCGCGGAGCGGCCACGGCCGGCCCCTGCAGCAGGGTCACGGACAGGGCGGCCGCGAGGCCGCCCGCCGTCCAGCGCAGATATCTGCTGCGCCCATGCCGAACAGTCCTTCTCCGGAAAGGAGAGGACGAATCCCCCTGTGGTCTCAACATCCACCCGTATTCGATTCTGCGCAGCCCGATGCGGGGCTGCGGTGAAGAATGTGGTCGATGTGCAACCTAGCTGCCGCCGCAGGAGACAAAAGGCTTGATCATCACAAAGGGCGTGCGGGGTTTCCCTACCGCTTCCTGTGACGTGGCCCACAAGACTGCTTGAAGCTGACGTACCACGCTGAGGCCGACATCCGTCGGCCCGCCGGCAGGTTGCCGCTCCGGTGAGGGCGATCTGCCGGTCGGCTTCCGGGGCGCGTCGCGCACGCGGCGGGTTCTCGCAGCGGGACGGTGTGCGGCGCTCGGAGCCACCTCACCGACCGTCAACTCCGGCTGTCACCAGCCCTGGCCCTCCGCCCCGCTCGACACGGCCTGGATCGCCATCGGCCTGACCGTGCTCAGCCGCCGCCCGGGACGAGACGCCGCGACCCCTCCAGGGTGTGCACCCGAGGTGCCGTGACCATGTCCTGTGCTGCAGGCCGGTCTCAGCGAACACCGCCGCCGCCGTAGGGGGCGTACAGGTCCAGCAGTCGGGTCCGTGCGGCCTGGAGGCGATGGGCGAGCACCTCACCGACCCACAGGCCGACGGCGCGGCCCATGGCCGGGTCCTCCTGGCACATCAGACGGACGGCCGTGGCGTCGAACTCGTACGCCCTTACCGGCGTCGTCGCCTCGGCGCCCAGATGCCACACGTGCGGGGTGAACAGCCAGGACCAGCCGACGAGTTCGTTGTGCCGGAGCGACTCGATGACGGCCGGCCGACGGCCCGGCACCCGCATGTCGAGCTCGACCGTGCCCGTGCGGACGATCCAGAAGCGGTCGGCACGGCTTCCCTCCTCGAACAACCGTTCCCCTTGCGTGAACGCCACCTCACGGGCGACGCGCATCAGCCGCTGCCGATGTTCGGCGGGCAGCGCCCGCAGCATGCTGGGCGTGGGTGTGGTGATCATGGCGCGCCTCCAAGCCGTCTACCGGAACTGCCATGCCCAGCCTGTGCCCCGCCGCTCCCCGTCCGCCATGGGCCGTCCGGCCCCTCGCCCCGGGCCGGTCGGCACGTCGGAGAAGCCTTCCGGCCCGGTGCGTCGGATCCGGGCCCTGCGGTTCCATGAGGCCATGGGACGACCCGCCCGAACGAGGGGACGACCGCCGTGCGCACCTCACCGCCTCCCGGCCTGCGGAGGCCGTTCGCCGTGCTCCTGGCCGTGTCCGCGGCCGCCGCGTTCGTAGCGGTCGCCGTGCACGACGCGCTGGTCGTACGGCGGCTGCGGCGACGGCCGGGCCGGCAGCCGGCCGCTCGTACGGCCCTGACCGCGAACCGGCCGTACGACACCCCCGGATCACTCGCGCCGGGCCCCGGCCCATCGGACCCCGCACCCGCGCCGGCCCGCGCGCCCGCCTACTGATCACGGCTCCGGTTCCGGTACGCGTCCACCGCCGTCGGAAGTGTCGGGAAGATGTGCTCCGTACCGACCGAGTCCAACAGGCCGTACGCCGTCAGGTCGTCCAGCAGGTCCTGCTTGACGCGGGCGAGGGCGAACACGATGCCGCGGCGGGCGAGTTCGCGGCGCAGTTCGTCGACGGCGTCCAGAGCGGTGATGTCGACCTCCACGTTCGCCTCGGTGTTGAGGACGAACCAGTGGACGGCATCGGTCTGATCGTCGACGGCGGCCAGGGCGCGGCGCAGGAAGTCCTCGGCGTTGGCGAAGAACAGCGGGGAGTCGTAGCGGTAGACGAGCAGGCCGGGGATCGTGCGGGCCGTCGGATAGTCGTCCACGTCGTGCATGCCCGCCAACCCCGGCACCAGACCCTGGACGGCGTCGTGCGGCCGGGCCACCCGCGTCAGCAGTTCCGCCACCGACAGTCCCACCGCGACCAGCACGCCGTACAGGATGTCCAGGGCCAGCACACCGGCCAGGCAGCCCAGGGCGAGCAGCAGTTCGCGGCGGCGGAACGCGGCCAGCCGGCGGAATCCCGCGAGGTCGACCATGCGGACGGCCGCGTAGAGGACGAGCGCGCCGAGCACCGCGGAGGGCGTACGGGTGAGCAGCGGACTGAGCAGGAGCAGGACCGCGAGGACGGCGGCACCCGCGACCAGGGAGTACGCCTGACTGCCGGCGCCCGCCGAGGAGGCCAGCGCGGTCCGGCTGGCGCTGCTGCTCACCGGGAACCCGTGCACCGCGCCCGCGCCCAGGTTGACCGCACCGAGGGCGAGGAACTCCTGGTTGGCGTCCAGGGCGGGGCCTTCGCCTCGCGGGCCGTCGAACGCCCGGGCGGTCAGGATGCAGTCGGTGTAGGCGACCAGCAGGACGCCCAGCGCGGGCAGGATCAGCTCGGGCAGTACCCCCAGGTCCGGTACCGCGAGGCTCGGCAGTCCCGAGGGCACCTCGCCGATCACCGCGAGGCCGTACCGGCCGTCGAGGTTCAGGACGACCACGGCCGCCGTGCCGAGGACGACGGCCAGCAGCGGTCCGGGCACCGTGCGAAAGCGCGCCACCGAGAAGAGGAGCACGAGCATGGCCGCCGAGAACAGGACCGTGGGCACGTCGGCCTCGCCCAGGCTGGTGAAGAAGGACCACAGCTGGGCGAAGAACCCCGAGCCGGTGGTGTCCACCCCGGTGAGCTTCGGCAGCTGATCCACCGTCATGATCAGGGCAACCCCCGCCAGATAGCCGATGAGCACCGGCCGGGAGAGCAGGTCCGCGAGGAACCCCAGGCGCACCGCCCGCGCCAGCAGACACAGCAGCCCGACCGTCGTCGCGAGGGTGGCGGCCAGCACGGCGTAGCGCCCGGGGTCGCCCGCGGCGAGCGGGGCGACCACCGTGGCCGTCATCAGGGCGGTCGTGGACTCGGGGCCGATCGACAGCAGACGCGAGGAGCCGAACAGCGCGTACAGCGCCAGCGCGGGCAGGATCGCCCACAGTCCCGCGACCGGGGGCAGCCCTGCCACCCCGGCGTACGCCATGACCTGCGGAACGAGGTAGGCCGCCACGGTCGCCCCGGCGATCAGATCACCCTTGAGCCAGGCCCGCCGGTAGCCGAGGAGGGCGACGAGGCCGGGTGCGAGGTCGCGCCACACCGGACCACCCCGCCGGTCTCCGCCGAGTTTCATGCCGTGCCCTTCTCCGTTGCCCACAGGATCCACCCACGGCCGTCCGGCGGCGGGACGCCCGTCGTGCCCCGCCACGGCCTGTCGCCCAAAGGGCCCTGCCGGCAGGGCCGTTCAGCCCGACGAGCGCGGACCTTCGGCATCCCACCCCCTGACGGTGGACGCGACGAGAGTGAGGGCATCACACCATGTCCGGAGTCTGCCCGTAGGGAACATCACCATGGCCGTGCACGAGCACCGTGCTGACGGCGCCGATGCGGATCCGGCGGAAGGGGATGGCCGGCCCTGCGAGCAGGTCCGCCGGGCCCGTCCGGACGCCGGACAGGGCCGATCGGCCCCCCGAAGGGACCTGCGGCCCCTGCCCAGGGACCGGCGGGCGGAAGAGGCTCGAACCGGGACCCCGGCGCCCCGGCTCGAACCAGTCGCTCAGTACCCCGACCTCACAAGGTGGAGATCATGAACCGCACCGTCACCGTCGGTCTCGACGGATCCCGTGAGAGCCGCTCGGCAGCCGAGTGGGCGGCCCGCGAGGCGCAGCTGCTCGGTGTGCCGCTGAAGCTGGTCCACGTCCGCGAGCCCGTCCCGGCCCCCATGGCGCAGGCACCGCTGCTCGGCACACAGACCCAGCAGCACTGGACCGAGAGCATCCCCCGCGAGGCGGCCGAGGGGGTGCGCCTGCGCCACCCGGGGCTGGAGGTCGTCACCGAGCACGCCTCCGGCCGGCCCTCCGAGGTGTTGCTGGACGAGGCCGAGGACGCCGAACTGCTGGTCCTGGGCTCCCGCGGACTGAGCGGCATCGGCGGCTTCATGGTCGGCTCGGTCGGACTGGCGGTCGTGGCCCACGCCGAACGGCCGGTCGTCCTGGTCCGCGCCGCGGAACTGGCCTCGGACGAGCACGAGATGGACCCCGCCGGCATCCCCTCCGCGGCGGCACCCTTCCGGCCCGTCGTCCTGGGCCTCGACACCGACAGCCCCGACGAGGAACTGATCGAGTTCGCGTTCGCGGCGGCCGCCCGCCGCAGGACCTCCCTGCGCGTGGTCCACGGCTGGAACCCGCCCCCGTACTACGCCTACGGCCTCGCCGCCGACCCCGAACTGCACCGCGCACTGGCCCGCCAGGAGAGCACCGCCCTGACCGAGGCCCTGCGCCCGTGGCGGGAGAAGCACCCGGACATCGAGGTCGGCGAGGAGTGCCCGTACGGCAGCCCCGGCAACCACCTCGCCGACGCCTCCCGAGAGGCTTCCCTGGTCGTGGTGGGCCGCCGGATCCGCCGGAACCCCTTCGGCTCCCACATCGGCCCCGTCACCCACGCCGTCCTGCACCACAGCTCCGCCCCCGTCGCCGTCGTCCCGCACCACTGACGCCACAATCGGAGGAGGAGAACCCATGGAGGCAGCGGTAGTCCGAGCCATCGGCGAGCCCCTGATCACCGGGGAGCGCCCCGATCCCGACACGGGCCTCAGGCGCGGCGGCAAGCTCGTCACGGTCGCCCTGCCCGCCCATGGCTGTGTCCAGGTCCCGGTCCTCGACACCGTCCTGAACGGCACGCGTGTGATCGGCTCGATCGTGGGCACCCGGCAGGACCTCGCCGAGGTCTTCCCGCCGCACGCGGCCGGCCGGACCCCGGTCGTCCGCGAGACCCGCCCGCCGGCCCCGGTCGACGACTCCCTCGACGAGGCGCTGCGCGGTCAGGTCAGGGCCCGGATCGTGTTCGACCTCGGCGCGGGACGGTGAGCGGGATGACGAAGGATCTGCCGATCGTCGTCGGTGTGGACGGCTCCGGGCCGAGCCTGCGGGCCGTGGACTGGGCCGCCGACGAGGCCGTCCTGCGCGGGGCGCCGCTGCGGCTGGTGTTCGCCTCGCTGTGGGAGCGCTACGAGGGTGGCGTGCTCGCCGACGACCCGGGCGAGCCGTCCGAGGAGACGGGGATCGAGGAGATCGTGGAGACCGCTGCCCTGCGTGCCCGTCTCCGCCGCCCGGAGGTGAGGATCACCACCGAGGTGGTGCCGGAGGAGCCCGAGTACACCCTGCTCAGGGAGAGCCGTACCGCCTCCCTGCTGGTGACGGGCACCCGGGGCCGCAGCAGCCTCACCGAGGCGCTCGTGGGCTCGGTGAGCCTGACGGTGGCCGCTCACGCCCACTGCCCGATGGTCGTCGTACGCGGCAGCCACGACAACCGGGCCCTGCCCGCCACGCACGGCCGGATCCTCGTCGGCGTCGGCGAGGGGCCGGCGTCCTCGGCGGCCGTGCGCTTCGCCTTCGACGAGGCGCGGCGACGCGGCGCCGAGGTCGAAGCGGTCCGGGCCTGGCGGTGCCCCGCGCACACGGCCACCGACCACCCCCTGCCGGCCGGGGAGCCCGCCCGGCTGCACGAGGAGCGAGCCGCGCAGGGTCTGGAAGCGGCTCTCCAGGACGCCCCCGACGACGTGCGGCTGCACCGCCGTACCGTCGAGGGCCACGCCCGGACCGTGCTGTCGGGGGCCTCCCAGGACGCCGACCTCCTGATCGTGGGGGCCAGGCGCAGGCCGCGGCATTTCGGCCTCCAGCTCGGCCGGGTGACGCACGGCGTGCTGCACCACTCCGCCTGCCCGGTCGCGATCGTGCCCGAGCGGGAGTGAGCGCGGTGACCGGCAGCTCAGAGACCCGCCGCGTGATCCGGGACGTAGGTCCGCAGATCGCGCGGTGGACGCTCGTATCCGGTCGACGCCGGCCGCTCGGGCAGCTCCAGCACCGGCGGCGGCACCTCCTGGTACGGCACCGACGCCAGCAGATGGGCGATCATGTTCAGCCGGGCCCGGCGCTTGTCGTCGCTCTCCACGACGTACCACGGTGCGTCGGTGATGTCGGTGTGCACCATCATCTCGTCCTTGGCGCGGGAGTACGCCTCCCAGTGCGTGAGCGACTCCAGGTCCATCGGCGACAGTTTCCAGCGCCGCAACGGGTCCTCCAGGCGGCGCCGGAAGCGCTCCTGCTGCTCGGTGTCGCTCACCGAGAACCAGTACTTGCGCAGCAGGATCCCGTCCTCGACCAACATGCGCTCGAAAATGGGGCATTGACGGAGGAAAAGCTGGTATTCCTCCTTGGTGCAGAAGCCCATGACGTGTTCGACGCCGGCCCGGTTGTACCAGGACCGGTCGAACAGCACGATCTCCCCGGCCGCCGGCAGCTGTTCGACGTACCGCTGGAAGTACCACTGGGTGCGCTCGCGCTCCGTCGGCTTGGGGAGCGCCGCGATCCGGGCGACACGGGGGTTCAGATGCTCGGCGACCCGCTTGATCGTGCCGCCCTTGCCCGCCGCGTCCCGCCCCTCGAAGACCACGACCAGACGGGCGCCCTCGGCCCGTACCCATTCCTGGAGTTTCACCAACTCCGTCTGCAGCCGCAGCAGTTCCTTCTCGTACGCCGCGCGCGACACCTTCGTCGCCTTCTTGCCGGCCATGCCGTCCTCCACCGCCCGACGACCCCCGTCGATGAGTTCCGGAGTCACCCATGACCCAGGTCGAACACCAGAACGTCACCGTACTTTCCGACGACGAGCTGCGCACCCTGGACGCCCACTGGCGGGCCGCCAACTACCTCGCGGCCGGACAGATCTACCTGCTGGCGAACCCGTTGCTGACCGAGCCGCTGCTCCCGGAACACATCAAGCCGCGGCTGCTCGGTCACTGGGGCACCTCGCCGGGCCTGAACCTGATCTACACCCACCTCAACCGGGTGATCACAGCGCGCGACCTGGACGCCCTGTGCGTCTGGGGACCCGGGCACGGCGGGCCGTCCGTCCTGGCCGGCTCCTGGCTGGACGGCAGCTACAGCGAGACCTGTCCGGACGTCACGCGCGACGCCGACGGCATGGCACGGCTCTTCCGGCAGTTCTCCTTCCCCGGCGGCGTACCGAGCCATGTGGCGCCCGAGGTGCCGGGCTCGATCCACGAGGGCGGTGAACTCGGCTACTCCCTCGCCCACGCCTACGGCGCCGCCTTCGACAACCCCGACCTGCTGGTGGCCTGCGTCATCGGCGACGGTGAGGCGGAGACCGGACCGCTGGCCGCCTCCTGGCACTCCAACAAGTTCCTCGACCCGGTCCACGACGGCGCCGTCCTGCCGATCCTCCACCTCAACGGCTACAAGATCGCCAACCCGGCGGTGCTGGCCCGGATCCCCGAGTCCGAACTCGACGACCTGCTGCGCGGCTACGGCCACGACCCCCTCCACGTCACCGGCGACGACCCGGCCACCGTCCACCGCGCCCTGGCCCACGCCTTCGACGAGGCGCTGGACCGCATCGCCCTGCTGCAGCGCACCGCACGCGAGGACGGTGTCGCCGAACGCGCGCACTGGCCGATGATCGTGCTGCGCACCCCCAAGGGCTGGACCGGCCCCGCCGAGGTCGACGGCCTGCCCGTCGAAGGCACCTGGCGCGCCCACCAGGTCCCGCTCTCCGGGGTACGCGAAAACCCAGAACACCTCAGGCAGTTGGAGACCTGGCTGCGCTCGTACCGGCCCCAGGAGCTGTTCGGCCCGGACGGCCGGCCCGTCGCCGAGGTCCTCGCCCACGTCCCCGCCGGCACCAGGCGGCTGGGCGCCACCCCGCACGCCAACGGCGGCCTCCTCGTCCGCGACCTCCCCATCCGCCCCCTGGACGACTTCGCCGTACCGGTGGACAAGCCGGGCACGACGCTCCACGAACCGACCCGGGTCCTCGGGGGCCTCCTGGCCCAGATCATGCGGGACACCCGCTCGCGCCGGGACTTCCGGGTCGTCGGACCGGACGAGACCGCCTCCAACCGTCTGCAGGCCGTCTTCGACGCCAGCGGCAAGGCATGGCAGGCCGAACGCCTTCCGGTCGACGAACACCTCGACCGGCACGGCCGGGTACTGGAGATCCTCTCCGAACACCTCTGCCAGGGCTGGCTGGAGGGGTACCTGCTCACCGGCCGCCACGGTCTGTTCTCCTGCTACGAGGCGTTCGTGCACATCGTCGACTCCATGGTCAACCAGCACATCAAGTGGCTGAAGACATCCAGGGAGTTGCCGTGGCGCGCGCCCATCGCCTCCCTCAACTACCTGCTCACCTCGCACGTGTGGCGCCAGGACCACAACGGCTTCTCCCACCAGGACCCCGGCTTCGTCGACCACGTCCTCAACAAGAGCCCGGAGGTCGTGCGCGTCTATCTGCCGCCGGACGCCAACACGCTCCTGTCCGTGGCGGACCACGCGCTGCGCAGCCGCGACCACGTCAACGTGATCGTGGCCGGCAAACAGCCCTGCTTCGACTGGCTGTCGATGGACCAGGCCCGCGGCCACTGCGCACGCGGCGCCGGGATCTGGGAGTGGGCGGGCAGCGAGAACGGCGGTGAACCGGACGTCGTCCTCGCCTGCGCCGGCGACGTGCCAACCCTGGAGGTGCTGGCCGCGGCGCAGCTGCTGCGCCGCCATCTGCCCCAGCTCGCCGTCCGTGTCGTCAACGTCGTCGACATGACCCGGCTGCTGCCGCGCGAGGAACACCCGCACGGGATGAGCGACTTCGAGTACGACGGCCTGTTCACCACCGACAAGCCGGTGATCTTCGCATACCACGGCTACCCGTGGCTCATCCACCGCCTCGCCTACCGCCGCACGGGCCACCGGAACCTGCACGTGCGCGGCTACAAGGAGTCGGGCACGACGACCACACCCTTCGACATGGTCGTCCGCAACGACCTCGACCGCTACCGCCTGGTCATGGACGTCATCGACCGCGTCCCCGGCCTCGCCGTCCGCGCCGCCGCCGTACGCCAGCAGATGGCCGACACCCGTACCCGCCATCACGCCTGGATCCGCGAGCACGGCACCGACCTGCCGGAGATCGCCGACTGGCACTGGGCCTGACACCGTCGCGGGTGGCGGCCTCACCCCGGTGCGGCCGCCACCCGAACCACCACCCCGCGTCGGCGAGGGCCTCGTCCAGCTCCGCCCCAGGCACCGGTCGCGTGGGTACGGGCGGAGCGACACCGCGGGGGTCGGCGCCGCCCCTGTTCCCACTGTCCCTCGGAACGGCGGCCCGCGCAGGTGCCGACGGTCCCGGAACCGGGGGGCGCTCCTCTTCCGATCGTGCCGTCAGTGCGCCGAACCGCCAGGACGCCGGGGCGTCGAAGGTCGGAGCACCTGGCGCGGGCCCACGAGTCGCGCGCACGACGGCTCCGGCGTCGCGCCGCACCGGGCCCTCTCACCCCCTCCGGCGCCGAGCGAGGTCCGACCGGCCCGTGCGCGGTCCGGCCCGGAGGCACAAGCTGGATCTGTGGGGTGAGAACGGCACCGCCCCGCCGACACACCCGGCCCGCGAGTGGAGCAGCCGGATCGCGGGACCGGGGGAGACACAGAAAGGCAGGGATCGCCATGAAGGGCTTCGTCTTCCACGGCCCCGGACAGTCGTCCTGGCAGGACGTGCCCGACCCGGGGATCAAGGACCCCACCGACGCGATCGTCCGCGTCGACACGGTCACGATCTGCGGGACGGACCTGCACATCCTCAAGGGCGACGTGCCCGAGGTCCGCCCCGGCACGGTCCTGGGGCACGAGGCCGTCGGCGAGGTCGTCGAGGTCGGCGGCGACGTACGCACCGTGCGGCCGGGCGACCGCGTGCTCATCTCCTGCATCACCGCCTGCGGCCGCTGCCGCTTCTGCCGTGAGGGCGCGTACGGCCAGTGCCTGGGCGGCGGAGGCTGGATCCTCGGGCACCTGATCGACGGCACCCAGGCCGAGTACGTCCGCGTCCCGTACGCGGACCTGTCCGTGCACCCGCTGCCCAGCACGCTGGACGGCGAGGAGGCCGTCCTGCTGGCGGACATCTTCCCCACCTCCTACGAGGTGGGCGTCGTCAACGGGCGCGTGGGCCCCGGCGACACCGTCGCCGTCGTCGGCGCCGGTCCCATCGGCCTCGCCGCGATCGCCACCGCCCGGCTGTACTCGCCCGAGCGGATCGTCGCCGTCGACCTGGCCCCGGCCCGGCTGGAGGCCGCCAGGCGGCTCGGGGCGGACGCCGTGGCCGACGCCCGGGAGGCTCCGGAGCAACTGGTCGCCGACCTCACCGAAGGGCTCGGCGCGGACGTCGTGATCGAGGCCGTCGGCGTGCCGGAGAGCTTCGAACTCTGCACCCGTATGGTGCGCCCCGGCGGACACGTGGCCAACATAGGCGTGCACGGCAAACCGGCGACGCTGCACCTCGAAGACCTGTGGATCAAGAACGTGACCATCACCACCGGCCTGGTGGACACCCACTCCACACCCACCCTGCTGCGGATGGCGGCCGCCGGCCGGCTGCCGACCTCCTCCCTGGTCACGCACACCTTCCCGCTGGACGGGATGGAGGAGGCGTACGACGTCTTCTCCCGCGCGGCCGACACCGGCGCGCTCAAGGTCGTGCTCGGCGGACCCCGCCACGACGTCCTCGCCGTTCCGGCGTGATCGGCTCCTGAACCGGGCCGGCAGACACCGGGGCCGGGCCCGTCCGTAGCTGATCCACCGGCCAAACAGGGCCGGCCGGCCCTGGCCGTCCGGCCCCGGCAGGACGAGGATCGCCGGGTGGAGGCCGTCCTCTCCGAGTCCTTGACGAACGTCGCCCGGCACGCTCACGCGTCTCGGGTCGACGTGGTCCTGGAGGCCGGTGCCTCGGAGGTGTGCCTCACGGTGTCCGACAACGGGGTGGGCATCCCCGCCGGAGGCCGCCGCGGCGGCCTGCGCAACATGGCCGAACGCGCCTGCCAGGCGGGCGGCGAACTGGAGACGACCGGTCCGCCCGGCGGCGGGACGACCCGGGTGTGGCGGGTGCCGTCGGCGTACGGACGGTGACGGCAGGACTCCCGGTGGGCGGCCCGTCATGAGCGGGGTGCCGGTGGCGTCCGGACGTACGCGGACGGCACGTATCAGCCTGGCTGGGATCGGTTCGGGGACACCGCCCGGCGGTCCGGCGTCCTCCGGCCGCCGGCCGGAAGGCCGCACTGCCGGAAGGCCGCACTGCCGGCCGGTCGCTGCCGGGCGGAACACGGGCCGGTACCGGCGCCGGGTTCGCGGGCTCTCCGGGACCGGTGTGTTCCGGTGCTCATGCCTCCAGGAGCCTGCGCTTCTGTTCCTCGAACTCGGTCTCGGTGAGCACGCCCTGTGCCTTGAGTTCCCCGAGCTGCTTCAGCTGTTCGATCCGGTCGGCCATGTCGGGGGCCGCGGAAGCCGCCGGGGGCTCCGGGGCGGGCGTCGGCCGAGGGGCGGGCGCTTCGTAGGCGTACTGCTGCTGTTCGGCCCATCGTCCTTGCTGACGGCGGGTCACACGGTTCGACACCGCGGTCGCCGTTCCGGCGACGACGGCGGTGCGGGCGACCCCGCGGATGAGACCTGGCATGGCCGTTCTCCTTCTGTCGGGTCGACCGTCCGGCCGCCCTCACCGAGTGGGTTCGGTGGCGTCCAGGGCGGCGACAAGAGCGGGCACCGGGATGCGTCCGGACGCGACCAGCTCGGCGCCGCCGCGGCGCAGCGCCGCGGCGAACGGCGCGGCCCACCGGTTCTCGTAGACCAGGATCCCGGCGGAACTGCCCGGCTGCAGGGCGACGGCCGCCTCCTCCACGTCGTCCTGACCCAGCAGCCCGGACGACGCGCCCTCGAAGACGGACAGGTCGAGTTCGCCGTCGCCGGTGAGGTCGGCGATCTCCATGCCGGCCACGGAGCCGTCGTCGTTCTTCCTGATGAACACGAGATCCAGGATCCTGATGAGGCCGCGGTCCACGAGATCGACCAGGAGGGGAAGACCCTCGCCCGTCATCCGGCTGCCGGGGAACTCGACGACCAGGTAGTCGATCGGGCCCACTTCTTCTTCGAGTGCGTCGCTCATGGTGTCATCCCTGGTGCCGACGGCTTCCCTCTGAGGCGTCCCCCACGGACCCATTGCATCACCGGGCCACGACGCGCGCACGCCAGCCGCCGTTCACCCGCGCGGTGCTCCCGGGTGGCGCACCGCCCGCCGCGCGACTCTGCTGGTCACCATGAGCGACACAGGTGGTGAGGAGCTCTCCGCCCGGGAGCGCGGCGAACTGGATCAACTTCGGCACCGGGTGAGCGCTCTGGAAGGCACCCGGTCCGGGCGGCATCACCCGTTCCGGTCGTTCGGCGCGTTCCTGCTGATCCTGCTGGCCGCGATCCTCTCCCTGCTGTCCGTCGTCGCCGTGTGGGCGAACAGCATCGTGCAGGACACGGACCGCTACGTCGCCACCGTCGGACCGCTGGCCGAGGATCCCGACGTGCAGCGGGCCGTCACCGACCGGGTCACCGACGCCGTGCTGGACCGCGTCGACGTGGACGCGCTGGTCGCTCAGCTGACGGACGCGGCCTCGCAGCAAGGCGTACCGCCGAAGGCCGCCGACCTGCTGAAGAACCTGGACGGCCCGATCGAGAGCGGCCTGCGGCAACTGGTCAGCAGCACGGTGGAGCGGGTGGTCGGCAGCAGTGCCTTCGAGAAGGTCTGGGTGGAGGCCAACCGCAGGGCGCACGCGGCCGTGGACGAGGCCCTGACCGGTGAGTCCGGCGGCGCCGTCGAGCTGAAGGACAACCAGGTCGTCGTCGACGTCGGCCCCATCGTCCAGCAGGTCAAGGATCAGCTGGTCGACGCCGGGTTCTCGCCCGCCGCGAAGATCCCGGACGTGAAGACGGACTTCGTGGTCTTCGCCTCGAAGGACATCGGCGAGATCAAGACCTACGTACGCGTACTGGAGATCCTCGGCGGCTGGCTCCCCGTCATCGCGCTCCTCGTCGCGGCCGCCGGCGTGTACGTGGCCTTCAACCGCCGGCATGCCGTGATCGGCGCGGGCCTCGCGGTCTTCCTCGCCATGCTGTTCCTCGGCATCTCCCTCACCGTCTTCCGTGACATCTACCTCGACCGGCTGCCCCCGGGGACCTCGCAGGCGGCGGCGGGAGCCGTGTACGACGCCGTGGTCAAGTTCCTGCGGGCCGGTACGCGGGCCCTGGGAGCGACGGCCCTGTTCGTCGCCGCCGCGGCCTTCCTCGCCGGACCGTCCCGGCCCGCCGTGCTGACGCGCACGGGCTGCCGCAGGAGCATCGGCGCGCTGCGCGACGTGGCCACCTCGGCCGGGTTCCGTACGGGACCGGTCGGCCGGTTCGTCCACCGGTTCAAGCACTGGATCGGCGTCGCCATCCTGCTGATCGCGGGCGTGGTCCTGTTCACCTGGACCTATCCGACCACGGCCGTAGTGGTGTGGACCGCGGTGATCACGCTGGCGGGCTTCGCGATCCGTGAGTTCCTCGACGACACCTCCACACCGCCGGCCCGGCCGCCTACGCGAGCCTGACGGTGAACCAGGTGGTCTTTCCGTCGTGCGTGGGGCGTACCCCCAGCTGTCGGATCAGCACGCCGACCCGGCCCGCGCCCAGCGGAACGAGGTCGAACCAGTCGCCGCCGACGCCCGCGCCCTGGGTGGCGGGACGGTAGCGGCTCGCGGTGGCCAGCCCGGCGATCGCGGGCGGGGGTCCCCATCAGGCTGCGCTGCAGGGTGAGCGCGATGTGCCGCTGCTGCTCGTACAGGGCCGTGGTTCGGCCTCCGCGCGCTTGCGGTCGCTGATGTCCCGCACGATGGCGCAGGCGCCGACGACCGTGCCGTCGGTGTCCCTGGTCGGCCACAGCGTGACGTCGACGTCCAGCAGCGCCCCGGCCCGGGTGACCCGGAGCGTCTCGAAGTGCTCGACCTTCTCACCCCGCCGCAGCCGCTGCATGAGCGCGCTGATCTCGTCCCTGCGGTCCACCGGAGCGAGGAACGACATGTGGCGGCCGATGGCCTGCTCGGCCGTGTAGCCGTACAGCCGGTGGGCGGCGGCGTTCCAGTGTGCGGCCCCCGCGCGTGCCACGGGAACGGGAGGACAGGGGGGTGCCGGATCCGGGTCGTCGTCAGCCGCCCCTGTCGATGCCCGTGTCGATGCCCGTGTCGACGCCGACGTCGACAGGAGCGTCGACGGCCGTGAGACGGATGCCGGTGACCAGGTCCGGGCGGATGCGGACCGCGTGGTCCATGGTTCCGCTCACCCAGGGGCGCAGCATCGCCCGATAGCGGGCCAGCTCCTCGGGGTCGGTGACCGGGCGGGCGTAGCCGGTGACGACCACGCTCCAGCCGAGGTGGGTGTCGGGGTCGATGACGTCGGCCTCGTACGCCACCACGACGCCCTGGCCGTCCGCCTCCTGGGCGCGAGCGGTCAGCGCCGTGCCCTCCAGGGTACGGATCACGATCTCGCCCCCGTCCAGCACATGGTTGACGGGGCGGACGGTCGGCAGCGCGTGCCGGGTGAAGACGATCCGCCCGAAGGACACACTGCCGAGCAGCCGCAGGGCCTCGTCGCTGTCGAGGTCGACCGACCGTCGGGGCGTGGCGGCTCTTTCGTGGTGGCTGCTGATCGGCATCGTGGTCTTCCGCGCGGGTGAGAGGGGGCTGTCGGGTTGCGGCATGGACGTCCTCCATGGAACGGCGGCGGGGTCGGCCGCGGTAGGGCCGATCGGCCCCGGTCCTCCGGGAGAGCGGCCCGGATGGCCTCCGGATGGCCTCCGGATGGCCTCCGGATGGCCACGGAGGCGGAGACTCCGCCTTCCCACCCACTCTCCACCTCCGCCGGTCACCCCTCCACGGGCCGGCCGGCCCCGCCCGGGGACCTGCGGTCCCCGATCCCCACGACGTCATGGCCACTGGCCGCCGCCGTCCGACCACCGAGGGTGCCGCGCGCGATCCCCCGTCCGGCGCCGCGCCCGCGTCGAACCGGGAGCGCGGCTCTAGGCTCGGCAGAGCGACGGGACGCCCACGGGCTGTGCCAGGCCCCGCCGCCGAGGCGGCCTCGCGGAGCCCGACGTGCCGGAGGACCGGATGCGCGACTGGATCTGGGAGTACGAGGGCTACGACCCGGAGCAGGAGGGTCTGCGCGAAGCGCTGTGCACCCTCGGCAACGGCTATTTCGCGACCCGTGGCGCGCTGCCCGAGTGCGGCGCCGACTCCGTGCACTATCCGGGCACCTACGCCGCCGGCTGCTACGACCGGCTCACCTCCGAGGTGGCCGGTCACCGGGTCGACAACGAGGACATGGTCAACCTGCCCAACTGGCTGCCGCTGCGCTTCCGCCTCACCGGCGAGGACTGGCTGAACCCGGACCGCCACCGGCTGCTCCACCACAGCCTCGGCCTGGACCCGCGGACCGGCCTCCTGGAGCGCCGCTCCACCTACGCCGACGGCGCCGGCCACCGTCTGCGGGTGCGGCAGCTGCGGCTCGTGCACATGGGGGATCCCCATCTCGCCGCGCTCCGCACGGAGTTCACCGCCGAGGACTTCGCCGGCGAACTGGAGGTGGAAGCCTCCCTGGACGGCCGGGTGCGCAACACCGGAGTGGCACGCTACCGGGACCTGGAGACCCGCCACCTCGTGCACGTCCACACCGGCTCCGCGGACGCCGACACCGTGTGGCTGCGCTGCCGCACCAGCACCTCGGACATCCGTGTCGGCATGGCGTCACGGACCGTCAGCCTGAGCGGGGAGAGCGCCGAGACCCGGCACGACGGTCGACGGGCGGTCCAGCGGTTCCGCCTCGCCCTCACCCCCGGCCGTACCGTCACCGTGGACAAGACCGTCGCCCTGTTCACCTCCCGTGACCCGGCCATCGACGACCCGCTCCGGGCGGCCGTCGACCGCGTCGGCCGCGCACCCGGCTTCGATCAGCTGCGGGAGTCCCACGTCACCGCGTGGGACCTGTTGTGGCGCCGGGCCGACCTGGAGGTGCCGGGCAAGGCCGGCCGCGTCCTGCGGCTGCACCTGTTCCACGTCCTGCAGACCCTCTCCCCGCACACCGCCGACCTCGATGTCGGCGTCCCCGCGCGAGGACTGCACGGCGAGGCCTACCGCGGACACGTCTTCTGGGACGAGCTGTTCGTCCTGCCCTATCTGAACCTGCACTTCCCCGAGGTCTCCCGAGCGCTGCTGACCTACCGTCACCGCCGCCTGGCACGAGCCCTGGCCGCGGCCGAGGACAGCGGCCGGACCGGGGCCATGTACCCGTGGCAGAGCGCGAGCGACGGCCGTGAGGAGACCCAGCGGCTGCACCTCAACCCGCGCTCCGGGCGCTGGCTGCCCGACCACTCACACCTCCAGCACCACGTGGGCTCGGCCATCGCCTACAACGTGTGGCGCTACTACGAGGCCAGTGGCGACACCGAGTTCCTGCACACCAAGGGTGCCGAGACGCTGCTGCAGATCGCCCGTTTCTGGGCGGACGCGGCCACCTGGGACGAGCACCTCGGCCGCTACCGCATCCGTGGTGTCGTGGGGCCGGACGAATACCACGACGCCTACCCCGGGGCCGACCGGCCGGGAATCGACGACAACGCCTACACCAACGTCACCGCCGCCTGGGTCCTCGCCCGTGCCTGTGAACTGCTGGAGCAGCTTCCGTGGCCCCGCCGCCGCGAACTCGCCGACCGCACCGGCTTCGACGGTGGCGAGACCGCACGGTGGCAGGAGATCTCCCGCTCCCTCCACGTCCCGTTCCACGACGGCGTCATCAGCCAGTTCGAGGGGTACGGCGAACTCGCCGAACTCGACTGGACGGCGTACCGGGCGAAGTACGGTGACATCCGGCGGCTGGACCGGATCCTGGAGGCCGAGGGCGACACCGTCAACCGGTACAAGGCGTCAAAGCAGGCCGACGCGCTGATGCTCGGCCACCTCTTCTCACCCGCCGAACTGCGTACCCTCTTCGGCCGACTGGGGTACCGCCTGGACGACGACACCTGGCATCGAACCGTGGACCACTACCTGGGCCGTACGTCCCACGGCTCCACGCTCAGTGCCCTCGTCCACGGCTGGGTCCTGGCCAGGGCGCGGCGCACTGAGGCGTGGACCTTCGTCCAGGAAGCACTCGCCGGGGACATCGCCGACCTGCAGGGCGGTACCACCGCCGAGGGCATCCACCTGGGCGCCATGGCGGGCACCCTCGACCTGGTACAGCGCGGGCTGACCGGCCTGGAGACGCGAGAGGAGACGCTGAGGCTGGATCCCGTGCCGATCCCTGAGCTGTCCGAGTACGGGTTCTCCCTCCGTTACCGGGGCCACTGGGGTGTGCACCTGCGGCTCCGGGCCGGGCGGCTGGACATCGCCGTGCCCGAGTCCGACCGTGCCCCCGTCACCGTCGCGCTCGCCGACCGCACGTTCAGCGTCGGACCGGGGGAGTCCCGCACCCTCGACCTTCCCGACTGAGCGGGGCGGGACGGCGACGACCCGGGTCACGGCCGTGTCCCGGGTTCGCTGCCGCCCTGGTCGAGCCGGAACGGCGGGTAGACGTCCGTGAGGAGGGCCGCGTACGCGGCCACCCGCAGCACCCACCGGTCGAGGCCGATCACCAGGTCGAAGATGCCGCGCGGATAGACGCCCGTGAAGAGCAGGGCGACGCCGGCGAAGAAGGTCAGGAGCCCGATGAGCCCTCCCGAGGTCCAGGTCATGTGGATGCCGCCCCCGATGATGCCCAGGACCAGGTAGTGGGGGATCGCCAGGAGCCACCACTTCACCAGGACCAGACCGCGGGACAACTGCTCGGGGTACGCCACGTCCAGGTGGGCCGGGTAGTCCGGCACCTCGGCGAGCGTGAAGGGCGGGTAGCGGTCGGTGCCCAGGGCGCCGTACGTGTAGAAGGCCACCCGCCAGCTCCAGCGCAGGACCCCGGTGGTGAAGTCGAACAGAGGGCGCGGATAGCGGCCGGTGAACAGGATCGCGAAGAACGCCACCACGCCCACCACCGTGAACGCCACCCACAGGAAGACCAGGACGACATAGTGGGGGAGCGCGAGCAGCCACTTCACCAGCCACAGCCACCGGGACAGCTGTGGATCACAGGTCGCGGTCAGCCGGACCGGCTGCACCGGCTGAGGCGGATTCACACTCGGCGGGACTGTTTCCGAAGCCATGGTTCCAGCTCCCTTCCCGGGATCTTCGGCCCCCTCGCGGCCCGGGACCAGGCGTGCGCCGGGGCCGGTCGGCCCCGCGCGGCCCCAGCCCGCGGCCCCCCACCATCCAGTACACGCCTGTCACCGGTGGCCCCGCCTGCCGGAGGGCGGGACCGCGCCCGCCCCCAGCGGCAGCCGGCCCGGCTGATCGACGTCCGGCCGACCGACGAGCAGACCGAGAATGCCGCGCGGGAACATCAGCCGGTGCGTCGCAACGGGACAGTGCGCGCACTCCGCGAGAAGCTGCTGCCAGGGCGCGCGGAGTGCCGCCCGCCGACCCCTGCCCGCTCTCCTCCCCAGGAAGTCGCCATGGCCGTACCGTCCGCCCCGTCCGCCGAGAAGAGCTACCGCTTCGACGACCTGCGCGCGCTCTTCATCAACTGCACGCTCAAGCCCTCACCCCAGGTCAGCCACACCGA
The DNA here is from genome assembly GCF_055592645.1 of Streptomyces sp. NPDC041108. Taxonomy (NCBI): domain Bacteria; kingdom Bacillati; phylum Actinomycetota; class Actinomycetes; order Kitasatosporales; family Streptomycetaceae; genus Streptomyces; species Streptomyces sp. NPDC041108. Next base: position 221,933 of record NZ_JBVIYK010000007.1, on the reverse strand, counting down.
GGGACTCGTGGCCAGGAGCAGGGCGATCATGGAAGCGCGAGGGGTGGCCACGGAGGTCGTCCGAGCGGTCGACGAGGACATCGCGCCCGGCGTGTACCCGGACATGACCGAGCACGGGTTCGCCACCGACGCATGGCCCGCGCTGTACGAGCGGGTGATGGCCGCGGACATCCTGGTGCTGGCCGGGCCCATCTGGCTGGGTGACAACAGCTCTGTCACCAAGCAGGTCATCGAGCGCCTGTACAGCTGCTCCAGTCTGCTCAACCCCCAGGGCCAGTACGCCTACTACGGGCGGGCCGGCGGTTGCCTGATCACCGGCAACGAGGACGGGGTCAAGCACTGCGCCATGAACGTCCTCTACAGCCTGCAGCACCTCGGGTACGCGATCCCGCCGCAGGCCGACGCGGGCTGGATCGGAGCGGCGGGTCCCGGTCCCTCGTACCTCGACCCGGGGTCGGGCGGTCCGGAGAACGATTTCACCAACCGCAACACCGCCTTCATGACCTGGAACCTCATGCACCTGGCGGCCATGCTCAAGCGCACCGGGGGTTTCCCCGCCCACGGCAACCAGCGTTCGGAGTGGGACGCGGGCTGCCGACCGGGCGCGGACAACCCCGAGCACCGCTGAGCCGGGCCCGAGGCCCGGTCGCGGCCGGCCGGCCGGGGGACCGCACGGTCTGCCGCCGGCACTCACCAGCCCGTCAGCAGCAGGTGGTTGAGGAGCAGTCCCAGCCCCGCCTGTGAGGTCAGCCAGACGCGGGGGCGGTCGAGGAGGGCGCCGGCCGCGAGCAGCCACACCGCGAACGGCAGCCAGATCCGTTCCGTCTCCGCCTTGCTCATCCCGGACAGGTCGGCGACGAGCAGCATGAGCAGGGCCGCGGACAGCAGCAGTCCCATACGGCGCTCGGGGCCGGGCGAGGCGTGCCATCGGGCGAGAAGGGCGCCCGTGCGGCGCAGCCCCGCGACCGTGGCCGGGCCCACGACGAGGACCGTGCAGGCGAGGTTCGCCCACACCCAGTAGCCGTACGGGCGGAAGCCGCCGGCGCCCTGGTAGTAGCGCTCGACCAGCAGGTGGTACGCCTCCCACCAGTCGAAGCCCGCCGTGGTGAACACGAGCGGGGCGACGACGAGTCCGGCGGTCACGAAGGGGAGGAGGGCCACTCTCCGGGAACCGAGGAGCAGGACGGCGGCCGCCATCACGGCGAACAGGGTGAGGCCGTACGACAGGTAGAGGACCAGGCCGAAGAGGAGGCCGGCGAGGACGGCGGTGGTCCGCGGTCGGTGCCCCGTCGCCGCGAGGGCGAGGAACGCCACGGCCCAGGCGGCGACCGCCGTGAAGTAACCGTCCGCCGAGGTGCCCATCCATACCGCCGCCGGGGCCAGGACGAGGAACGGGGCGGCGCGACGGGCCAGTGCCTCGCTCGCCAGTGTCCGTACGGTGACGAGGACCGCGACCGCGGCGGTCGCCCCGACCGTGATGACGAAGGTGCCCGCCCAGCCTCCGCCTGCCAGGCCGACCCGGTCGAGGAGGACGAAGGTGAGCGTGGCTCCCGGAGGGTGCCCGGCGACATGCGGGGGCCAGTGGTCGGCGGTGCCGAGCAGGATGTGGTCGGTGAAGCTCCGCAGGGTCGCGGGGATGTCGTCGAACCGGTCGATGACCCGCAGGTACTCGTACCTGGTCGTCAGCCGGCGGGCGATGCCGCGGTGCCAGCCGTCGACGAGGGCGAGGGAGAACGTCCATGCCATGGCGGTGGCCCACACGGTCCACAGGAGGAGGCGCCAGGGCAGTCGGGCGGCCAGCGGGGGGCCGTACGCGACGACGGTGACGGCGACGGTGACCGCGACGGGGGTGCCGGGGCCGATGTGGGGCAGCCAGTCGGCGTACAGGGGCGGCCGGCCGACGTGCAGGACGTCCTCGGCGCGTTTGACGGCGATGCCGACCGATGCGGCCGTCACGACCAGCAGAGCGGCGGAGGCGACGGCGTACAGGTCGTGGCGGAGATCGCGGTTCACGCTGGGAGACGTTAGGCCGCAGGGGAGCCGGTGCCCGCCCGACAGGCGCGGACGTCAGCGTTTCGTCATGAGTCGTGCGCCCTCTCACCGGGTGCTGCGGGCCTAGCGTCGGGGCATGCAACGGTCACCGTCCTCGCCCGCCTTCTGGCGCAGCCCGCTGCGCGGCCCCTGGTTCACCTCCCTCCTCGGCGTGGTCCTTCTCGCCGGGATCACCGTGCTGTTCGTGACCGGGCTGCTGTCGTACGCCGCCTACAACCCGGATCTGTCACCGGTGAACGACAAGACCCCGGACAAGGGTCTCCTCGGCTTCTATCTGTTCTCCTGGCCGACGGACCCGCACTGGCTGTACCGGCTCACCCAAGGCGTGCACGTCACGCTCGGGATCACACTGGTCCCGGTCCTGCTGGCCAAACTCTGGTCGGTGGTGCCGCGGCTGTTCCAGCTGCCTCCGGCCCGGTCGGCGGCCCATGCGCTGGAGCGGATCTCGTTGCTCCTGCTGGTCGGCGGCGTGCTGTTCGAGTTCGTCACCGGAGTGCTGAACGTGCAGCTCGACTACGTCTTCCCCGGCTCCTTCTATCCGCTGCACTTCTACGGGGCGTGGGTGTTCATCGCGGCGTTCGTGGTCCATGTGGTGCTGAGGGGGCCGACGGCCGTACGCAACCTGCGCCGGATGCGTGCGGGCGAAGCGGATGGGGCTTCGCCCGAGGTGTCGCCAAAGGAGCCCTCGCTGGTCTCCCCGGCCCCGGCCGAGCCCACGGTGTCGCGACGTGGGGCGGTGTGGCTGGTCGGGGGTGGCTCGCTGCTGCTGTTCGGGACGACCGTGGGGCAGACCGTGGACGGCCCGCTGCGGCGCACCGCCCTCCTCGCCCCGCACGGCGGTGCCGAACCGGGCAGCGGGCCGGGCGGCTTCCAGATCAACAAGACGGCCGCGTCGAGGGGGATCGACGCGGCCGAGACGAGCGAGGAGGGGTGGCGGCTGGTCGTCACGGGTCCTTCGGGGACCGTCCGGCTGAGCCGCGCCGAGCTGCTCGAACTGCCTCAGCACAGTGCGGCGCTGCCGATCGCCTGCGTGGAGGGCTGGTCCACCTCCGACCAGTGGTGGCGGGGCGTGCGCCTGGCTGACCTCGCAGTGCTCGTCGGACACCCGGTGGGCGCGGCCCCCGATGTCCTGGTGGAGTCCCTCCAGCGGCACGGTGCCTTTCGCCGGGCGGCACTGCGTGCCAACCAGGTCCGCGACCCCCGCTCCCTGCTCGCCCTGGACGTCAACGGTGAGCAGCTGTCCCTCGACCACGGCCGTCCGGCGCGGATCATCGTGCCGGCCGCGCCCGGTGTGCTCAACACCAAGTGGGTGGCCCGGATGACGTTCGGAGAGCTGTGATGGGGAAGTTCCGTCCGCCGTTGGGCAGCCCCTTCCAACTGCTGCTCCTGGCATGCTCGTTCGCGCTCGCCGGGTACGCGGGGGTACGGCTGCTGCAGGACGACTGGCTCGCTGTCGCGCTGTGGTTCGTGGGGGCCGCGGTGGTCCACGATCTGCTCCTGCTGCCGCTGTACGCGGCGGCGGACCGGGCGCTCGTCCGCGCGATGTCCGCCGCCGGTCACCGGGTGGGGACGCCGCCCATGCCCTCCGAGCGGGAGGGCCGGGCCGCGTACGTCCGCGTGCCCGCGGCCCTGTCCGGGCTTCTGCTGCTGGTGTGGTTCCCGCTGATCAGCGGGCGGGTGGCGGACCGTTACGAGTCCGCCACCGGGATGCCGGCGAGTGGCTTCCTCGGCCGCTGGCTGCTGATCACGGCCCTGCTCTTCGGCGGTTCGGCGCTGCTGCTGGCGCTGCGGGTGCGCAGGGCGACGAAGGAGCGTCCGCCCGCCGTCCACTGATCGGCGGCGCGCCAGCCGTGCGGGCGGGCGTGCCGCAGCAGCGCGGGTGTGCCGAGGCGGGCCCAGGGGAACGCGGCCTCGCCCTCCGCGTCGGTCCCGACACCGCTCACGAGGCGGACCTCGGCACGCTCGTCCACGTCCATCGGCACAGTCTCGGCGATCAACAGGCCGCCTGGGCACAATAGTTGGGCCGTCCGGTGCAGGAGAGCGGACGGGTCGCCGCCGATGCCGAGGTTGCCGTCGAGGAGCAGGACGGTGGCCCAGCGCCCCTCGCCCGGCAGCGGTTCGAACACGGAGCGGGTGAGGGCCTGACCACCGAGCCGCAGCGTGCGGGCGACGGCGGCCGGGCTGACGTCGATGCCGAGCACGGGCCGCCCGCGGGCGGCTAGTTCGGCGACCAGCCTGCCCGGCCCGCACCCCACGTCGAGGACGGCACCCTCGCACCGCTCCAGGACCTGAAGGTCCACGGTGTCGGCGCGGGCGCACCACCGCTCCACCTCCAGCGGCAACAGCCAGCCGTCGCCCCGGCGCAGGAAGAGCGGTCCGCGACCGGAGCGCAGGGCGTCGGAGTAGGGGTCCGAGGACCAGTCCGGCCGCCGCATGGTGTCCTGTCCCGGCCCGCTCATCGGCCGCTGACCGCTCGCAGCCGGGACAGTTCCGCCGCGAACCGGCTGTGCGGCGCGAGGGCGGCGACGGCTTCCGCGTCGGCGGCCGTGTCGACGTCCCTCAGGACCGGCAGGTCGCGGACCCGCAGGCCGGCGGAGACCAGCCGGGCCCGCTGGACCGCGCCGGTGACGGGGGTCGACATGGGCACCCCGCGCAGGAGCGCGGGGTCCGGCCGGGCGAGCCCGAGAGCCCAGAATCCGCCGTCCTCGGCCGGACCGAAGCACGCGTCGCACCCGGCCGGGTCCATGGCCAGCAGTTCCGGCGTGACCTGCGGGGTGTCCATGCCGATGAGGAGGGCCGGGCCGTCGCAGGCGGCGAAGGCCGCGGCGAGCCGCTCGTCGAGCCCTCCGTCCGGCTGCGGTACGACGTCGAAGCCGGGCGGCAGCCAGGGGCCCGGCTTCCCGGCCAGTACCAGGACACGGCGGTCCGCGGGGGCCGTGGCCACCGCGCACAAGGTGTCCACGAGGGCGGCCTCGGCCAGCGCCGCCGCCTCCACCGGGGTGAAGGGCGGGGTGAGCCGGGTCTTCACCCGGCCCGGCCTCGGTTCCTTGGCGACGACGAGGAGCGTGGTCACCGGCGGACCCCCGCCTCGGCCGACTCCGGCGCCTCGTTGAGGACGCGGCTCATGTCCCGTACCGCCTGCCAGGTGCCGCGCCAGGTGCCGGTCACCTTCGACGCCCCCTTCCGGGGCAGGTACGGCACGTCGTGCTCGGTGACACGCCAGCCCGCGTCGGCGGCGCGCACCACCATCTGCAGGGGATAGCCGCTGCGCCGGTCGGTCAGTCCGAGGGTGAGCAGCCCTTCGCGGCGCGCGGCGCGCAGCGGACCCAGGTCGCGCAGACTCAGGCCCGTGCGGTGGCGCAGCATCCGGGAGAGCGCCAGATTCCCGGCCCGGGCGTGGGCCGGCCACGCGCCCCACTCCTGCGGACGCCGCCTGCCGAGCACCAGATCGGCGCGCCCGTCCGCGACTTCGGCGGCGAAGGGTACGAGGAGCGACGGATCCAGGGAGGCGTCGCAGTCGCAGAAGCACACGACGTCGGCCGTGGCGGCGACCAGTCCCGCGTGGCAGGCGGCGCCGAAGCCGCGGCGCGGTTCGTGCACCACGGTCGCGCCCAGCCCACGGGCGATGTCCGCCGAACCGTCGGTCGAGCCGTTGTCCACGACCAGAGCGCGCCATCCGGCCGGGATCCTGGCCAGCACCCAGGGCAGGGCCTCCGCCTCGTCCAGGCAGGGGAGCACGACGTCGACGCCCGAAGGCGGGGGAGAGGTAGTCACGGCTTTCACCCTACGAGGACGAATTTCGCATACCGGGCGCAGCGTCCTTACGAAACGCGGACGTCGCGGACCTCCGCACGGTCCGGAGGGGTCTCGACGCGGGGTGAGGTGCGAGGCTGACCGCATGGAAGAGCAACCGAGCGGACCAGCGGCCACGCGCGTGCTGGTGGTGGACGACGACCCCACGGTCGCGGAGGTCGTCACCGGCTACCTCGACCGGGCCGGATACACGGTGGACCGCGCCGACGACGGTCCGGCCGCGCTGGCCCACGCCGCGGCGCACCGGCCCGACCTGGTCGTGCTGGACCTGATGCTGCCCGGCATGGACGGCCTGGAGGTCTGCCGCCGGCTGCGGACGCGTGGCCCGGTGCCGGTCATCATGCTCACCGCGCGCGGCGACGAGGACGACCGCATCCTGGGGCTGGAGGTCGGCGCCGACGACTATGTCACCAAGCCGTTCAGCCCGCGCGAACTGGTCCTGCGCGTCGAGTCCGTGCTGCGCCGAACCCGGCCCGCCCCCGACGCCCGCCACGTGAGCTCCGCCGGTCTCCGCCTCGACCCGGCCGCCCGGCGCGCCACCCGCGACGGCGCCGAACTCGCCCTGACCCTGCGGGAGTTCGACCTCCTCACCTTCTTCCTCCGCAACCCGGGCCGCGCCCACAGCCGCGAGGACCTGATGCGCGAGGTCTGGGGCTGGGACTTCGGCGACCTGTCCACGGTCACCGTCCATGTCCGCCGTCTGCGCGGCAAGATCGAGCACGACCCGGCGCGCCCCCGGCTGATCCGGACCGTGTGGGGCGTCGGTTACCGCTTCGAGCCGGCGGACACGCCGGTCGACGGCGAGGGACAGCACGCCCCGTCCGAAGAGGGCAGGGATGACGCATGAGCGACACCCTGCTGATCGCGCTGTACGCGTTCCTCGGCGCCGTCGTCGCCGGTGTGCTGGGCGCGCTCGCGCTGTGGCCGCTGCGCCGTCGCTCGCTCACCGCGTCGCTCACCGTCGTGGCCGCCGTCGCCGTGACCGCCATGCTCGCCGGCACCCTCGCCGTGGCCTGGGCCATGTTCCTCTCCCCGCACGACCTGAGCGTCGTCACCACGGTCGTCGCGATGGCCGCGGTCGTCTCACTGGCCACCGCGCTGCTGCTCGGCCGATGGGTCGTCGCCCGTAGCCGAGCCCTCCAGACCGCCGCGCGGTCCTTCGGCGACGGCGGCGACTTCACGGCCCCCGACGGGCCGGTCACGGCCGAACTCGCCGCGTTGGGAGCCGAGTTGGCCGTCACGAGCGCCAAGCTCGCCGCGTCCAGGGAACGCGAACGTGCCCTGGAGTCCTCCCGGCGCGAACTCGTCGCCTGGATCTCCCACGACCTGCGCACCCCGCTGGCCGGTCTGCGCGCGATGGCCGAAGCCCTGGAGGACGGGGTCGCCGCCGACCCCCACCGCTACCTCAGGCAGATCCGTACCGAGGTCGAGAACCTCGACGCCATGGTCGGCGACCTCTTCGAACTCTCCCGCATCCACGCGGGCAGCCTGACCCTCACCCTCTCCCGGATGTCCCTCTACGACCTCGTCGGCGACGCCCTGGCCGGCGCCGACCCGCTCGCCCGCGAACACGGCGTGCGGCTCGTCGGCGCGCGCGTCGAACCCGTACCGGTCGAGGTCGACGGCAGGGAGATGAGCCGCGTCCTCGCCAACCTGCTGGTCAACGCCATCCGCCGGACCCCGGTCGACGGGACGGTCGCGGTGGCGGCCGAGCGGTCCCCCCACGGCGTGGTGGTCTCCGTCACCGACGGCTGCGGCGGCATCGCCGAGGAGGACCTGCCCCGCGTCTTCGACACCGGCTGGCGGGGCACGCACGCCCGCACACCCCCGGCCGGCGCGGGCCTCGGCCTGGCCATCGTCCGCGGCATCGTGGAGGCCCATCGAGGGCACGCCACCGTGCACAACATTCCCGGCGGCTGCCGCTTCGAGGTGGTGCTGCCCGCGGCCGCTTCCTGACACGGACAGCACCACCGGTCCAGGGGGCCTACGATCCCCGCATTCCGGCCCGCGCGAACTCCCGCATCCCCTCCACGAACCCGACCTCGGGCTTCCACCCCAGCTCGGCCCGCAGCCGCGACGAGTCGGCGGTGATGTGCCGGACGTCCCCGAGCCGGTACTCCCCGGTGACCACCGGCTCGGGTCCGCCGGACGCGGCGGCCAGCGCCCTCGCCATCTCCCCGACGGTGTGCGGTTCACCGCTCCCGGCGTTGTACGCGGTCAGTGCGCCCTGAGCCGCCCCCGCCTCCAGCGCCGCCACATTGGCCGCCGCCACATCCCGGACATGGACGAAGTCCCGCCGCTGGCGGCCGTCCTCGAACACCCGGGGCGCCTCCCCGCGGGCGAGCGCCGAACGGAAGAAGGAGGCCACCCCGGCGTACGGCGTGTCGCGCGGCATCCGGGGCCCGTACACGTTGTGGTACCGCAGCGAGACCGCGGTACCGCCCGTCGCACGGGCCCAGGCCGCCGCCAGATGCTCCTGGGCGAGCTTCGTCGTCGCGTACACGTTGCGCGGGTCGACCGGTGCACCCTCGCCCACCAGCGACGGCGACAACTCGGCCCCGCACCTCGGGCACAGCGGCTCGAAACGTCCGGCCGCGAGGTCGGCGACGTCCCGAGGCCCCGGCCGCACGACCTCGTGCCGCGCGCACCGGTACCGCCCCTCCCCGTACACCACCATCGAGCCCGCCAGCACGAGCCGTCGCACGCCCGCCTCCGCCATGGCGGTGAGCAGCACGGCTGTTCCCAGGTCGTTGTGGGAGACGTACGCGGGGGCGTCGGCGAATCCCGTGCCGAGACCGACCATCGCCGCCTGATGGCACACCGCGTCCACCCCGTCCAGCGCACGGACGACGGCCTCCGGGTCCCGCACGTCGGCGCGGGCGTCCGCCGCGGTGTCGAACACGAGGGGGTCATGACTGTGTTCCGCCAACGCGTCGACGACATGGGACCCGATGAACCCGGCACCGCCGGTGACCAGTACTCGCATACGGACCACGCTAGAACCGACTGCCGGCCGCATCGCAGGCCCACGCCCGGCATGTCACGGTTCCGTAAGACGACGACGGCCGCACGACCTGCGGGCGGCCGATACCCGGCCGGACGCATGAGCGGGGGTCCGGGACGTAAGGATTTCGTCATCGACGGAGCCGGGGCAGGGGGACCGTGCTCCCCGTTGAATGGAGGACGGCAGGGACACACCGAGCAGGAAGAAGGACGGATCGCATGAGACACACGCCGAGGAAGCGACTGATCACCGGTCTCACCGTGGTGACGGTCATGGGCGTGGCCGCCGGGCTCCACTGGTTCCAGCCGTGGAAACTCTGGCAGGACGAGACGGTGACGGAATCCCTGCCGGGTACGGTCGTCGTGGAAGCCTCCCCGCCCTCCGAAGCGAACGCGGGAGCGTCGTCCTCCCCCTCGGCGCCGAGGGGACCCGTCACCGTGGCGAGCGGCGCGCTGATCAGCCACGAGCACACGACCACGGGCACGGCGAGACTCGTACGTCTCGCCGACGGCACCCACGTGGTCCGCCTGGAGCGCCTCGACACCAGCAACGGCCCCGATCTGCGCGTGTGGCTGACCGACGCCCCCGTCAAGGAGGGCCGGGCCGGCTGGCACGTCTTCGACGACGGCGCGTACGTCAGTCTCGGCAAGCTCAAGGGCAACAAGGGAAGCCAGAACTACCCGCTGCCCGATGACGTCGACCCCTCCGGCTACACCAGCGTCACCATCTGGTGCGACCGTTTCGACGTCTCCTTCGGCGCCGCCGAACTCACCGCCACCTGATCCGGAGCGGCTCCACATGCGAGGCTGCCGGGATTGGGGTAGTTGTCGAAGGAGGGAACACAGCACCCGCTCGGCATGTCGGCGAGGTTCGGGCCGCAGGGGCGGACGGGCTCGTCGCCGTCGGCCACCGGCGTATCCGGCCTCGTCCGAGAAGGAGGCCGCCGCCATGGAACCAGTCGTCACCGTGGGCCTGGACGGTTCACCGGAGAGTCTCGCCGCCGCCCGCTGGGCCGCCGAGGAGGCCGAGAAACGCAGGCTCACCCTGCGGCTGATGCACGCATGGCCGCTGCTGGCACCGGAACCGGCCGGCGCCCCTACCGAGGTCGACCAGAACTACTGGGCCAAGCGCCTGGTCCACACCGCTCAGGCGGAGCTGAGCGCACGCCATCCCGGGCTGTCCGTCGTCGGCAGCCTGGTCGCCGACGACGCGCGGGAGGCGCTGCTGCGGGCCGCCTCCGAGTCCGAGATGCTGGTGCTGGGCTCACGGGGGCTGGGGTCCGCCGAGAGCTATTTCATGGGTGATGTCAGCCTGCCGGTCGTGGCGCGGGCCGGACGGCCCGTGATCCTGGTCCGCTCGGAGCCGGCCGGCAATCGGCCCGCCCCCACCGCTGCCGACAAGGTCGTCGTGGCGATGGAGACGCACGGATCCGGGGACGAGCTGCTCGACTTCGCCTTCCACAGCGCCGCGGCCCGGGGCATTCCCCTCCTCGCCGTCCAGGGGCACAGCGTGCCGCTCCACGCGCGCATGCCCTGGGGCGCCGACCACGGTGTCACCGAGGAGCTGACCAGGGAGGCGCGGGAGGCCCTGAGCAAGGTGCTGAAGCCCTGGCGCGAGAAGTATCCACAGGTGGAGGCGGAGGACAGCATCCGCCTCACGAGCCCCGCCAAGGCCGTCGTGCACGCCGCCGAGGGCGCCGCGCTGCTGGTGGTCGGACGGCGCATGCACCGGCACGGCGCTACGCACCATCTGGACCACGTGGCGCACGCCGCCATCCACCACGCACGCTGCCCCGTCGCGGTCGTCGCCCACGACTGAGTCGCTGCCCAGACGTCCGTGACGGGGACCGCGCCAGGTGCGGATCCGCCGAGATGGGCGGGACCGGGTCGGTCCGTGACGACCGCGTCGACGGGAACCCGATCCGGCACTCGTGAGCCGCTGCGACACCGGCGCGGCCCCCTGCCGCCCGGTGGACCTGGACCTCAAGCCGGGCGATCGGCGCCCAGGATCTCTCGGCCCAGGAACGCGGCCACCCGGTCGAGGGCCGGCGCGTGCTCGGGTGCGGGCCGGGCCGGGGCGATGGATCCGCCGGCGGTACGTGGCAGCGCGCCGTAGATGTCCCGGACGACCGGCAGGGAGGCGCGCGCGATGTCCGGCACCAGGTCGCGGTCGCGGCCGAGCGCGGCCGCGAGGTCCCAGCCGTGGACGAGCAGTTCGATGAGGAGCTGCTCCACCACGCGTCGGCCGGGGGCGGGACCGAAGGAGCGCTCCAGCAGGCCCGGTTGCCGGAAGACGTCGCCGGCCTGGGCGGCGGCGGTCTCGAAGGCGGCGACGTGGTCGTCACCGAGGTGGTCCTCGGTGTGGCCGTCGGCGGGGGGCGCTCCCTGGGCCAGCCCGCCCCAGATGAGGTGCTCCCACACCAGATGGTCGAGCAGATCCCGTACGGTCCAGCCCTCGCAGGGGGTCGGCAGGCCGAAATGGTAGGGCGTCGTTGCCTGGACGAGCGTGCGGACGGTGTCCTGGACGCGTGTGAAGGCGTCCAGGACACCGCCCGGCCAGGGGTCGATCTCGTCCGCGTAGAGGGCTTCGAGACGGGCCTCGCGCTCGCCGGGCACGGGGTTCGCGCGCAGTGCGGTGGTCAGCCACTGTCCCGCCTCGGCGATCCCGGCGGGTGCGGGGCGGCCGCCGAGGACGCACAGCAGTTGCCAGAAGCGCTCGACGGTGGGCTCGGCCGCCGCGGTGAGCTGGTCGAGCAGGCGTGCGCGTGCCGTGGCACCGTCCGAGGTCAGGGTGGGGTCCGAGTTCGCGCGGCTGGGCAGCCAGGCGGCGACGACGTCCGCGACGACGCGGTCGGCAGCGGGGGAGTCCGCTGCCGTGCCGGCCCGCATCGCCGTGCGGACGCGCGCGGTCCAGGTGTGGGTGAGGACGCGCATCTCCTCGGCCATGGCGGGGTCCTGCGCCCCCTGCCCCTGACGGGCGGCGTACTCCGCGATACGGCGCATGGCGCGGCCCAGCTCCCCGCCGGCGACCAGCTCACCCAGCTCCAGCCAGGCTTCGACCTGCTCGTCGCTGGGACGGTCGGGAAGCTCGGCGCCGGCCGAGAGCAGTCCCTCGCGGAAGTGAGGTACATCCAGGTCGCCGAGCGTCCCGGTGAGGAAATCGTGGACGAGCCTGTGGCGTTCGTCGGGGGACATGTGGGCGGTCCGGGTCATGCGGGCCAGTCCTTCGGAGGTCGTGCGGCGGGTGACGGTGCGCAGGACGGCCTGGCGGGTCCGCAGGCGGCGGATCTGTGTCTCCAGAGCGTCGGCGTGGGCCGCCGCCACCTCCGCGAGTCCGTCCCCGCGGTCCAGGGCGGCCCGTATCTCACCGAGCCCCAGCCCCAGGTCCCGCAGGGTTCGGGCCAGGTGGAGCCGGGCCACGCCGGCGGTGTCGTAGCGGCGGTAGCCGCCGGCGGTCCGGCCGACCGGCGCCACGACGCCCAGGTCCGACCAGTGCCTGACCACCTTCACCGGCAGTCCGACCTGCCGTGCCACCGCGCCGATGCTCCATGTGGGCCGCGACCCGTCGTCCGTACGCATGCGCTCCACCTTCGACTCTCCCTTCGTAGGAGAGTCAAGCAGCACGTACGGGGGCCGACACGTCACCCGTCCGAGTCGGGGCTGGTCTCCGTCCGGACCGCGAATTGCACCTTCGCCGAGCCGCCACCGTGCCGTGCAGCCGCACCAGGGGCGACGCGTGAACGCTCTCCGTACGCGCCACGTACGTCGAACGTGCGCTTCACGCTAGGGTTGGGCGGAACAGGAGGTGTCACCCCATGTCCGAGCTGTTCGACGCGGTCGACGCGCTCATCGCGTCCCGGTCCCCGCTGCCGCCCCCGGCGGAACGCAGGCGACTGCGCCAGGCTCATGGCCTGACCCTGGACGAGGTGGCCACCGCACTCCAGGTGCGGCGCGCGACGGTCAGCGGCTGGGAGGCAGGCAAGACCGAGCCCCGGCCCCCGGAGCGCGACGCCTACGCCCGCATGCTCAAGCAGCTCGCCCGGCTCTACCCAGCCGACCCCACGGCCGCCGCGCCCGCGACGGACACGGCGGCCCCCGAGCCGCCAGCCGTTCCCGCCGTCCCCGAGACCCCCGCCCTCCCCGAGACCCCCGCCGTCCCAGCCGCTCCCGCGGCGGCAGCCGAACCGGCCGCCGTCCGCTCTCGGCCAACAGGCCCGGCCCCGGAGCCTGCCTCCGAGAGCACCACGCCCCACCCGGCCCCCGCCGAGCCACGTCCGCCAGCCACGACCAGGCCGACGCCGACCCGCCCGGGCACCCGGAGCGCTGACCCTGCCCGAACCCCGGCCGACGGCACCGACGCGCGGTTCGAGAACGGCCCGTTGGCTGTCGTCGACGTCGAGGACGGCAAGGTGCTGGCGTACTGCACCGGCGGCCTGGTCCTTGACGTGCCCGCCAGGAGCCTGCCCTCACTGGTGGACTGGACGCTCAGGGAAGCGAGGCTGGGGCAGCCCAGGCTGTCCGGTCCCGGCAAGGACGCCGACCCGCTGCTGGTGCTCACCGAGTCGGCGCTGGAGCGCTACGGTCTGCCGGTCGCCCTCACGGAACAGGAGCGGCTCGCCGGGCGGATCCCGGAGAGCCACAAGGTCGTCAAGCAGCTGGTGCGCGCGCAGTGGAAGCTCACCAAGCGCGGGTTCGGGCCGTGGGCGCGGATCTACCGCCCGGCCACCGGTGCGGAGCGGGCCTGCGTGCAGCTGTGCATCCCGGCATGGAACGCGCTGGACACCCGGCACTGGGGCGAGGCCGGGCGCCTGGCACCGGCGGAACTCGCGCGCGTGCTGGGCGTGTACGCGACCCGGGTGATGACCCCGCGCGGATCGACCGCCGTGACCGGTCTGGAGCTGATGACCGCGCTCCACCCGCCGACCCGGGCCTCCGAGCCCGACGCGACGGGCACGCGGCACTCCCAGTACAACCCCGGCTCGCTGGGGAAGGACCCGGTGGACTGCGCGCCGTGCGAGGCCCCCGACGGACACCCGCTGCTCAAGGACCTGCCGAGATTCCACGTCCGCGGCCCCGGCGAGAAGCTGTTCGAGGAGGCGTACGACTGGGCGCGGGCGATGACCGATGCCGAGTGCACCCTGCGGCACCTGGTCGGCATCGATGTGAACATGGCCTTCGCCGCGGGCGCCAACGGCCTGGTCGTCGGCCTCGGCGAGCCGACGCACGTCCACGCGCCGGCGTTCGACGCGAAGCTGCCCGGCTCGTGGCTGGTCGACCTCAGCCATGTGGACCTGTCCCGGGTCAGGGTCGGCAAGGACAAGTGGGCCGACCTGGACGCGGGTCTGCTGCCCAGCCCGTTCACGCCGAAGGGCGAGCGCCCCGAGGGCCCGGCCTGGTACGCGACACCGACCGTGGCGTACGCGGTGGAGCTCGGCTACGACGTCGAGCCGATCGAGGCGTACGTCCGCTACGACCACGGCCGCTACCTGGACGCCTGGTACAACCGGCTGCGTGACGCGTACCTCGCCACGATGGCCGACCTGGGCGTCGGCGCCGACCTGCCGCCGGCCGACTTCCTCGCGGCGATGGACGGCTGGGCGAGCCGTGACCCGGAGCTGGCGATCGTCGTCTCGGCGGTCAAGGCGACCGTGAAGGGCGGCCTGGGCAAACTGCGCGAACGCCCGCGCGGCGAGGGCTGGCGGCCCGGCCAGCCGTGGCGCGCGCTGTCCCGGCCGACGTGGCGCCCCGACATCCGCGCGGCGGTCATCTCCCGCACCCGGATCAACCTGCACCGCAAGATCGTCAAGCACGCGGCCTTCACCGGGCAGTACCCGGTGGCGGTCCTGTCCGACTGCGTCGTCTACGCGGCCGACGGCACCTCGCCGCTGGACTTCCTGCCGTACCGGGACGGCAAGCCGCTGCCCGGCGGGTTCAAGCTCGGCATCAACCCGGGCCTGGTCAAGCACGAGGGCACCCAGAGCGTCCTGTGGGGCGAAGAGGTCCGCGAGCGGTTCGACGCCCCGGAGCTCAATCTCGCCCGGTACATCAAGGACGGCACCGTCACCGACGTCGACAACGGAGAGTAGGAAAAGACGACGATGGCCCTGTTCGGGGACGGCCTGGACGCCGCGGTGCAGAAGGCGTTCACCCGCCCGGCGCCCAAGAGCGCGGGCCCGCAGATGCGGTACCTGGTCAAGAAGCTGGGCAGCACCAAGCAGGTCGCCCAGCTGCTGCGGATCTCCCAGCGCACCGTCGAGCGGTATGTGAAGGACCAGATCAAAAAGCCACGCCCGGACCTCGCCGCGCGCCTGGAGCGCGAGGTGAAGAAGCGCTGGCAGCCGCAGATCCGGGCCAGGGCCCGCCAGAGGGCGGCGACCACCGGTGGCATCGTCATCGACACCCGCGCCCGGCTCGGCTACACCGCGCCGATCGGGTCGACGGACCAGGACCGCGTCCGGCACCTGACCGTCGCACTGCCACCCCGGTACGCCGCGCGCCTCTTCGACGCCCAGGACCAGGGTGCCACCGAGCAGCACCTCCGGGAGATCGCCGCCGAGGCGCTCAGGGAGGTGTACTTCCAGGACGGCGGCCGCCGCGCCGGAAGCCTGGAAGAGGTCCGCTTCACCGACATCGAACACCTCGACTTCGACCTGTAGAGCTCCGACAGCGGGTCCGATCGGCCGGCGGGCGCCCGAGGGCCGGAGTACCGCGGGTCCGGACCCTCGCGTCGAGGGTCCGGTTCCCGTTGTACTGCGGTGCGGACGCTCCGGCGCAGTACGGGCCGGACCACGTCGTCCGGGGCCGGGCCGCGCCGGCGGGGTCAAGCCGCGGCCTCCACCGCCGAGTCCGCCTGCCCCGCCGGGGCGTACGCACCCACCTGGTCCGACGGCTGTACCGCTCGGCGCCGGCGGACCGGCATGCCCACGGTCGGGTGGGCGACGCTCCAGGCCGCGCCCTTGCAGATGATCTCCTTGTAGGCGGCGGCGAGGCGGCCGGTGAGAGCCTTGGGGAGCGTCTGGTCGTCCGCGGTGACGAACTGGATCAGGCCCTCCTTGCGGCCGAGCGAGATGCACTGCTGGAAGTAGCGGATCGAGTTCTTCGGCAGCTTCGTGCCGGTGAGGCGGGCCGCGACGGTGTCGGCGGCCAGCCACGCGCTGGGCACGCCGGAGGCGCACGACATCCGCAGCGGCTTGTCTCCTGGGCCCATCACGAGGGCCGCGTCGCCGATCGCGTACACCTCGGGGTGCGAGACCGAGCGCAGGCTCGCGTCGACCACGATCTGGCCCGTGCCGGAGACCTCCAGTGCGCTCGCCTCGGCGATCGGGTGGACGGCGAAGCCGGTGGCCCACACGGTGACGGCGGCCGGGAGGGACACGCCGTCGGCCAGGACGTGGTCGGCCTCGACGGCGGTGACGGCGGCGTGCTCGTGCACCGTGATGCCGAGTCCGGCGAAGACCTTCCGCAGATGCCCTCGGCCCTTGTCGGAGAGCCAGTCGCCGAAGCCGCCGCGAGCCACGAGAGCGACGTCCAGGTCCGGGCGGGACTCCGCGATCTCGGTCGCGGCCTCCAGGCCGGTGAGTCCGCCGCCGACGATCACCACGGGCTGTCCCGCGTCCAGCCGGGCCAGCCGCTCGCGCAGCCGGAGCGCTCCCGGGCGGCTGGAGATCTCGTGGGCGTGCTCGGCGGTGCCGGGGACGCCCTGGGGGTTCCAGCCGCTGCCGAGGGCGTAGACGAGGGTGTCGTACTCCAGTTCCTGCTGCCCGGCGCCGTGCGCGTCGGTCACGGTGACGGTCCTGCGGTCGGCGTCGACGCCCGCGACCTCGGCGACCTTCACCTCGACGCCGGTGCCCGCGAACATCTCCGCGAAGGGGCGGGACTTGAGCTCCTGGCCGACCGCGACCTGGTGCATCCGGACGCGTTCGACGAAGTCGGGCTCGGAGTTGACGAGGGTGATGGCGACGTCTGCGCGGTGCAGCCGCTTGGCGAGGCGCCCGGCGGCGGAGGCTCCGGTGTAGCCGGCTCCGAGGACGATGATGCGGTGCTGCATGTTCTGCTCCTGTCTGCGCGGATCTGACGCTTGCCCTGCTCGGTTACGCCCCTTGAACCGGGCAGCCCGCGATTTCCTGACAGGATCGGGATGTGAAGCAGGTCACACTCTCCTCGGAGAGTGTGACCCGGTGCGCAGAAGGGTGCCGGAAGCGGCTCAGAAGGCGTGGAACAGGGGTTCTCCGTGCTCGGTGGCCGCCCACACCTCGGTCGCGCGTTCCAGCTTGTCGGGGTTGACCTGGCTACGGAAGGCGAGGATGCCGTCCGCGCCGATCTCCAGGCAGACGATCCCGACGACCCGGCCGTCGACGACCGCGAGGATCGCGGGGCCGCCGTTGGCCGTCGAGATGTGGATCTCGGGTGAGCCGCCGACCATGGCCCGCTTGACCGGAGCCGGTTTGAACAGGCCCCGCATGAACTTCGCGACCGCGAGAGCGCCCTCGAACGCCTTGGCGCGGGCCGGGACCTTGCCACCGCCGTCGCCGACCGCGATGGCGTCCGCGGTGAGCAGCTTGACCAGCGGCTCGGTCCTCCCGCTGGTGGCCGCCGCGAGGAACTCCTCGACGATCAGCCGGGCCGCCGCCTCGTCGATCTCCGTACGGGCCTTGCCCGCCGCCACGTGCTTCTTCGCACGGTGGAAGATCTGCTGGCTGGCCGCCTCGCTGATGTCGAGGATCTCGGCGATCTCCCGGTGCGGATAGTCGAAGGCCTCCTTCAGCACGTACACCGCCCGCTCGTTGGGACTGAGGCGCTCCAGCAGGGTGAGGACCGCGTACGAGACGGATTCGCGCTGTTCGGCGGTGTCGGCGGGGCCCAGCATCGGGTCACCGGCGAGCAGCGGCTCGGGCAGCCACTGGCCCACGTACGTCTCCCGGCGTGCGCGGGCCGAGGTGAGCTGGTTGAGGCACAGGTTGGTGAGCACCTTCGTCAGCCAGGCCTCGGGGACCTCGATGCGGTCCATGTCGGCCGCCTGCCAGCGCAGGAACGTCTCCTGCACGGCGTCCTCCGCCTCGCCCGCCGATCCCAGGAGGCGGTAGGCGATCGCCTCCAGACGGGGTCTCGTCGCCTCGAACCGGTCCACGTCGTGCGTCGTCAGCGCCATGGTGCGGATCTTAGTACTGGGACGGTTCGGGGGCGTCGACTCGTTGCCGACCGGATGCGGACCTGACCGTGCGTCACCCGACGGCTGCCGGACGGCAGTCGATCGCGATCACGCAAGTGCTCCTCAGCCGATCGCGTTCACAGAACGGCTCCTTGGGATCGGTCCGCCGACTCCAGCCGACCGCCTATACCGCCTATGCTGCGGCGAGGTGAGGGGAGACGTGTATGAGTAGGCCCGGCAGCCGGATGCTGACCTGGGGTTCGGCGTCGGTGTGGGTGATGGCGGCAGTGGTGGCCTGCGGTCACTCCGACCCGGCGGCGGACGACGCCTCCGGGGGCCCCTCCCAGGACTCCTCGGAGTACGCCTCCGAGCTGGGCAGGAGCGACCTCCCCTGGAGCGGCGGGCGCAGTCCCTACAACGCCGAGGTGCGACTCGACGACGGCCGCCGGGTGGCCATGTACTACCTCCGGGACAAAGGGCTCGCCGAACAGCACTACAGTCCTCGCGCGAAGGCGTGGACCGAGGCGACCGTCATCCACCGCACCGAGGCCGACGCCTGCCAGGGCATCGAGCTGCGGGCCCAGGCAGGGACCGTCGCCGCGATCGCGGACTTCGGGCCCTACTGCAACGACGGAGAACCCCCGACCGAGTCCATCGCGGCCGTCGGGGTGGACGGCCTGACCCGCTGGGACGTCAACGTCACCAAGGATTTCGACGGCTGGGAGCGGGCCTCCGTCTCCGAAGACGGGAGTGAGGTCGTCTTCAAGAGGAGCACCACCCTGCGCTGGAGCCGTGCCGACGGGTTCGCCGAGCAGCAGTAGCCGCCGTCGGCCCCGAGGGCCGTGGCCGGGGCGTCGCTCGCCCGCGACCGAACGCACCTGAGACGGCGGAGCGGGTCGTAGGCGTCGGCGATCTCGGGCATGGCGCCGGGCCGCCTCGGCCTGTCCTCCGGTACGGTCCGCCGGCGCCCGGCCGCGCTCGGCGCCGCCCTCACCGTCACCGCGTACGGCATGTCCCTTCTGCTCGCCGGCCAGGGCGCGTTGCGGACCCTCATGAAGGCGGGTCGTCCTCGGGTTCCGGTTCGATGCCCCCGGCGGCGGGTCGCTCCCCGACATGCCGGCCTCGTTGCTCCTGACGGCCGGGCCGCACAGCGGCACCACGTTCGACCTCATCGGCAGCGTCGGAGTCGCGATCCTCGTGATCGTGGGCGCGACGGCGGCGACGGACCGACTGCCCCGGTTGCGCCGCCCGGCGCAACCGGTCGTCGCCGTAGGGACCATGTCCCTGACCGCCCATGTCGGCCTTTTCCTCGCACAGTCCGTCCTGCCCGGGGCCGGGGGACGGCGTTCAGCAGTCCTGGGTGCCGCTGCTCACGTACGTCACGGGGCGATCGTGTTCGCCACGATCTGGTCCCGCTTCTTCCGCCGCGGCCCCCCGGAGTATCTGCTCAACGCCGCCACCGAGCCGGTCAACCACGTGCGGTGAACCACATCAGGTGAGGCCGGGGCGGGTCACGGGAGCCTGGTCCACCTCTGGTTGTTCTGGCCGTTGCAGGTCCACAGGATGGCCGGGGTCCCGTTGACGGTCGCGCCCTGTTGGGCGTCCAGGCACAGGCCGGCGTGGACGTTGCGGACCGACCCGTCGGCCTGCACGGTCCACTTCTGGTTGTTCTGGCCGTTGCACGGCCAGATGATGACCCGGGTGCCGTTGGTGGTGCCCTGGTTGTACGCGTCCAGGCACTTGTCGCCGTAGACACGGATCTCGCCGCCCGCCCAGGTGGTCCAGAGCTGGTCGGCGGTGGTCTGGCAGTCCCAGATCACCGCCGCCGTCCCGGCCGCGGTGGAGGACCGGTCCAGGTCCAGGCAGCGGCCGGATCCGGTACCGCGCAGGCGGGCGGTGGTGGAGGCCACCGGGCTGCCGCCGGTCATCCTGAACACGGCGGCACCGTGCGCCGGTACGCTCGCGGAGATCTGGCCGGAGGTGCTCGACGTGCCGCCGGTCCACAGGTCGGTGAGGGTGAACGGCCCTCCGGTGAGGCCGACCTGCGCCGCCGTGGCGGTGACGGTCGTGGCGCTCCCTCCCCGGTTGAGCAGGCCCACGGCGACCGAACCGTCGGAGAGGGGCTTGGCGAACACCTCGGTGTCGCCGTCGTCGCGCACCCTGCGTCCGCCCGCGCCGAGGGAGTCCTGGTTCACCGCGATCAGGCGCGGGTTGCGCAGGATCGCGCTCACGTCGGCCGACATGGTGCGGATGTCGTTGCCGGCCATGAGCGGGGCCGAGAGCAGCGACCACAGGGCGAAGTGGGAGCGGGACTCGGTCAGTGACAGACCGGGACGGCCGACGACCAGCATGTCGGGGTCGTTCCAGTGGCCCGGACCCGACTGGGCGGCCAACGGAGCGGTGATGTCCAGGACGTTGCCGACGCCCATCGGATAGCTGTTGGTGTTGCCGTTCTGCCAGATGTCGAGCAGGTCCTCGGTCGTCCGCCACAGGTCGGCGACCTGGCCCCAGTCGTAGGTGTTGCCGGTGGGGGCGTGGAAGCTGTTGGGGTTGATGCTGTAGACGATCGGCCGCCCGGTGGCGCGCAGGGCGTCGCGCATGAGGGTGAACTGCGCGATCTGCTGATCGAGGGTGCCGCTGCCGGAGCACCAGTCGTACTTGAGGTAGTCCACGCCCCAGGAGGCGAACGTGGTGGCGTCCTGGGCCTCGTGCCCCTTGCTGCCGGTGGAGCCGGGGTAGGTGCCCACGCCCTGCGCGCAGGTGCGCTCGTTGGGAGCCTGGTAGATGCCGAACTTCAGGCCCTTGCCGTGGATGTAGTCCCCGAGCGCCTTCATGCCGCTGGGGAACTTGGTCGGGTTGGCCCGGAGGTTGCCCGACGCGTCGCGCTGGGGATCGAACCAGCAGTCGTCGACCACCACGTACCGGTAGCCGGCGTCCCGCATCCCGGAGGACACCATCGCGTCGGTGGCCTGGCGGACCTGCGCCTCGGTGATCCCGCACCCGAAACTGTTCCAGCTGTTCCAGCCCAGCGGCGGGGTGACGGCGGGGCTGCCCGGCGCGGCCTCGGCGCTCGTGCCGGCGGAGGCGGTGACGCAGGCGGTGAGCGTCAGTGCGGTGGCCGCGAAGAGACGTAGCAGTCGCTTGTGCAGGGGAACCATGGGAGGTCCTTCCTGGCCCGTACGGCGGAAGCCGTCCGTGCGGGCCTCGGGGGCACGGTCACGAGCTGGTGATCATGTGCGGAGGTCAGCGCTGCAGGGTGAGCAGCCCCGGCCTGTACGGCAGTTCCACATAGGGGGTGTTCGACGGGGTGTTGGGGGACAGGCCCTGGTAGAGGAACTGCAGGTTGCAGGGGTCGACGGTCATGGTCTGGTCGGGGTTGTCGCGGACCAGGTCGCCGTGGCTGATGTCGTTGGTCCAGGTTGCGCCGCTGTTGGCCTTGCCGGCGAAGGGGTTGCTCTCCGTGGCGGCCTGCGGGGTCCACGCACCGTTCAGGCTGGAGGCCGTGAACGAGCGGAAGAACCGCTGCTCGTTCGCGCCCCGAGCCTCGACGATCATGAGGTACTGGTTCTGGCCCTGGACCTTGTAGACCTGCGGCGCCTCGAACAGGTTCTTCACGGTGTCGCTCATGATCGTCGTGTACGACGAGCCGAAGCTCGCCGGGAAGTTTCCGATCGGCATGGCCGACCTGTAGATCTGGCCGTTGTCACCGGCGAAGAACATGTACATGTTCTGGCTGTCGGCGATCAGGGTCGGGTCGATCGCGCTGCCGTTGGGGACACTGCCGGTGAACAGCGGCTGCGGCGCGGACCAGCCGTTGGGGTTGGTGGGGTCGCTCGACGTCCGGTAGACGAAGGGCCACTGGGTCCCCCACCCGTTCGAGGTCAGCACCCAGATGTTCTTGGGCGCGAAGTGGAACAGCGTGGGAGCCACCGCCCCCTGGTTCATCTGGGTCTGGGGGGCCGAGGCCATGTCGGACCAGTTCGTGAAGGGGCTGAACATCATCGAGTGCCATCCCGATCCCGAAGCGTTCGTCGCGTAGACCAGGTGCTTGCCGTTGTACGTCACGGTGGTGAAGTCCTTCAGCGAGTACCACCCGTTCGACGGCTGCGCCAACGGACCGGTCGAGCTCCACCGGTACGTCGACGGGAGAGAGCACGCGCTGCCCGACCCGGACAGGCCGGTCCACTTCTGACTGCCGGAGCCGTTGCAGTTCGCGAGCTGCACCGCCGTGCCGTTGGCCGTGGCGCCGCCCGACACGTCGAGGCACAGCCCGGACTCCACGCCGACGACCGTGCCGTCGGCGTTCACCCGCCACTGCTGGTTCGTGCCGCCGTTGCAGGCCCAGATCACCGGTCGGGTCCCGGCCGTGGTGGCGTGCCCCGGAACGTCCAGGCACTTGTTGCCGTACACGGTCAGGCGGTTGTCGTCCGTCAGTGTCCATTGCTGGTTGGTCCCGCCCCAGCAGTCCCAGATCTGCACGTTCGTCCCGTCGGCCTGGTTGGCGCCCGGCACATCGAGGCACCGGCCGGAGCCGGCACC
The DNA here is from genome assembly GCF_055592645.1 of Streptomyces sp. NPDC041108. NCBI lineage: Bacteria > Bacillati > Actinomycetota > Actinomycetes > Kitasatosporales > Streptomycetaceae > Streptomyces > Streptomyces sp. NPDC041108. The sequence continues at coordinate 199,378 of NZ_JBVIYK010000007.1, read as the reverse complement.
CCGCAGGGCGCCGCTGGTGGCCGCCTGGGCGGGGTGGGCGACGAGGGTCGTCGCCGAGGCGACCAGGGCCGCGAGGAGCAGGGACAGACGTCCACGGCGGAAGGTACGGCGGGGCACGGGGACCTCGTTTCTTCGGGGAGCGGTGGTCCCCTCGGTCCGGCACGGAACGCCCGGACCGAGGGGCGGCGACCGGACCCTGCCGTTCGGCCATTCGAACGACGGTCGGGGCGTCGGGCAGTCGTAGGGGTGGGGCGCGATCAGGACACGGCTGTGTGGTGGTCTCAGTTCTTCACGATGCGCCAGCGGTTGTCGGCGGTGCCGTCGTCCGGGGCCTGGACCGCGAACGCGCCGACTGCGGTGGAGTTGTTCGCGATGGCGAGGAGCTTGCCGCTGTTCGCGTTGCGGATCTTGTAGGTCCCGTCTCCCTGGTCGAGCAGCGTCCACCGGTGGTCGGCGGTGCCGGTGTCCGACCACTGCAGGACCGTCGCGTTGTCGGCCGTGGACATGTCCTGGACACCGAGCACCTTGCCGCTGTGGGCATTGCGGAGGCGGACCGCGCTTCCGTCGGTGATCATCTGCCAGTCGTGGTCGGCGGTGCCCGAGTCGTTCCACTGCAGGGCCCGGCCGCCGTCGGCCGTGGACATGTTCTGGATGCCCAGCACGAGTCCGCTTCCGACGTTGGTCAGACGGACGGTGTCGCTGGTGTTCCAGTAGACCGTGTAGTTGTGGCCGTGCGCGTCGTGGAAGGGACCCAGGTTGACGGTGGAGCCGTTGGCGGTGGCGGTGAAGGCGAGCGAACTGCCGCTGGTCCGGGTGATCGACGACGTGTTCAGCGACGGCAGGGAACTGAGCGTGGAATCACCGTAGTTGCCGGACAGGACGACCGGGCCGTAGGTGATCGCGGCGACGTTCGCGTTGTCGTTGGCCGCTCGCATGACGATCCGCATGGGCAGACGGACGGTGACCGTGTCGCCGGAGGTCCAGGAGCGGGTCAGGGTGGCGTAGTTGCCGGGTGTGGTGGTGATGTTCTGTGCCGTGCCGTTGACGCTGACGGTGGCCCCGGCGGTCCATCCCGGGATGCGCAGGCGCATCGACCAGGTTCCGCCGACGCTGCCGGTGACCCGCAGGGTGGTGGTGTCGCCGGCAGGGTAGGCGGTGGTCTGGGTGACCGTGATTCCGCGCTCCGACCAGTTGAGCACCGAGGGCACGAACAGGTTCACGATCAGGGTGGTGTCACTGCGGAAGTAGATGGAGTCCATCAGCCTGGTGTGCATCTCCAGGCCCGTTCCCTGGCAGCACCAGAACGTGCCGTAGTCGGTGCTCCAGGTGCCGCCGCCCCACGCCGGGCCCACGCCGCGTCGGCCTCCCGGCTTGAGCGGGGTGAAATAGGTGACGTGGCCGTGGTCGTCGGCCGGGTTCTGCTGTCCGATCATCTGGTTCAGCCAGGCCCGCTCGTAGTAGTCGAACAGCGCGACCCGGTCCGGGTCCAGGGCGAACAGTTCCCGGGTGAGGACGAGCATGTTGAAGGTGTTGCAGCTTTCGCAGGTGTCCTGGTTCAGGTAGCCGGCGATGGCGTTCGGGGCGCGGAAGTGCTCCGCCTGGCTGTTGCCGCCGATGGCATAGGTGTGCGCGCCGACGCAGATGTTCCAGGCGTTCGTGGCGATGTCCCGGTAACGGGTGGTGCCGGTTGCCTTGTACGCGCGGGCCGCCCCGATCCACTTCGGTACCTGGGTGTTGGCGTGCAGTCCGCTGAGCCGGTCCTGGTTCGACGCCAGCGGGTCGAACACCGCGGCGTGGTCGAACCGCCGGGCGGCGGTGAGCCACCGGGCGTCGCCGGTCTGCTGGTAGAGATCGGTCAGTACGGCGTTCATGCCGCCGAACTCGGTCTGCAGCATGGCCTGCATCTGCTGGCCGCTCAGCCGGCCGGTACGCCAGTCGACCCAGCCCGCCAGAGCGAGCAGCACGTCACGGGCCTGAGTGCTGCCGATGTGGCGCCAGACGTCCAGAAGGCCCACGAGGGTCTTGTGGATGGTGTAGTACGGCACGTTGCCGTTGCTCAGGGTCCGCTGCTCAAGAGCGGTGAAGTCGGACTCGGGATAACCGGAGAGGTACCCGGCGTTGAAACCGGCGGCGCTGTTGTTGGCCTGGCACTTGGCCAGTTCCGCGACCATGCGGGTCGCCTTGTCCCGGCAGGTGGTGTCCCCGGTCACCGCGTAGAGCTGGGCCCAGGCCGTGAGGAAGTGCCCCTGGACGTGGGTGCGGAAGGGGAACGTCGGCGCGTCCCAGCCGCCGGTGGCGACGGCCCCGGCGGTCGACAGCCGGTGGTTGGCGCGGAAGTTGTACAGCAGCCGGTCGACATCGACGAATCGCAGGTAGTTCCGCGTACGGTCCTGGTTGTCCAGCCACCGGCCGGCGGTGAGCCGGACCTGGTCGAGTCCGAAGGGGTGTGCGGAGACGCCGATGTCGGCTCGTGCGGGAGGGACGGCAGCGTGGGCGGCGGACGAGCCGATGAGGGATCCGGCGGCAGAGGCGGCCGCGGTGGCCCCGGCGGCTTGCAGGAGGCGCCGTCTGCTGACGGGGGAGGCCATCTTGGACCTTTCGGTGAGGAGAGAGCGACAGCTCGGTCGCTGTGGCGTTGACTCACGGATCCGGCAGTCGGGTGCGGCACGAACACGGGCATCGGCATCGCGGCGGAGGCCTGGAACGCGGCCGTCGTCCTGACCGCCGGGCCCGAGTCCACGGAGGGCCCGGTCCCCTCTGCCCGCTCCACTGATACATGGGATGGATTAAGGGACAAGAAGTTGTCCGTGTCTAGTCATGCGGCAGGAAATACTCGGCTGCTTCGGGGAGATGTGTCCGACTGGCGCTCTGGTGCTGATCCAGACATTGGATGTGCGCCGGGGTGAGTTCGACAAGCGCAAGAGCTGAATGTGGTCATCGTGCCCGTCGACCCGGAGAGCGTCCTGCGCCTCGAAACATGGCATGTCTGGGATGGTTCGGTCAGGAGCTTATCCTGATAAATCTAGCCAACTCATACTCTGTGAAGACACTTTCATCCTCTTACCCGTTGACATGGGGCAGCCGCGTCATCGAACTTCATGCGTAACACCCGGCGCCGTAGAGCCAGAACCGCTCCCAGCCCGCCAGCCGCCCCACCTGCCCCACTCCGGCCATCTGAATCACCGTCAACAGGAGTGAGTACACCCATGTCGTCAGGAAACCTGTCCCGCCGCGCGCTGTTGGGTGCCGCGGGGGCCGCTGCCGCCACCACCGCCCTGCCCGTGATCCCCGCGTTGTCGCCGCTGCTCGCGCAGGCGGCCGCGGCGGACCCCCAGACGAATCTGGAGAAGCTGGTGAACATGCGGTTCGGCATGTTCAACCACTTCAGCCTGGGCACGTTCACCGACGAGGAGTGGGCGGCCCCGAACCAGAACCCCGCTCTGTTCGCGCCCACGGCCGTGGACTGCGCCCAGTGGGCCGCCGCCGCGGCGGCGGCGAAGATGAGCTACGGCATCCTGACCACCAAGCACCACGACGGCTTCGCGCTGTGGCCGAGCGCGTACGGCACCCAGAACGTCGCGAACAGCTCCTACAAGCAGGACGTGGTGAAGGCGTACTGTGACGCCTTCCGCGCGAAGGGACTGAAGGTCGGGTTCTACTACTCGATCTGGGACCGCACCTTCGGCGTCGAGGCGTGGGAGAGCCGGCACAAGGTGTCCGGACTTGAGGCAACGGACGCCATCCAGCCCGGCGACATGACCTTCATGCTCGGTCAGATCACCGAACTGCTCACCGACTACGGCACCATCGACATGTTCATCACCGACGGCTACGCATGGCAGATGGGCCAGCAGTCCGTCTCCTACCAGCGCATCCGCGAACACGTGAAGTCTCTCCAGCCGGACATCGTCATGATCGACCACGGTGCCCTGTCTGTGCCGTTCCTCGGCGACGCGATCTACTTCGAGGAGCCGCTGGGCGTCTCGGCGCCGGCCGGGAACACCTACGCCGCCACGCAGGGGCAGACGATCAGCAATGGCTGGTTCTGGCATCCGTCCACGCCGACCGAGGGCCTGATGAGCAAGGACGCGATCCTGTCGCATCTGGCCGACCTGGAGCCCAAGTACACCTCGTTCATCCTCAACTGCCCGCCCAACCGCAACGGCAGGCTGGACACCAACGTCGTCAACCGACTCGCCGAGGTCGGAGCGGCCTGGAGCCCCGACACCTCAAGGCCACCCCTGCCCACCCAACTGCCGCGCGCCGAACACCCCGTGACCCCCGTCAGCGCCTACGCGACCGCGTTCCGCGCCGGTGAGGGCCCGCTGAACGCCATCGACGGACTGAGCGACAAGGGCTACGAGACCTGCTGGTCGACATGGGGGCTGTCGACGCCCCTGCCCCACTCGATCACGATCGATCTGGGCGGTGTGTGGAGCAATGTCTCCACCTTGGAGTACCTGCCCAAGCAGTGGAACCGCACCGGCACCACCGACGGCGACATCACCTCGTACACCATCTCCACCAGCACCGACGGCACGACCTTCACGCAGGTCGCCACCGGCACCTGGGCCGGCGACCGCGCCACCAAGGTCGCCGAATGGCCGGCCCGGAACGTCGGCTTCGTGCGGATCCGGGCCAACGCGGCCACCGGCGGCTATGCCAACATGGGCGGCGTCCACATCGGCGGCCGGACGGCCGAGCCGGCACTGGTGTCGAGAGTCCTGCCGGGCGACGGCACCGTCTACCGCCTCGTCAACCGCAAGAGCGGCAAGGTGGCCGACGTGTACGACTTCGGCACCGCCAACGGCACCAACATCCAGCAGTGGCCCTGGCTGAACAACGCCACCCAGAAGTGGACCTTCACCTCCACCGGAGACGGCTACCACGAGATCAAGGGCGTCAACAGCCGCAAACTCATGGAAGTGGCCGGGCTCTCCCGCGACGACGGCGGCAATGTGGCCATCTACGCCGACTCCGACGTCCCCCAGCAGCACTGGGCCGTCACGCCCACCGGCGACGGCCACTACTTCCTCCTCAACCGCTACAGCGGACTCTGCCTCGCCGTCGACGAGGGCAGCACCGCCGACGGAGCCAACATCGAACAGCAGTCGTACGCTGCACAGCCCCAGCAGCAATGGCAGATCATCGCCCTGTGACGACAGGGCCCAGGGGCGGGCGAATCGCCGCCGGACACGGCAGATCGGCATGCGTCGTGGCCGTTGTGACAGGGAGCGGGTGACAGGCGGACAAGCGAGGCTCTGAGCAGCCGCACCGTCAAGGCGGCGGACTGCGAAGGAGCGATCTCATGGGCCGATACGATCTCGCCCTCATCGGCTTCGGCGGCGTCAACCGCGCGCTCGCCGAACTCATAGCCCACAGCGGGGAACGCCTGGCGAAGGAACTGGGCTTCGCCCTGCGGGTGGTGGCGATCACCGATCTACGGGCCGGTTCCCTGGTGGACACCGACGGCATCGATCTGGCGCCGCTCCTGGCCGCCGACCCCGGAGAACTGAGCTTCGCGGACCTCGCCGGCGGCAGCGCGGAGCCTCGCAACGAGTGGGTGATCCGCGAGGTCCCGGCCGACATCGTCGTGGAGGCGACGTTCACCAACCCCACCGACGGCGAGCCCGCCCTGTCCCACGTGCGCTGGGCCCTGGAATCGGGCAAACACGTGACCACCACCAACAAGGGGCCCGTCGCGCTCGCCGGCCGCACGCTGAAGCGCCTCGCCGCCGAGCGCGGCCTCAGCTTCGAGTACGAGGGTTCGGTGCTCAGCGGCACCCCCATCCTGCGCACCGCCGAGCGCATGTTCGGCGGCCTGGAGATCACAGGCGTCGAGGGCATCATGAACGGCACCTCGAACTACATCCTCGGCCGACTCGAAGAAGGCGTCGACCTGGCGGCGGCCATCGCCGAAGCCCAGGAGCACGGGTACGCCGAAGCCGACCCCACCGCCGACGTCGAGGGTCACGACGTCCAGCTCAAAGTCATGATCCTCGCCAACGAGGTCCTCGGCGCGGACCTGCGCCGAGAGGACGTCTTCTGCGAGGGCATCTCCGCGATCACCCCCGAGGAGGTGCGGAACGCCGCCTCGAAGGGCCTGCGTTGGAAGCTGGTCGGCTCCGCCACCCGTCACGAGGACGGCAGCGTCGACGCCCGCGTCGCCCCGCTCGCCCTGCCCGCCCAGCACCCGCTCGCGGGGATCTCCGGCCCCGCCAACGCGGTCGCCTTCCACACGGACCTCCTCGGCACCGTCACGGTCTGCGGACCGGGCGCCGGCCGCGTCGAGACCGCCTACGCCCTGCTGTCGGACATCATCGCCATCCACCAGCGCCACGCCGACGACGACGCGCGCCCCGCTCTCCAGGAGACCCACCGTGTCTGACACCGCCGTGCCCGCCGCCATCGAACTCGACACCGCCACCACGCCCGTGCACAACCCCTACACCGGCGAGGTCATCGCCTCGGTGCCCACCGTCGACGAGGGTGCCGTCGGCAGCATCCTGCAGCAGGCCAGGTGCGGGCGACGTACAGCCGCCGCGCTGTCCCGCGCCTCCCGGGCCGCGATACTGGAACGCGCCGCCCACCTGATCGAGCGGCGCGCCGAGTCCTTCGCCCGGCTGATCGTCAGCGAGGCCGGCAAGACCATCACCCAGGCCCGCAAGGAAGTCTCCCGCGCGGTCAACACCCTGTCCCTGTCCGCCGCCGAGGCCCGGCGCAACGCCGGCGAGGTCATCCCCTTCGACTCCTTCGAGGGCTCGGAGAAACGGCAGGGCTGGTTCACCCGCGAACCGCTGGGCATCATCGCCGCCATCACCCCGTTCAACGACCCCCTCAACCTGGTCGCCCACAAGCTCGGCCCGGCCGTCGCCGGAGGCAACGCGGTCATCCTGAAACCGTCCGCGCTGACACCGCTGTCCGCGCTGCGCCTGGTCGACACCCTCATCGAGGCCGGCCTGCCCGAGGAGATCGTCACCGTCGTCAACGGCGACGCCGGGATCGGCGCCGCCGTCGTGGCCGCCCCCGACGTGCGCATGGTGTCCTTCACGGGCGGATTCGCCACCGGCGAGGCCATCTCCCGGACGGCCGGTCTGAAGAAGCTCGCCATGGACCTGGGCGGCAACGCCCCGGTCATCGTCATGGACGACGCGGACCTGGACGAGGCCGTGGCGTCCTGTGTCTCCGGCGCGTTCTGGGCGGCGGGCCAGAACTGCATAGGCACCCAGCGCATCCTGATCGCCCGCGAGGTCTACGAGCGCTTCCGCGACGCCTTCGTCGCCCGCACGGGTCTGCTGCGCGTCGGCGACCCGCTCGACGAGCGCACCGACGTCGGCCCCATGATCACCCCGGAGGCCGCGGCCGCCACCCGGACCAAGGTCGACGCGGCGGTGGCCGAGGGCGCGGCGCTGTTGTGCGGCAACGAGGCCACCGGCGCCCTGTACGCGCCGACCGTCCTGGAAGACGTTCCGGCGACCTGCTCGATCTGGCAGGAGGAGGTGTTCGCCCCGGTCGTCGTGCTGCAGCCGTTCACGTCCTTCGAGGACGCCGTCGAGCAGGCCAACGCCATCGACTACAGCCTCCACGCGGGCATCTTCACCTCTCGCCTGGACCACGCCCTGAACGCGGCCAGGCTGCTGCAAGCCGGCGGAGTCATGATCAACGACTCGTCCGACTACCGCTTCGACGCCATGCCGTTCGGCGGATTCAAGTACGGCAGCATGGGCCGCGAGGGCGTGCGCTTCGCCTTCGAGGAGATGACCCAGCCCAAGGTCGTCTGCGTCAACCACATCGGCGAGGCGACGCGATGACAGCCGTCCGTACCGGACACATGTGACCCTTCCGCGGTACCGAGCACCTGCCGGCGCGGTTCCGGCCGTGGCGGACGGGGCGCGAGAGAGCACCTGGCCCGTGGGCACCCACCGATGTGTTCGACGGGTGCCCCGACCGAGCACATCGAGGTACGACGATGGCGCCGGCCGTCCAGGTGCTCTTCACCGTTGCCCTCCGCGCGGCCGGTCGGCGATGCCGGACAGGGCGAACCCGGTCACCGTGTCCGCGCCGTCAGCCCCGCCGGACCGCGCCGAGCTGGGTCCGGTGCAGATCCGCGGCGGTGAAGCGTTGCGCCACCGTGCGCAGGACGCGGGCCATGGCCTGGGCGGGTGGGGTGGCGGGGCGTGCCGCGGCGCGTGCCAGGAGGATGCGGCGGGTGGGGGCCGGGACGTCGGAGGCGAACGGCAGGAGGCGTACGTCGCTGCGCCGGCTGGTGAGGGCCAGGCGGGGGGCCAGCGCGATGCCCAGACCGGCGGCGACCATGGCCTGCGCCTCCTGGTAGTCGTGCGACGAGTAGGCGATGCGTGGCTCGAAGCCCGCCTGGCGACAGCTTCGGCGCAGCACGTCGGCGACGGGATGGTTGTCGGCGCGGATGATCCACTCCTGGTCGGCGAGGTCGCCGAGACGCACGGAGGGGTGCGTGCGCAGAGGTGAGTCGGCGGGGACGACCAGCACGGTGGGGTCGTCCAGCAGATGGGTGAGGGCGAGCGCCGGGTCGTCGAGGCGGTTCCACTCGTAGTCCCAGAGCAGTCCCTGCTCCACCTCACCGGTGTGCAGCATCTCCCTGAGCTTCGCGAGGACTCCGGCGCGCACCTCGATGCGGATGCCCGCGTGACGACGCCGGAACCGTGTGAGTGCCAGCGGCAGCAGGGACGCGCTCGCGGTGGGGAAGGAACCGAGCCGCAGGGTGCCCTGGTCGAGGGCGGTGAAGGAGTCCAGGTCGGCCTGGGCGGCGCGCAGTTCCCGGCGGATGGTCCGACCGCGCTCGGCCAGCGCGGCACCCGCCGGGGTGGGACGGATACCGCGGGGCAGCCGCTCGATGAGCGGCTGCCCCGCCTCCTGCTCCAGCAGGGACATCTGCTGGGAGGCGGCGGAGGTCGTCATGCCGAGGGCTTCCGCCGCGGCGGTGAGCGAACCGCGTTCGGTGGCCTCGGTGAGCAGCAGCAGGCGGCGCACGTTGAGCATGCCGACGACTTTAGCTGAGCTAAACCCTGGTGAAGCGAACTGCGATTGTTCCCAAGTCGTGGCTCTGCGAAGGTCTCCGCAGCCACCGAGCGGTTCACCGGTCCCCACCCTGCGGCCGTGACGGCTCGTCGGCCCTTCCGCCTCCCCTCCGCTGCCCCAGAAAGAGCCTCAGACGTGCACATTCCCGCGACCCTGGTACGTGGCGGCACGAGCAAGTGCTGGCTGTTCAACCAGGTCGATGTCCCCGCCGACCGCGGCCACCTCGAAAGGCTGCTGGTCGCCGCGTACGGCGCCACCGATCCCGTGGAACTGGACGGGGTGGGCGGGGCGACCCCCACCACCTCCAAGGCGGCCGTGGTCAGCGCCTCCTCCCGGCCCGATACCGACGTCGACTACCTGTTCGCCCAGGTCGGCATCGGGACGGGCTCGGTGGAGTGGACGAGCAACTGTGGCAACTGCGCCACCGGCGTCGCCCTGTACGCGGTGAGCAAAGGGCTGGTGCCGGTCACCGGCGACCTGACCCGCGTGGTGATGCGCAACATCAACACCGGCGCCGTCCTCGAAGGAACCGTGGACACCCGCGGAGGAGTGGTGCACCACTTCGGCCGCCAGACGGTACCGGGCACCCGCGCCGGCGGGGTCGCGGTCGGCCTCACCTTCCGCGACCCCGCCGGCACCGCCGCCTTACTGCTGCCCACCGGCCGGGCCGCCCAGGACCTGCGGGTCGGCGCCGCGGAGCCGGTACGCGTGAGCATGGTGACGGCGGGAGCGCCGGTCGTCCTCGTCGAAGCCGCCGGAGCCGGACGTACGGGCGCCGAGTCACTGGAGCGGATCAGCGCGGACGTCCCGTGGCTGCGCACCGTCCGTCACGCCGCCGCGCCCCTGATGGGGCTGGTCCGGCCGGGAGAGGAACCGGGTGACGCGGTGCCCAAGGTCGGCTTCGTCGGCCCACCGGTCCCGTACGTCACCACCCTCGGCGAACCGGTCGCCGCCGAGGACCACGACGTGTCGGTGCGCATGCTCAGCATGAACGCCCCGCACCCCGCGATCGGCCTGACCTCCGCCGTCGCCGTCGCGGCTGCCGGACTGGTGCAGGGCTCCGTGGTCTCCCGGATCACGGGCGGCCCGACCGACGAATGGCTGCGACTGGGCACGCCCGCCGGTGTCGTCGCGGTCCGCTGCACCGATGTACGGGACGGCCTGCCGCACCGGGTCACCGTGCAGCGCGCGGCCCGGCTGCTAGCCGACGCCCGCATCTACGTACCGGAAGCCGACAGCACGCAAGCCGCCTGATCCGCGACGAACATCACCTCGGCCGGGCCGGTTCTGTGCCGTCCGCACCGGGATGACCTCGCGCCCTCGGGGCGCGCCACCCGTCCCCACCGCACCAAGGACAAAGATGTCTGCTGAAGTGATCTCCATAGGCGCCCTGCTGGTGATGTTCGTGGTCGGCACCGTACTGCCGATCAATCTGGGCATCCTGGCCTTCGTCGCCACCTTCGCCGTCGGCACCGCCTCGCTCGGCCTCACCGAGGACGAGATCTTCGAGGGGTTCCCGGCCAAGCTCTTCGTCACCATCGTCGGCGTCACCTATCTGTTCTCCGTCGCCCGCCGCAACGGCACCATCGACTGGCTGGTGGCGGCCGGGGTGAGACTCGTCCGCGGCAAGGTCGAACTCATCCCCTGGGTGCTGTTCCTGGTGGCCGCACTGCTGACGGCCTTCGGCACGTTCACCCCGGCCGCCGTCGCGATCCTCGCGCCGATCGGCATGAACTTCGCCTACCGCTACAAGCTCAACCCGCTGGTCGTCGGCATGATGGTGATCAGCGGCGGGCACGCGGGGGCGTTCTCCCCCCTGGCCGTCTCCGGTGCGCTGGTGCTCGGCCTCGTCGACAAGACCGATCTGCAGGTCTCCGCCGTGGCGCTGTTCAGCGCCAGCTTCGTGATCAACCTGGTGCTCTCGATCCTCACCTACGCCCTGCTCGCCAAGCGTCCAGCCCCGCTGGCCGAGGATGCCGTGGAGATGACCGACGACGAGGACCTCACCGTCTCCGGCAGGCCGGACTGGCGGCAGTGGCTCACCCTCGGCTGCCTGGTGGCGCTGGTCGTCGGCGCGCTCGGCTTCCACCTGGAGATCGGCTTCCTGGCCCTGGCGGCCGGCGCGCTGCTGGCCCTGGTGGACATGAAGCGGCAGGAGAAGGCCGTGGACGGCGTCAGCTGGTCCACCCTGCTCCTGGTCGCGGGCATGATGACGTACATCGCGATGCTGGAGAAGGCCGGCATCATCGAGAAGATCTCCGAACACGCCGCCGATCTGGGCGCCCCGCTCGCCGTCGCCCTGCTGCTGTGCTTCACCGTGGCCATCACCTCGGCCTTCGCCTCTTCCACCGCGATCCTCACGGCGATCATCCCCATCGCCGTACCGCTGCTGCTCTCCAGCCACCTCAGTGCCGCCGGACTGATCGCCGCGCTCGCCGTCTCCACGACGATCGTCGACACCTCTCCCTTCTCGACCAACGGGGCGCTGGTCCTCAGCAACGCCCGCGGGGTGGACGGCCGGCGCTTCTACCGCCAGGTCATCGGCTACACCGGCGGAATCGTCGCCCTCGGCCCCATCGTCGCCTGGGGTGCCCTGGTCCTGCCCTGGTCATAGAGACAGAAGAGGTGGGCGGCGGGCCCGCGCCGATGAGCGGGCCCGCCGCCCGGCCGGATGCCGGCACGGGGGCTACGAGGCGGGAGAGCCCGGTGTCAGTGGGAGTGGCCGAGTTGGGTGAGGGCCAGGTCGAGCATGTCGGCGAAGAAGTCGGCCGCGGCGGTGTCGAGGCACAGCGGTGGCTTGATCTTGAGGATGTTGAGGTGGTCCCCGGTGGGCTGGACGATCACGCCGAGGTCGAGCATACGGTCGCAGAGTTCGGCGGTGTCCTCCGTGGCGGGTTCCAGGCCGGTGCGGTCCCGGACCAGTTCGAGGCCGAGGTAGAGGCCCGAGCCGTGGACGGCGCCGATGATGCCGTGCCGGTCGGCCAGTGCCTGGAGCCGGCCCTTCAGACGACCGCCGACGCGCGCCGCGTTGCCCTGGAGGTCCTCGTCGCGCAGGGTGTCCAGCACGGTGAGGCCCACGACGCTGGAGACGGGGCTGCCGCCGGTGGACGAGAAGAAGTAGCCCTGGTCGCGGTACCGGTCCGCGACCTCCCGGGACGTGATGACGGCGCCGAGGGGGTGTCCGTTGCCCATGGCCTTGGCGACACAGACGATGTCGGGGACGACCCGCTGCTGCTCGAAGCCCCAGAACCAGTGTCCCAGGCGGCCGTATCCGACCTGGACCTCGTCGGCGACGGCCAGGCCGCCGTGGCGTCGTACGGCCGCGTACACCTGGGCGAGATAGCCGTCGGGAAGGGCGACTCCTCCGGCGTTGCCGTAGAAGGTCTCGCCGATGAACGCTCCCGGCGGCCGGCCGGTGGAGGCGAGTTCGTCGATCACCGCGACGGCCTCGGGCGCGTAACGCACGGCGTCCGCCCCGCGGTGGCGGCCGCGGTACGAGTTGGGCGAGTCCACGGTGTGCACCCAGCTCGGGCGGGTGGCCAGGGCGTTGGGGTTGTCCTGGAGCGAGGTGGAGACCGCGTCGGAGGCGTACGTCCAGCCGTGGTAGGCCTCGCGCAGCGCGACGACGTCGTGCCGGCCGGAGGAGCCCATGGCAAGGCGCAGGCCCAGATCCACCGCCTCCGAACCGGAGTTGACGAGGAACACCGTGTCCAGGGGGTCGGGGAGAAGGGCGGCGAGGCGCTCGGTGAACTCCACCACGGAGGCGTAGTGGAAGCGCGAGTTGGTGTTGAGCCGCCGCAACTGCCGTGAGACCGCCTCCTCGACGCGAGGGTGGGCGTGGCCCAAGGGGGTGACGTTGTTGACGATGTCGAGGTACGACCGGCCGTCGGTGGAGAGCAGGTGGTGGCGCCAACCACGTTCGATGCGCGGGGGGTTGGCGTAGTAGTGCTCCTGCACGGTGGCGAACGCGGCGTCACGCCGGCCGAGCAGGTCCCTCTCGTACGTACGGTCGCGGGTGGTGGCCGGAAGGCCGAGGAGCGGGGCGGGGTCTGCGGTGAGCGCGAGCCAGCCTGCCGCGTACTCCGGGCGGACCAGATGGGGCACGGCTGGGCCGTCGGTGTCGCGCAGCGCGATGTGGACGCAGGAGCCTGAGCCGAGCCGGGCGACGCCGTCGCCCGCCCGCACCGTCGCACCTGTGGTGACCAGCGGCTGGAGCGCGTCGGGGAAGACCAGTGACAGGGTCCGTGGGCCGTAGGTGAGTTCCACGCGGCCCGGCACCGCGGTGAGGACCCTCCCGGGGGCGGGTGCCTGGACCACGGTGTCCCGGCCGAGCCGGAGGTCCACTCCTGTGGGCACCGTGGCGGGGGAGACCGCCGACAGCGCAGAGGTCCGAGTGAGCCGCGCGTCGGCGTACCGGGTGGCCACGGCGGCCGCGCCGGCGGCGAGTGCGGAGGTCACCAGCCGGTCCTCGGCGTCGGCGTCCGTCCAGGCTCCGTGATCCATGGAAACGGCGTCGGTCGACAGGTCGAGGAGGGTGATGTCCGCGGGGGCGAGGTCCCGCAGGAGGGGGCGTCCCGGCGTCCCGGCCTCGGTGGCACGGGCGGTGCGGGCGGTGCGGGTGGTGCGGGTGGTCCGGGCCGGCGTGCCGGCCGTGCCGGTCGCGTCCTTGACGAGGCGGATCATCACGGGCAGGGGCAGCGAGGTGGCCTGCTCGAAGATGCGCCATTCGTGGTCGAGCGCGCCCGTGGCGTAGGCGTTGTCCTCGTCGACGGCGGCCTGGTGGTGGCCACTTGCCACCAGCACGGCGGCGCGCAGGACCACGATCGGCCACACCGCCTCGGCTTCCTCGGCGGAGAGCGGCCGAACGGCGTGGAAGGCGCGGACGGCCGGCAGCACGTGGTGCGGCTCGACACCGTCGTGGTGGAGTATCGAGGACACCGACACGGCGAGTTCGCCGACCGCCCAACTCGTGGTCACGTCACCGAAGTCGATGACCCCGTCCGGCACGGGCGGGCGGCTGCCGGGACGGCGGATCAGGTTGTCGTCGGTGAGGTCCAGGTGCACGGCCTGCGACGGCAGCGAGGCGGCGAGCCCCTGGACATGGGCCCAGGCTTCGGCGGTCGCCGTCCGGACGGCGGTGCGCCGCTCGGGCTCGCCGATGTGCCCGGCGAGTCTGGCGACGACGCGGTCGGCGTGCCGCGGGTCCCACTGGAGTACGCGATCGAGGCCCGGGTGCCGGAAGTCGCGCAGGGCGGAGCTGACCTTTCCGGCGATCGTGCCCATGCCCGCCACGGTGCCGGGGGACAGGTGCCGGGGTCCCGACAGTGTGCCGCCGGGCAGGTGGCGCAGCAGACGTGCGACGGCCGGACCGTTCTCGGTGTCCACCGTCGTGAGCCGCGGGGAGCCGTCCGGGCCGCGCAGGACCGTGGCGATCCGCAGTTCCGGGCAGGTCCGGGCGATCAGGTCGGCCGCCGCGTCCTGGGCCTCGATCTCCACCGTTCCGAAGGCGGGGTTGGCGATCTTCAGAACCGCCGTGGGCGTCCCGTCGGCGGCGTGCAGCAGGAAGTTGGCGTCCTGCTGGCTGCCCAGTGCCTGCGCGCGAGCGGTGATGCCGAGGTGCTCGGCGGTGATGAGTTCGGCTTCGGCCGCTGTGGTGCGGGGCGCGGGGAGGGCGTCCTCGGTGAAGAAGTCGATGGTGCGGTACTCGTCGGGCAGCATGCGGGTTCCTCGGCTGGTGTGGGCGAACAGGGCTCGGACGCTCGTCTGCCTCAGTCGACGTGCCACAGGAAGCGGTGCGTGTGAATCGCGAAGTAGGGGAAGTTCTCCACGGACGTGACACCCTCGACGGGCCGGACGACGTCGTTGACGAAGTCCAGGAGATCCCGGGGCTGAGGGCACACCACCTCCACGAACAGGTCGAAGCCACCCGCCGTCAGGACCGTGTACACGACCTCGTCGTGCCGGGACAGTTCATCGGCGACCGCCCGGGGGTCGCCGTCGATGCGCAGGCCCAGCAGCGCCATCGTCTGCTGGCCCATGGTCATCGGGTCGGTCACGCCGACGACCTGGACGGCGTGGCTGTCGATCAGCCGCTGCAGCCGGTGCCTCGCGGCCGAGGGTGACAACCCCACCTTCGGCCCCAGATCGGCGTACGGGATCCGGCCGTCGACCTGCAGTTCCCGCAGGATGGCGCGGTCGATGTCGTCCATGGGACACCCTTCCTCCCTGCGCGTGACCCGGCAGGCATGGTGCTTGTTTCAAGCACCATGGCGGATTTACTCGCTCGATTCAAGTGTGCGAGCGATGGAATCGAGCGAGTGCTGAGTTCGCTGTCTGCATCGGCTGCCCCCTGCTCGGCCGGTGACCGGAGGGAGCGGTCCGGGGCCGTGGCCGCCCCGGTGACCGAGCCCTGGGCGTTCCCTTCGACATCAGTCGCTTAGGCTGGCTTCTCGTCGCCGGTGAGGAGACGCAGGTTCACAGGTTGCGGCGGCGTGAGCGCTCGCCGTCCGTCCGAGGGAGGCGTTCGCGTGGCAGTTGCTGGGGGGCGGTCGCCGAAGCGGCTCCAGCGGGGGACCCTTTCCCAGGGACTCATCGTGGACACCGCGCTGCGGATCCTCGACGAGAACGGGCCGGACGCGCTCACCTTCCAGCGGCTGGGCAAGGAGCTGTCCTCCTCCGCGACCGCGGTCTACCGGTACTTCGCCAGCCGCGACCACATCATGGTCGGCGTGGCGGACGAGCTGGACAGGATCTCCCTGGAGGGGTACGAGCCGCACGAGTCGTGGACCGAGTCGCTGCGGGACCTGGCGACCCGGGCCTGGGACACCGCGCTGGACCACCCGGCAGCCGCCGCGCTCTGCATGGGCAGAGTCACCCGGGGCGTCCACGAACTGCGTGCCGTCGACGCCGTCCTGGAGGCGTTCCACCGCGGCGGCTGGCGCGGCCGGGCGGCCGTCCTGCACTACCAGGCGTTCTCGAACTTCCTGCTCTCCGTCGCCAGCAACAACGCCTGGCGGCTCGTGAACCAGCGGTTCGGCACCGAGGTGAACTGGGTGCAGGAGTACCAGCCGGCCAATCCTGACGAGTACCCCTATGCCGAGGCGGCGAAGGAGTATCTGCGCAGCATCGACATGACCGACGTCTTCCACCGGCAGACGGACCTCCTCCTCGCCGCCCTGGAGGCAGAGGCGGCGACGCTCCCGCGCGACTGACGCCCGGCGTTCTCGCGTGGCGGATGCGGCTCCCACCGGGGGTGGATGCGGTTCCCGCCGCGTGACCGGCGCGTGACGCTCCCGGGGGCGGCCGGTGCGGGTCGCTTCCGCGCGACTGACGCGCGAAGCCCCCCCCGCCTGGCGGACGCGTGGCGTTGCCGTGCGACTGGCCTACGTCGCTCCCGTGTGACGTGGGCGCGGTGTTCTCGCGTGGTGGACGGGGCCGTCAGCGGGGGCTGGGCCCGCGGCGTTCTCGCGGGGTGGATGCGGTCCCTGCCGGGCGGCCGACGCGCGATGCTCCCGCTTGGCGGATGCGGTCCCTCTCGCGTGGCTCACACGCGACGCTTCCCGGCAGCCGGCGCGGGTCCCTCCCGCGCGAAAGAGCGGCCACGCCCACACGCCAAGGGCGCGGGTCGCCCCCGCGTGTGCTGACACGCGTCACTCTTCGGCGGTGTCGACCGGCGGCGCCCGCGCCGCCGGAACCAGCGGCAGCACCGGCCCGCGCAAAGATAGTTAACGGTATTGACTACGCCGTTCACTTGGCTGCATCCTCTCCACACCGAGTGCTCCACGGCTCGCTTCCCAGCGGCGTCCACCGAGCGCCGCGCGCACCGCCTCCACCCCGAACTGCTCGCGCTCGTCCCGCCCGATCCCGTGCGACCTGCGCAGAGCGCGACTCCCTCTCCAGGAGCACCCATGCGCCAGACCCGTACCCGCGCGGTCCCCGTGACCGCTGCCGTCGCCATGACGGCCGTACTCGCCGGCTGTACCACCACGGGATCGACGTCCGGAGACGCGAGCGGCGGCGACGCCGCCACGACGACGAAGATCCGCACGACGATCGATGTGCCGGCCGGCTTCGACCCGGCCAAGGCCCTGTCCCTGCCGGACTACCAGCTCGCCCGGAACAGTTACGACACCCTCGTGCGCAAGGACGACGGCGGGCTGGTGGGCGGGCTCGCCACCAAGTGGACGAGCACCCCCACCTCCGCCACGTTCACCCTCCGCGCCGACGCGACCTGTGCCGACGGAACACCGATCACGCCGGCGGTCGTCAAGGCATCCCTCGACCGCTACGTCGACCCGAAGACGGCTGCGCCCGATCTCCCCACGGTCTTCGGCCCCGGCAACACGGTGAAGGTGACCGCCGACGACGCGGCGCGCACCGTGAAGATCACGCTTGCCAGGCCGTGGGGCGACATGGTCACCGGTCTGTCGGTCGCGAGCACGGGCATCATCTGCCCGGCGGGACTCAAGGACCTGAAGGCGCTCGCCGCCGGCAAGGCCAAGGGCTCCCAGTCCGGCCCGTACGTCCTCGCCAAGTCCCAGTCCGGCGTCTCGTACTCCTACACGCTGCGGCCCGAGTACAAGGCATGGCCGGCCTGGCGCACGAAGATCCCCGGCAAGGTCGCCACGACGACGGAGTACCTGGTCTCGCCCGACCCGACCGCGACGGGCAACCTCGTCACGAGCGGCCAGCTCGACATCGGCAAGATCGACGCCTCCGGCATCCCACGCTTCGACGGCGTGGACGGCCGCAGCGTGAGCGTCAGCCGGTTCTCCGACTTCTACCTGCTCTTCAACGAACGCCCCGGCACGGTCTTCGCGGACGTCGCCACCCGCCGGGCCGTCGCCCAGGCCGTGGACCGCGCGGCCTTCACCAAGGTCGTCTCCAAGGACACGGGCGAGCCGTCGACGATGTTCGTGCAGAAGGGCATCCCCTGCAACGACCCCGCCACCTCCTTCCTCGTACCGAAGGACAAGGCCGCGGCGGCCGGCGTGCTCAAGGGCAAGAAGATCCGCCTCGTCGGCCCCCAGGTCGTCGGGCCGGCCGGCGCCGGGAACCAGTACATCCAGGAGGCGCTGCGGGCCGCGGGCGCGGACGTCACCCTCGCCAACGTCGACGTCGGAGCCTGGGTCGGGACCGTGTTCGGCAAGCCCGACGCCTGGGACCTCACCGTCTTCGCCGACCTCAACTTCCTCGGCAGCCTCGCCAACCCGCTCGCCCACTTCGTCGGCCCGACCGTGCCCGACGGCGGCGGCAACCTCGGCGCGGTGAAGAACCCCGCGTTGGACAAGGCCTTCGCCCAGGGCACCGAGGCGAAGACCGCCAAGGCTCGCTGCGCCGCCTACCAGAAGGCCGCCAAGGCCGTGATCTCGCAGGTGGACGCGGTGCCGCTGGTCAACGACCCGTTCATCTACGCACTGCGCAAGGGATTCAGCGCACGGATGCTCGGCGGCTCGCTCGACGACCCCATCCTGCGCATCACCGGCTGACGGTCTCCGCCCGCACGGCGCAGACCCCTGCCGCCGGACCCCACGGCGTCCGGCACGGCCAGTCCCGCGCCGCCGCGGAGCCCCGCACCGCGACCCTCGCACCCATCCGACAGGAGTCCCCTGGTGATCGACCCCTTCAGTACCGCCCAGCAGATCGCCGACCTCGTGCGCACCAAAGAGGTCAGCCCCGTGGAGGTCGCCGAGACCTACCTCGACCGCATCGAGCGGATCAACCCCGCCGTCAACGCCGTCGTCTGGCTCGACACCGACGCCGTGCGCGCGGCGGCCGTCCGGGCGGAGCGGGCGGTGCTGCGCGGCGACCGGCTCGGCCCGCTGCACGGCGTCCCCGTCCCCATCAAGGACCTCAGCTCCGTCGCGGGACAACCCAACACGATGTCCTCACTGGCGATCCGCGACACCCCGCAGACGGTCACGGACCCCGACGTCCAACTCCTCCTCGACGCCGGCGCGATCCCCCTCGGCCGGACGAACTCGCCGGAGTTCGGCGCGCTGACCGTCTCCGAGAACGCCCGGCACGGCAAGACGCGCAACCCGTGGAACCCGGCGCACACCTCCGGCGGGTCCAGCGGCGGCGCGTCGGCGGCCGTCGCGGCCGGGCTCGCCCCGGTGGCGCACGCCGGCGACGGCGGCGGCTCGATCCGGGTCCCGGCGTCCGTCACCGGCCTCGTCGGCCTCAAGCCGAGCCGGGGACGCGTGCCCGCACTGGTGCGGGGCTGGGAACACTCGACGACCGAAGGCGCGATCACCCGGACCGTGCACGACGCGGCCCTCATGCTCGACGTCATGGGCCGCGCCGACCGGCTCGCCTGGTACAGCGCACCCGAACCGGTCCGCCCGTACATCGAGGAGATCGGCGCCGATCCCGGGCGGCTGCGGATCGGCCTGCTCCTCGACGCACCGACCGGGCTGCCGGTCGACGACGAGTGCCGCACGGCGGCGCTGACGGCCGCGCAGGCCCTGCGCGACCTGGGACACGACGTCGTCGAGGCCCGCCCGAGGATGTTCTCGTACGAGGCGATCATGGGCTTCACCTGGACCATCATCAGCGCCTCCACCTACGCCATCGAGGTCGACGACCCGGACGCGGTGGACCCCTACATCCGGCGCCGCCGCGAGACCGCCCTGGAGGTCAGCGCGGGCGACTACGCCCGGACGGCGGCGCGCCTGCAGGCCGAGTCGCGCGACGTGGTCGCCCAGTGGGGCAGGGACTTCGACGTTCTCCTCACCCCGACCACGGCGGTCGTGGCGCCTCCGGTCGGCCCCGTGTACGACGAGGCGAACTCCGACCCGGACGGCCCGCGGGCCACCGAGACCCGGATGGTCTCGTTCACCGCGTTCGTCAACATCGCCGGGCTGCCCGCCATCTCCCTGCCCGTCCACACGACCGCCGACGGACTGCCGGTCGGCGCACAACTCATCGGCGCGCCCTACGACGAGGCCACGCTGCTGCGCCTGTCGGCCCAGCTCGAACCCCGGTTCCGCTGGCACGAGCGGCACCCGGACGACGCGGCACTCGCGGCGGCGCTGTGAGCGCCGGGTCCGCGGCCCCGGCAGGGCCGCTGCCGGCCGCGCCCGTCCGCCGTGCTCCCCGGCTGCGGCTGCGCGGTGGCTGGGCCGGGTTCGCCGTCCGCCGGGCGGGCGGGCTGCTGATGTCCATGCTGCTGCTCGTCCTCGTGACGTTCCTCATCGTGCCGCTGCTGCCCGGGGACCCAGCCCGCGCGATCGCCGGCACCAGCTCGTCCCCGGCCACGCTCGCGGCGATACGCGAACGACTGGGCCTCGACGAGCCGTTGGCGACGCGGTTCGTCCACTACCTCGGCGACATCGCCTCCGGACGGCTCGGCACCTCGTTCCGGTTCGACACCCCGGTCGCGGACATCATCGCCACCCGGCTGCCGTACACCGTCCAGCTCGTCATCCCGGCCGTCCTGCTCTCCCTGCTCATCGCCGTCCCGCTGGGCATGACCGTCGGCGTCCTCACCCGTGACGGACGCCGCCGCCGGCTCGGCGTCGGATTCGGCACGCTCGCCGGGCTCCTCGCGTCGGCGCCGGTCTACGTCGTCGCGACCCTCCTCATCGTCCTGTTCTCGATCAGTCTCGGGCTGCTGCCGTCCGGTGGTGCCACCACACCGAGCGCGCTCGTCCTCCCGATCGCCGCGCTCTGTGTCGGCCCGGCCTTCGCCATCGCCCGGGTCGTCCGGCAGGAGACGGCCTCGGTGCTCGCACAGGACTACATGAGGACCGCCCGCGGCCACCGTCTGGGATCCGTACGCCTCCACCTTCGCCACGCGCTGCCCAACCTCGTGACGAGCGTCCTCACCCTGAGCGGTCTCGTCCTCACGTCCCTGCTCGGCGGAACGATCATCCTGGAGAACGTCTTCACCTATCCGGGGCTCGGCACCGAGGTCGTCCAGGCGATCATCTACAAGGACTATCCGGTGATCCAGGGCATCATCCTCGTCGTCGGCATGCTGGCCCTGCTCGTCAACCTCCTCGTCGACGTCGTCCTCGGCATCGTCGACCCCCGCACCCTCGAGGGAGGTCGTCGTGGCCACTGAAACGACCGTGCGCCGATGGCGCCGCAACCCGTCGCTGCTGGCCGGCGCCGTGATCCTCGGACTGCTCCTCGTCGTCGCCCTCGTGGCCCCACTGCTGCTGAGCGGCTCCGCCGAGACGCTCACCGGCGACACCCGGCTCGGACCCGGCGCCGGGCATCTCCTCGGCACCGACGCCTTCGGCCGTGACGTCCTCGCCCGGGCGCTCGTCGCGACCCGGCTCACCCTGCTCATGGCCGCCGCGGCCACCGCCGTCTCGTTCGTCGTCGGCGTCGGGATCGGCGCGCTGGTCCACCTCGCCCCCGGGTGGCTGCGCGAGACCTGTCTGCGGCTCATCGACTCGGCGGTGGCCTTCCCCTCGCTGGTGCTCGCCCTCGTCATCGCGGCGGTGCTCGGGCCGGGCACGGTGTCCGCGATCGTCGCGATCGCCGTCGCCGGCGTCCCCGGCTTCGCCCGCCTGACGGCGAATCTCGCTGCCACCGTCGCGGACAAGGACTACGTCCTCACCGCCCGCCTGCTCGGCGTTCCCGGCCTGCGCATCCTGGGCCGGCACGTCCTGCCGAACATCAGCGGGCCGCTGCTGGTGCTCCTCAGTTCCAGCTTCACCCTGTCCCTGCTCGACATCAGCAGCCTGTCCTTCGTCGGCCTCGGTGTGCAGAACCCGCAGTACGACTGGGGCCGGCTGCTCAACGAGGCGCTGCCGTCGATCTTCGCCCAGCCGTCGCTGGTCCTCGCCCCGTCGATCATGCTCATCGTCACCGGTGTGGGCGCCATGCTCCTCGGAGACGGCGTGGCCTCACTCGTCGACCCGCGCACCCGCGGCACGGCGCCCGCACCGGCCAGGTCGGCGGACGGGGCCGGGCAGGCCGTCCCGGCACGGAAGGGCGGGACACAGGTGCCGGCGTCGGTCTCGGACGGTGCGGGGGCAGCGGCCGATCCGGATCCGGACGGCCTGCTCACCGTCGCCGGGCTGACCGTGCGGGCCGGCGACCGGACCCTCGTCGACGACGTGTCGTTCACCATCGGGGCCGGCCAGATCGTCGGCCTCGTGGGGGAGTCGGGCTCGGGCAAGTCCACCATCGCCATGGCGGTCGCCGGGCTGCTCCCCGAGGGCGTGCGGGCGAACGCCGCACGCCTGGCCCTCGACGACCTCGACCTCCTCGCCGCCCCGCCGGAGCGACGTCTCGCCACCGAGATCGGCATCGTCTACCAGGACCCGATCGGCACGTTCAACCCCGCACTCAGGCTCGGCACCCAGCTCACCGAGGTGACCCGGGTCCACCTGGGGACACCCCGGCGTCAGGCGGCACAGGACATGGTCCGTGCCCTGGCCGACATCCGCGTCACCGAGCCGGAGCGGCGGCTGCGCCAGCACCCGCACGAACTGAGCGGCGGCATGCTCCAACGCGCCTCGATCGCCTCCGCGACGACGACGAACCCGCGCCTGCTCATCGCCGACGAGCCGACGACGGCCCTCGACGTCACCGTCCAGGCGGAGGTGCTGCGCCAGTTCCGGCGCATCAACCGCGAGCACGGCACGGCGATGCTGTTCATCTCGCACGACATCGGCGTGGTCGGCGTGCTCTGCGACACGGTTCTGGTGCTCCACGGCGGCCGGGTCGTCGACCGGACGACGGGCGCCGACCTGCGCCGGGGGACCGTCACCCATCCGTACACCCGCGCACTGCTCGCGGCGACCCCCGCAGCGGTCGAGGCCGGTGGAACCCTCAGCGCGGTCCGGTGGACGGCCGACGCCCACGCGGCACCGCCGGGCGGGGCGCCGGCGGACGACCTTTCCGACACCGCCGCGGACCGTTCCCCGGCCGCGGAAGGGAGCCACTGATGTCCGCCACCGCCAACCCACCGGAGCCGCGGGCGGCCACCCCGCTGCTGCGCGTCGAGGACCTCACCGTCGAGCTGGGCCACGGCGTCGCGGCCCGCAGGGTGCTCAGGTCGGTCTCCTTCGACATCCCCCGGGGCAGCACCCTCGCCCTCGTCGGGGAGTCCGGATCGGGCAAGACGACGCTCGCGCGGACACTCGTCGGCGTGCACAGACCGTCCGGCGGCCGGATCCTCGTGGACGGCGCCCCGCTGCGCCTCGCGCGCGGACGGGCGGGGGCGGCGACGGTCCAGATGATCCCGCAGGACCCGTACTCCTCGTTCGACCCGCGGCGCACCGTCGCGCAGTCCCTCGCCGAGGCACTCGATCCCGTCCGGGCCAGGGTCGGGCCGGCCCGGACCCGGATCGCCGAGCTGCTCGGCCAGGTGAGCCTGGACCCCGACAGCATGGACCGCTACCCGCACGAGTTCTCCGGCGGCCAGCGGCAGCGGCTGGCGATCGCACGGGCCCTCGCGCCGGGTCCCCGGTTCGTCATCGCCGACGAGATCACCTCGGCCCTCGACCTGACGACCCAGGCCGAGATCCTCAACCTGCTCGCCGACCTGCGCCGCCGGCTCTCGCTGACGATGCTGTTCATCTCGCACGACCTGGCCGTGGTCCGGCACGTGAGCGACTCCGTCGCGGTCCTGCTGCACGGGGACCTCGTCGAACTCGGCCCGACCGGGGCCACTTTCGCCGAGCCGAGCCACCCGTACACCGCGCAACTCCTCGCGTCCGTACCGGGCGACCCGAGGTTCCGTCTCGACGAGGAACCCGCCACGGCGTGAACCACGCGACGCGGCACGCCCTTTCGGGCCGCCGACCGGCTCGCGCCGGCGGCGGGCCGAGCCGCGCGACCCGGATGGGGCGAGCCGTGTGCGGTCACGCCAGGAGCATGCGGGTTCCGGTCACGGCCAGGAACGTACAGGCGAGAGTGAAGAGGCCCTGGACGACGCAGGTGATCGGCATCCGGAGCAGGGCGTGCGTGACCGCGCTGGTCGCGCCCACGGCCGGGATGCCCCAGAGGATGAGCCACGTCAGGACTGGGACGCCGTCGGAGTCCGTGGCCGAGGAGGGCGGCGAGGCCATGATGCTGTAGCCGAGCATCATGAGCAGGTACCCGGCGACCACGACGATCACGGTGTCCACGATCAGGAACAGCAGGGCGACCGCGATGTCGAGGAGCCAGGAGGGGCGTTCGCGGTCCCGAGACGACACCGGGGTGTCCTGGTCGTCCTGGGGTGGTGAGGCCATGTGTCGACTGCACCACGGAATGGTCCGTTCGACTCCCCGCGGGCCGTCAGTTAGTGGTCGTTGGAGAGGATGTCCAACTCGGGTGCCCAGCGCCAGTGGTCCAGCGAGTCGAAGGTGCGCAGCACCATGAAGTTGGTCGTGGCGCCTTCTGCTGGAGCGGGGAGTACGAGGAGACGTCGGCCTTTCCTGGAGGCGGCGATGCCGGGGCCGGCCTTGAGGTAGAGCTGCTCGGCCTCGGGGGTGCCGAGGAACTCCGCCATCCGCCACCCCACCGACCGCCGGGCCCGCCGACCGGAGATCGGCGTGCCCGGCGGTCGGTGGCCCGTGACGGGCGAGTCGGTGCCTAGAGGCCCAGCACCTCGCCGTACTTGAAGACACCGTTGACCAGCGCGAAACCGTACGGGGTCAGCGCCTTGCCCGGCGTGTACGTCTCCACGGTGCTGCTCGGCACGAACCAGACGCCACCCGACGTGGGCCCACCGGCGTTCTCACCGGGCGCGCTCACCGCGGTGTCCCGCAGGCCGTCGCGGTTGTAGTCGCCGACGGCCACCTGCGCGCCGAAGCGGTCACCGGCCTCGGCCGCGCCCTGCATGTTCGGCGTGCTCTGGCTGCGGGCGAGGCCCCCACGGGGACCGTCATCCGTGCCGTTCAGGACGACGTAGCCGCCCGCATCCTTCAGAGTGCCCACGTCCTCACCGGGCACGCCGACCACCAGTTCGGGCAAGTCGTCGCCGTTCAGGTCACCGGCGGCCAGCGCGGCACCGAAGTCGTCGCCCTCCTCTGCGTTGCCCCCGACATCAGGGCTCGACTGGGTGATGCACTCGTTCTCGGTGCCGAATGCCGTGCTCTTCGAGCCCTTGAACAGGAGCACCGCACCGCCGAGCCGGTCCTGGCAATGGGTCGTTTCCGACTCGGAGTTGGGCTGTACGGGACCGACCGCGAGGTCGTCGGTGCCGTCCCGGTCGAAGTCGGCGACGGCGAGCGCACTGCCCCGGTCGGGGTCGGACCACCACTGGGCGGGCTCGGCCCGGTCGTCCCAGCGCGTGATGAAGGTGCCGGAGTCCTCCAGGGCCCGCCAGGTGGTGGCGAGGTCGTCCCGGCCGTCGCCGTCGAAGTCGCCGGTCGCCAGGTCGAGGGTGCGACCGCCCATGCTGTACCTGCGCAAGGAGGTGCTGGTCACCGGGTCGGAGGTGAGCGGGCCCGGGCGGAACCGGAGGGTGCCGTCCTCCTCGCTGTTCTCCCCGTACGCGAGGTCGGCGTCACCGTCGCCGTCGTAGTCACCCGCGGCGACGGTGCTGCCGATGCCGCTGTACTCGGTCGTTCCCCTGGCCACGGTGGTGCCCTTGATGTTCCCGTTCGAGTAGTCCAGGACGGTGATGATGCCCTCGTCCTGGTACTGGTCGGAGGTGAGCGATTCGCCGCTCGCGCCGACGGCGAGTTCGAAGTCGCCGTCGCCGTCCACGTCGACCGGCGTCACGGAGGAGCCGAAGCGGTCGCCCGCCTCGGGCGTGCCGGGTATGCCCGGCTCGGCCTGGCCGATTTCACCGTTGGACTGGTACGGGGCCCCCGAGCCGCCGTAGATCACGCTGACATAGCCCGCCTTGGCCTTGCCGTTCACAGTGGCGTCCGGCATGCCGACCGCGATGTCCATGTATCCGTCGCCGTTGAAGTCGAACCGCACGGTCGTCGCAGCCGCGGCGCTCCCTGCGAGCGGCAGGGTCAGGCCGGTTGCGGTCAGTGCCGCCACGGCGGCGGTGGCGGCAAGGGTGCGTGCGCGCACGTTGAACTCCCCAGTAGAAGCGGATGAAGAGGGCGGAGGTGAACCGCTCTCGGGGGTGTGACACACGAGGTGTACGAAGGGTTGTGTGAAGGTGGCCGCCCGGACAACACGACGTGGGACCACCGCCCGACGCGGCGGCACGTCCCAGCCGCTGGGAGGGCTGAGTCGGCACACAGGGGGTAGCCGGACCGTAGGAGACACTCGCCGATACCGAGGGACGGAGTCCCATGCCACGCATGCTGGAACGCATCAAGCAGTTCGCAAGGAGCCCGCAGGGGCGCCGGATGGCCGAGCAGGCGCGACGGGCCGCTGCCGACCCCCGCCGCCGGAGTCAGGCCAAGAGCCTGCTGGGCAGACTCCGCGGCCGTCGCTGACCGCACCCTCCTGGCGGGTGTCCGGGTCGGCGAGATGTCATCTTTCTTTTCCAGCGGGGCGGTTGCCTTCTGGCAGGACTGGACTCTCGCGAACGCGACCGTGGAAATCGCCTGAGCGGCCGTAGTCGGATACGTCCCGGCGTATTCGCCCGTACGAGTTGTCTTCGCCGCGGGTTCACCGGTATTCGCATGCCCAAGTCGGAAGCGGAGCAGCCTTCGTGCATGGAGAATGCTGCATCTGACGGAACACCGTCGGCAGAGGGGATCCTGTCCGGACCTGAGATCGTCTTCACGGCGGACTTCGCGTCCACCCGTCAATGGGTGGCGGGGCGTTCGTGGGCATATCCGAACGGCGGACCGGTCAACCCCGGTGACAACAAGCTGGATTACCTGACGGCGGACCCCTCCTACAGCCGCTCGGGCACATTCCGCGCCACCCGCCGCAGGGACGGCCGATGGAACGCGGGGCTGCTCACCACGGAGGAGAGCGAGGAGGGGTTCACCGTCCGCGCGGGGGACGTGCTGGAGGCGCGGGTCAGGTTGCCGTACGAGGCCGGAGCCTGGCCGGCCATCTGGACCTGGCGGGACGGCGACCAGGAGATCGACGTCTTCGAGTACCACCCCGACAACCCCGACCTCCTGGAACTGACCAACCACGTCCGCGGCGCCAACCTGTACTACCGTGACCCCGCCATCAGCCCGGGCGCCTGGGTCGACCTCCGCGTCGAGTTCGGCGTGCGGTCCGTGATCTGGTGGGTGAACGGCATTCGGGTGTTCGCCGACCGCCGAGGCGTGGGACGTTCCTGGCACGCCTACCTCATCGTCAACCTGTCGGTCTGCGCGGGCCGCTACCACCCACCGCCGGCTCCCCAGGTGAAGGAGATGTCGTACACGGTCCAGCACCTCGTGGTGCGGCGGCCGGCCACGCTTCTGGAAGAACCGTCCGACGAACCCGAAGAGGTGGCGGACAGGGACGGACCGTGAGCCTCGAATTCCTGGATCAATCTCTTTGGGCACGAGGAGAAAATGCTTCTCGGGCGCGACGAGGGGGAAATCGTGCAGGTCGTTGAAGTGCTCCGGTAAATGGCAGCTGAAGGCCCCCGATTTCGTCCGTCCATGGGTGATCAAGGAATAGGGTGGGCGTCCATCGGTTTTTGATCGCATCCGCGCCCCTGCGGGCGCCTACCGTTTCGTAGGCGCCCGCAGGGGATTCCGCGATTGTGCCGCCGGGCGGTGTCGGTCAGGCGACGCCGTCGAAGGTCCACAGCAGGTTGTTGTTCTGCTGCCACGTCCACTGCTTGGCCACGGATCCTTCAGCGACCGTTCCGCCGCCGTCGAGGACCAGCCCTGTGCTGCGGTTGGCGATCGAGTACCGGCCCTGGCCGCGGTGGGTGATCTGCCACTGCTGGGTGTTGCCGCCGTCCCAGGCCTTCTGCCGGGCCGGGTCTCCGTTGGCGGTGGCGCCCCAGCCGTCGGCGACCATGCCGTTGGTGCGGTTGACGAGCCTGTAGTACCCGTTTCCGAGCTCGATCGCCTGCCACTGGAGATTGGAGTGGACCACCGCCTCCCACAGTTTCAGGTTCGATCCGGAGGCGACATTGCCACCGCCGTCCAGGGCCAGATGGTTCGTGACGTTGGTCAGCCGGAAGTACTTGTCGGGTCTGAACGTCACTCTCAGGGACCTGATCGCGTCGTTGTTGCCCGTCACCCGAAGGTCCGGGGTGTTGGCCGTGAACGTCCAGGCCGTGCCGGTGAAGTTGTCACCGGAGTAACCCGTCACCTGGAATCCGGCGGGCAGCAGGATGGACGACGCCGTGGCGGGCGCGAGGCCGGCCGCGGACAGCTGGGAGGAGGTGTAGCTGCCCAGCGGCAGGACGGTGCGGCCGGCTTCGTAGTCGACGTTCTGGAACACCAGGGCGGAGACCCTCACGGGCATGCCCTGGACCTCGACGCACACCACGGAGTCGTTGGCGTTCGGAGCCGTGGCCGGCACGGTGACGTTGATCTGGTCGGTGACGGTGTAGGGGAGCGAGACCGAGGGGTTGTTGAGCAGATAGACGCGGCTGATCGCGTTGTCGACCACCGGGATCCGCAGCTGGCCGTTCGTGGGCCAGGTGAAGACATGGGCGAAGAGCTTGCCGCTCTTCCTGGTGATCTTCCCCCATGTGGGTTCGGCGGCGAACGGGCTGCCGCTCGTGCCGTGGATGCTGTCGCTGTACGTCGACATCCATGAGGCGAGGCCGTTCAGGACGGTCTGCGTTCCCGCGGTGACCGAACCGTCGCCCTTGGGCCCGATGTTCAGCAGGAGGTTGCCGTCCCGGGAGACCACGGTGACGAGTTCCTGGACGATGTCCTTGAGGGATCGGTAGGAGTTCTCGCTCGACGCGTTGTAACCCCAGGCGCCGTTCATGGTGCTGCACCGCTCCCACGGCCGGCCCATCGGCTCGGAGGGTATCCCGAACTCCGCGACCGCGTAGTCACCGAGACCGTGGTCCCGCTTGACGCGTTCGTTGACGATGAGGCCGGGCTTGCGGGCGATCAGCCAGTTGTAGAGGTCGACGCCGTCCGCTTCCAGCCACCAGTCCTCCAGGGTGGGGCTGGAAGGATTGTCGAACCAGTCCCCGTCGAACCACAGCAGTGCCGGGTCGTAACGGTCCAGCAGTTCCTGAAGCTGGGCCTTCATGTCGGTGATGTAGGCGGTGCGGGCTGCCTGCGACGACATGGTCGTGAGGCCGCTCTCGTGGCGGTCGATCTGGGACGGGTGGTTCCAGTCGAGGATCGAGTAGTACAGGCAGAACTTGATCCCGCGGCTCTCGCACTCGCTCTTGAGCTCCTGGAGCGGATCGCTCTGGATGCCGTTGTAGTCGCGCAGGTTGTAGAGCTTGGTGGCCGTGGTGTCGGTGAAGCTCGCCACGTCGGAGTTCCACATCGCGTAGCCCTCGTGGTGCTTGGCCGTGATCACGAGGTACTTCATGCCGGCGTTCTTGGCCAGTTCGGCGATGGTGGCGGCGTTGAACTGGGCCGGATTGAACTTCTGGGTCACCTGGGTCTGGTAGTTCGCCTTGCTCCACTGCTGGCTGTCGAACGCCCACTCGCCCTGGCCCAGCTGCGAGTAGGACCCGAAGTGGATGAACATGCCGAACCGGGCCTGGTACCACCAGTCCATCTTGGAGGGGACGGCGTACGCCTCGGCGGTGGCGGGCCACAGGGCCTGCGGCAGGCCGACGGCCGCCATCCCTCCGGCGAGGGCGGCGGCCTTCATCAGTGCGCGTCTGCTGAGACGGGCTGAGGACATGGTGCGGCTCCGTGGGTCAGGGAGAGGCAGGACAAAGCGGCACGGGCACGGGGCCGGTCCGGCACCGTACTTGTGAGTCGAGAGGAGACATCGGACGATAGAGACATCGGATGGATTTATAGAAGCGTGAGAGTGTCTTTGTCTAGAGGTGTGACAAGGCCATCTGCGATGATGCTTGCCAATAGGGGTGATTGGGGTCGATGCGGAGAGTGCTCATCCGTCGACTGTCGGCATATACGTAGGATCTATTTGATGGTCGGTGCGCTGTCGTGTCGAACACGGCGTCGTCCCGGACTCCGCCCGCGTCGCGCGGCTGTCGGCTCGAACGGAAGCCCTGTGGCGTGATGCCCTGTTCGTGATCGCGCGGGCGGACAGATCGTCCGGGCGGGGATCGTCGGCTCCGTCGAGTACGCACCCCTCACCTCCGGTTCCCTCGCCCTGGACCGGCCGGGAACTGCGCCGGGCCGGATGTCGGACCCGCCGTCTGCCGTGCCCGGTCATTGCCGATGACGTACTCGACCACCAGGGCTGCGGCGTCGACCACTGGATCACCGAGTACGGGAACCCGGACCAGCGGCGCTGGGTGCGCGGCGACACCGAGCACCTCGGCAGGTCGTACGTCGAGCGGCCCGAGGATCTCGCCGCGGGCGAGTTGCTGACCGGCGGCGAGGCGTGGGGTCAGTATCGTCAAGGATCGGTCGACGGGCAGGAGTCCGGGGTTGCCGGTGTCGATCACGCCTGGGGGCCGGCCGAGATCAGCGGCAACTGGTCCGCGACCTCGCGGCGCTCTGCAAGAGGGAGATGCTGCGCCGGGACGAAGGGGCCCGGATGAGCGACGCCTGTCAGGGCAGGACGGGCCCCGACCACGACCGGCTCATCGACGAGGTCGCCGAAGCCTGCTCCCAGGACGATCCGCTCGCCCTGGCCGGTCTCTTCGCCCGAGCGGACCTGGCGGTGCCCCACGCCACGGCCGGATGACCGGAACCGAAACAGGCAGCACGAGGAGCAAGGAGGGACCAGCATGGCGATTCAGCGGATGGACAACGTCGGCATCGTCGTCGAGGACATGGATGCCGCCATCGCGTTCTTCGTGGAACTCGGCATGGAGCTGCAGGGCAGGGGGCAGGTCGAGGGCCCCTTCGCCGACCAGTGCACCGGGCTCGACGGCGTTCGCTGTGACATCGCGATGATCCGGACCCCGGACGGTCACAGCCGGCTCGAACTGGCGAAGTACCGCAGCCCAGCGGCGATCAGCGCCGGACCGCGAGACCGGCCGCACAACATCGTGGGCACGCACCGTGTCATGTTCGCCGTCGACGACATCGAGGACACGGTAGCCCGCCTGCGCCCGCACGGTGCCGAACTCGTCGGCGAGATCGCCCGGTTCGAGGACAGCTACCTGCTCTGCTACGTCCGCGGCCCGGAAGGCATCATCGTCGGCCTGGCCGAGCAGCTGCACTGAGCATCGGACCGACCTGCTCCCCGGAGTGAAATACCGATATGGGGTATGTATCACTCTATGGGAGTTCATTTTCGTCACAGGTGCCGGTTCGGGGATCGGCGCGGCGGTCGCGGAGGTGTTCGCCGAGCGAGGGGAGGAGCAGTTGCTGCTGGCGCGGGACGAGGCGCGGGCGGGTGAGCTGCGTGACCGGTTCCCGGCGAGCCGGACGCTGGTGGCCGACCTGTCCGCGCCGGGGTCGATACGGGCCCGGCTGGCGGCCGTTGCCCTGCCCGAGCGGCTCGACTCGTTCGTGCATGTGGCCGAAGGTCGTCGAGTCGGGCCGGGTGGAGGAGCTGGACGCGGCCCTCTGGAAGGACACGCTCGCGGTGAACCTCGTGGCCCCGGGCGAGCTGACGGGCGTGTTTCTGCCGGCGCTGCGCGAGGGCGGGGCACACGTCGTGTTCGCCAACTCGGGCGCCGGTGTGCACGCCCCACCACGGCTGAGTGCCTACGCGGCGTCCAAGTTCGGCCTGAAGGCGCTCGCGGAGTCGCTGCGGGCCGAGGAGTACGCGCACGGTGTCCGGGTCACCACCGTGTATCCCGGGGAGACGGACACCCTCATGCAGGTCAAGCTGCACGAGCAGTTCGGTCTCCCCTACGAGCCGCAGGCTCATATGCGTGCGGCGTCGGTCGCGCCCGCGCTGGTCATGGCGCTGGATCTGCCGCAGGACGCGACGATGAGCGATGTGATGCTGCGCCCGGGGTGCTGAGCCCCGTCCCCGGCGCGGCCGGCGCCGGTGCGGCCGGTCACGGGCCGCCCGGTCCCGGCCGCGTCGTCGTGCCAGTGGCCCATCAGGTCGGCGTAGAACGGAACCCGGGCCAGGAGCGTGTCGTGCGTGCCGATGGCCGGGCGGGTTCCGTCCAGGAGCAGCACCCGGTCGGCGCGGCGGGCCACGGACAAAACGGTGTGCGACGGTGACGACGGTGCCGGGACGACGCCGGAACGCCTCCTCGACGCGTCGCTCGGCCGTCGCGTCCAGGTGCCGGGTGGCCTCGTCGAGGATGACCAGCCGGGCGTCGGAGACGTAGACGCGCGCCAGGGCCACCAGTGCGCGTTCCCCGGAGGACAACACGGCGGGGTCGACCGGCCCGTCCAGGCCTCCGAGCCGTTCGGCCAGCGCGTCCATCCCCAGTTCCCCCATGGCGGAGGCCAGGACGGCACCGGGTGTGTCCGGCGCGAGATAGCAGAGGTTCTCGCGCAGGGTGCCGGTGACGACGTAGGGGTTCTGCGGTGCCAGGACGCGGGCGCGGGCCAGGTCGTCCCGGGCGCGACACGCTCCAGGGGCACGCCGCCCAGGACGACTCGTCCCCGGTCGGGCGGGAGCATGCCGGCGAGGACGTCGGCCAGGGTCGACTTGCCGATCCCGGACGGGCCGACGACCGCCAGGTGATGGCACACGCGTCGGGCTCGACGGCTCGGGGTGTCGTCGGCGAGGGTGGGGAGGGGGCCGCGAGCGGTGGCGGCCGCGGACGTCCCCGGAGCGGGCCGCGTCCGTGCAGGGGTGTCGTGACGGCGCAGGTGTGCGGAGGCCGGCCCTGCGGGCGCCGGGGTGTCGGGAGCCTGGCATTGGTGGCGGGCCGCGGCGTGGTCGCCCCGTATGTGGACCCGGACCCGAGGCCGGATCGTCAGCGCTGTTGTGCGCGGCGTGCCCATCCGCGCCCGAAGCTCTGGCTCGGCGCTTCGATCCAACGGTAGGTCAGCAAGCACAGCGGAAGCAGCGCGATGAAGAACGCGACTTCGAGCGCGAGGCTGTCGTGCCGGCGTCGGCCGACAGTGCCGTCGACGACCGCCAGCACCACCGGATGCACCAGATAGACCGAGTAGCTGATCGTGCCCAGTGCTGTCAGGACACGCGGCAGGCTACGGCCGCGTATCGCCGGTCCGGCACCGAAGGTGACCAGGGCCAGGAGGAACGCGCTGATCCAGCCGCGCCCCGTGAAGTGCTCCCCGCCGCCGTAGCAGTACGCACTCCCCACGGCGCAGACGGCCACGACGACGGCGATGCCGGCGGCGAAGCGCCAGGTGCACTGACCTTTCTCGGCGCGGTGGACGGTTGTCCCGAGGAACATCACAGCGAGGATCACCAGCCCCTCCCACAGCGGGACCGTGCCGTTGAAGGGAAGCAGCGCGAGTGCCAGTACGCCCCCCAACACGCCGCCGAACCAGCGGAGTACGGCCGGCCCGGCACTCGCGCAACAGACGGCGACTCCCATGGCGATCGAGGCGAACGCGATCACCGGGCCGGTGCCGAACACTCCGGACAGGGCGGAAGGCGGCAGCGCCACCCCGGCCGCCACGCTCACGGCGGCGAGCACGGCCAGGACGATCGCGACCGAAGCGGAGCTCTGGTGGAGGCGGAGGGTGAAGAGAGCGGCGACAAGCAAGTAGAAGGCCATCTCGTAGGAGAGCGTCCACAGGACGAGCAGGAGACTGGGTGTTCCCAACAGTTCCTGCAGCATGGTGATGTGAGCGACCGTCACGCTGATCGTGCTCTGCCGACCGAAGTCACGGATCTCCGCGATGCCGAGACCATCGAGGACCAGCAACATGGTGACGACGGCCGCCCACAGCGGATACACACGGAAGATCCGCCCGACCCAGAACGTCCGCACACAGCCCCGACGCTCCAGTGAACGCGGAATGATGTAGCCGCTCACCAGGAAGAACACCATGATGCCGTAGCGGCTGGTGTTGAAGTGGGGCATCAGCTCCCGCCGGAACTCCGGCATGAAGGTGTACGAGGAATGGTCGAACACCACGACGAGTGCGGCGATACCACGCAACGCGTCCGGCCAGTCCAGCCGCGACGGCCCGCCCGGAGAAAGGGTGCCGAGTAGTCGTCGTGCGACGGATGGTGACGGGTCTGGTGGAGTGGAGTCCAGGGATGGGAATCGCATGGGTGAGCAGCAACCTCTTCGGTCAGGAAGGCCCCGGTCAGGGTGTGTTGATCACCGAGTTCAGCGGCTGGGGATTTGTTCGGCAGTACCGTTCCGGCAGTTGAACAACGCTGTCGCGCACGCGGCTGAAGGGGTGAGGATGTGGCGGGACGTCCTGAAGTGCCGGTGGATCCGGCAGCGAGTCCGGTCCAGCGATTCGCTTTCGGATTACGCGAGTTGAGGGCGAAAGCGGGCGGCATCACCTACCGCTCGCTGGCCCAGCGGGCAGGCTTCTCGGTGACCACCCTGTCGCAGGCGGCGGCCGGAGAGCGGCTGCCCACGCTGCCGGTCACCCTGGCCTATGTGAGGGCGTGCGGTGGAGACCTGACGGAGTGGGAAGCCCGGTGGAAGGAGACGGTCACGCAGTCCGCCGCCGACGGCACCCGGGACGATGGGGGATCACCTACGCCTTACCGAGGGCTGGCACGGTTCGAGACCGGCGACAGCGGCCTGTTCTTCGGCCGGGAACAGCTCACCGACGACCTGGTCGACCTGTTGCGCCGCCGACGCTTCGCCGCGGTCTTCGGCCCCTCCGGCAGCGGCAAGTCCTCCCTGCTGCGGGCCGGCCTGATACCCGTCCTCCTGAGTGCTCAGGGGCGGGACCTGCGCCCGGCGGCCATCCGGATCCTGACACCCGGCGAACACCCCGCCCGCAGCCACGCACCCGTGCTCATGCCGGCGGTCTCCTTGGACGGTGCCGGCGGGGATACGGTCATCCTCGTCGACCAGTTCGAGGAAGTCTTCACGCTCTGCCACGACCCGGACGAGCGCGCTCGCTTCATCGATCTGCTGCTGACGGCCCGGCAGCCCGGCAGCCGCCTGCGGGTGCTGTTGGCGGTGCGCGGCGACTTCTACGGCCGCTGCGCCGAGCACCGAGACCTGGCCGAAGCACTGCGTGACGCCAACCTGCTCGCCGGAGCGATGAGCCCGGCCGAACTGAGGAGTGCCGTCGTCGGACCGGCCACAGCCGCCGGTCTGACTGTGGAACGCGCCCTCACCGCCCGGCTGGTCGAGGAGGTCGCCGACGCGCCGGGCGGGCTGCCGCTGCTGTCGCACGCGTTGCTGGAGACCTGGCGCCGCCGCCGCGGGAAGACCCTCACCATGACGGGCTATGAGGCGGCCGGGTGCCTGGACGGAGCGATCGCCAAGACCGCCGAGGAGGTCTACGAACGGTTCACCCCTGCCCAGGCGACCGCCGCCCGCCGGGTGTTGCTGCGCATGGTCGTTCCCGGCGACGGCACCGCCGACACCCGACGCCCCGTGCAACGTGCGGAACTGCCCGATGCAGATCAGGACGACTGCGCGGGTGTGGTGGAGGCACTCGCCAAGGCGCGGCTGCTCACCCTCGACGGCGACACGGTGGAACTGGCCCACGAGTCGCTGATCACGGCCTGGCCCCGGCTCAGCGGCTGGATCGAGGAGGACCGCGAACGCCTGCGTGTGCTGCGGAACCTGACCGAAGGAGCGTACGCCTGGCAGGATCTCGCCCGTGAGAAGGACGCCCTGTTCCGCGGAAGCCGACTCGCCTCCGCCCAGGAACACTTCGGCGACGCGGCGCACGGGGAACTGACCGACCTGGAACACGCCTTCCTCAAGGCCGGCCGCGATCATGAGCAGCGGGGCCGCCGCAGATACCGGCTGGTGCTCACCGCGGTCACAGCCGCCCTGTGCCTCGCCCTCGTGGCCGCCGGTCTGGCCATCGGGCAGCGGACGAGCGCGATCACCGCGCAGCGTCTCGCCGAGTCCCGGCAACTGGCCGCCCAGTCAAGTGCGTTGCTGCAGTCCGATCCCGAGCTCGCCTCGCTGCTCGCCGTCCACGCCTACCGGACCAGCCCGACCCGCGAAGCCGGCGCCGCCCTGTACGCCGCCGCGGCACTGCCGCTGCGCAAGCGCCTGGTCACCGGTACCCAACCTGTGATGTCCATGGCCCTCAGCCCGGACGGGCGCAGTCTCGCCACCCACAGCAAGGACGGCCGCACAGGGATCTGGGACCTGCCCGAGGGCCGTCCGCGGCACTCGTTCACCGCACACGGCAGTGGAGACGTCGCGGCGTTCGGGCCCGGCGGGCGCGTTCTCGCCGTCGCCACCGAAGGCACGATCGGCCTGTGGGATGCGACCACCGGCAGGAAGCTCTCAACCCTGCACGCCACCGACGGAGCAGTCCGCGGTGTGGCCTTCAGCCCGGACGGCCACACCGTGGCCGCGGCCTTCCCCTCGGCTGTACGGGTGTGGGACGTGGCCACCGGACGCATCCGGCATCACTTCACCGGGCACGGCGCTCCGCAAGCTGTCGTCTTCGGCCCCGGCGGACGAACCGTCGCCGCAGTGGGCCACAACGGCCTGGTGCGGGTGTGGGACACGGCCACCGGCCGCACCCGCATCGTCCGCGACGGGCGGAGCGGAGGCACCGCGGTGGCCTTCAGTCCTGACGGCCGGACCTATGCGACGGTCCGCACCGATGGCTCGACGCAGCTGCGGGAGGTGACCACCGGCAACCTCCTGCGTACGATCAGGGACGGCTTCGAGAACTCCCGCACGGTTGCCTTCTCCCCGGACGGACGCATCCTCGCTGTCCCGGGCTCCGGGGGAACCGTGCGCCGGTGGGACACCGCCACCGGCACCGAGCTGAGCACCCTGACCACCGGTCACCGCGGGCGAGGGATCCTCCGGGTGGCGCTCGGCCCGGACGGCCGCACCATGGTCACCGGCAACAACCTTGACCCCGCCGTCCGCGTGCACGACCTGTCCGCCGACCACCCATGGACCACCCTTGCGGGCCGTCCCGGCACATCCATCACCGACCTGGCATTCAGCCCGGACGCAAGCACGATTTCCACGGTCGCCCAAGGACCGCTCGGTCGGGCGGCGGTACAGCTCTGGGATGCCAGGACCGGCGATCGCAGAGCCACCCTGGCGCTCGACACGGATCCGGCACCGCGAGGAGGGCACCTGCCGGTGACGGTTCTACGCCCCGCGGCCTTGGGATTCGCCCCGCACGAAGAGGCCCTGGCCGCCCGAGTCGGCGAGAGCGGCAAAGCGGAGGTTCGCGACATCGCCACGGGCCGCTTGCGTCAGAGCCGTGCCCTGATGAACATCGACAAACCAGTCTTCAGTCCTGACGGGAGGCAGCTCGCCTTCGTCGGGAACGAGGGGGCACTGAGGATGTGGCATCTGGCCACCGGCGTCCTGCAGACCCTGCGCACCGGCCGCCACCAGTCCGTCAGGACGGTGGTCTTCGCTCCGGACAGCCGCACAGTCGCCGTCGTGACCGTCGGGGCCGACGGCGACCGGATCACGCTCCTCGACGCGGCCACGGGGCGCGCTCAGCGCACCATCGAACCGAGAGTACGGACCTCGCTGTCGCTCGCATTCAGTCCCGACGGACGCACCCTGGCCACCGCGAGCAGGGGCGGGTCGGTGAAGACGTGGGACCCGCGCACCGGCAGGCTCCAGGACAGCTTCCGCGCCGACGGTGAGGTGACATCGTTGGCCTTCGGCTCCGACGGACGCACGCTGGCCCTGGGTACCACGGCGGGGGTGGGCCTGTGGGATCTCGCCACCACCCAGAACCGAACCACCGTGCCGACGCGCTCCGTCGCAGCGGTGGCCTTCAGCCCGGACGGGCATGCCCTGGCCATCGCCACGGGCAGCTCTGTCGCACTGTGGACCATCGACCTGCCCGACCCGGCCCGCGCGATGCGCATCATCTGCGAAGCCGTCGACCGTACGCTCACCTCACCGGAACAGTCCCGGTACCTCCACGACCAGTCCGCTCGCACCGGCTGCCCACCGGCCGCACGGTGAGGCGGCCGCATCACTTGCCGGACACGCCCGGCTGGAGTGCTTTGAGCGACAGCTGCACTCGTTCCCGGACCATGTCGACGTCGAGGACCTCGGCGGCGACCTCCTGGCCGACGGTGACGACGCCGGAGGGGTGGTTGAGGTGCCGCCGGGACAGTTCAGGAGGGTGGGTCGTCGCGGTGAAGCCGCCGATGTCCACGAAGGTGACACCGCGGTCGGCGAACTCGGTCACCGTCCCGGTGACGACCTCGCCTCGGCAAGTCACAAGTGGTCATCGCCCCATGGACGCGGCTACCGTGCGCGGATGTCATACCGACTCAACGCCGCCATCAGCGATTTCGACCGCCTGCGAGGCTGGGCGTCAGGGGTGCCGTGGGCAGTGGTCGCCCCGCTCGCGCAGCGCATGGGGCTGCTGGTGCTGCCGACCGCGCTCGGCGGTGACCTGTCGCGAACGCTGAGCGACCTCTCGCAGGGCGGTCCGGTCGCCCATGTGGAAGCGGACTTCTGGGCCGGCGACGGGCATCAGACCGCCTCCCTGTGGCGGGCCGGCGTGCTGGACTGGGGGCCGTTGCACACCTCGGAGTTCGGCGGTCGTCGGGAGGAGTGGCCGATCAACGCGGCGCTGGCCAGGCTCGGCGTGGTGGGGGCCGACCCCTGCGCGGCGTCTGACCGAACCGATGGCCGCGCTCGTTGGGCCACGGCAGTCTCCCGGACCGGACCGGACCGGACGGGCGGACAAGAGGTTCCACGCTGCGCGCGTGCAAGGCCACCCGCCCGCCGTCGCGTTTGGCACCAGGTTCGTCCAAGTACGGATCGACCCGAACTCGCCTGCGTGCGTCGACGCCGACGTACCCCGGGCGGACGTGGTGTTCGTCGGTGCGGCAGGCCAACGCGACAGG
Source organism: Streptomyces sp. NPDC041108 (assembly GCF_055592645.1). NCBI lineage: Bacteria > Bacillati > Actinomycetota > Actinomycetes > Kitasatosporales > Streptomycetaceae > Streptomyces > Streptomyces sp. NPDC041108. The sequence goes on along the minus strand of NZ_JBVIYK010000007.1, from coordinate 160,537 downwards.
CCAATTCGGAGCTTCTGACGGGCCGCCGAGATGCGGCCGTCGACGGTAGTGCGCGAAGCGCTCCGTCGTACTTCGGCGAGTCCGGCTCGTCGGGAAGGCGTCCTGCCGCGTCCCACCGGATGCCGTGCGAAGTCAGGAGCAGCTTCATCGTGCCACCGTCGGCGTCGGCGTCGGACCGAAGGCGTCGGCGAGGCTGGTCAGGACCGAGCCGGCCCAGTTGTTCTCCCCGAACACGCTCACCGGCGTGGCGAGTACGCCGTACTCGCGCTGGAGCACCTGCGCCGGAATGCCGACCGGAAAGAAGTAGTTGCCGGGACAGGTCCGGCTCGCCGTGGGGATCGCCCCGAGCACGTCCTTGGGCAGCCGTTCGAAGAGCCGGTCAGCCCTTGCGGCCAGTTCGTCGACGACCTGCCGAGGCACGTCGCTGTGCTCCGTCAGCAGCTGGTCGGCGAGCTGCAGCTGTGCCGGGGTCGGCGGATCCGTCCGGAACGCGTCGGCCAGTTCGGCGTCCGCCGGGCCCAGCAGGACCACCCCGAACGTGCGTGGCCACAGCCACCCCTTGGTGACCGAATGCAGCAGGACCGCACGACCGGTGTCCAGCAGACGCCGGGTGCCGGAAGCGAACGGTGCCTCCAGGTCGTAGACGGTGTCGATCAGCAGGCGGCGGTGTGGCGATTCCCTCAGCCACGAGATCAGCTCGGCGCACTCGGCGTCCGACAGGTGTCGGCCGAGCGGCTTGCTGGGGTTGGCGAGCAGCAGGTACTCGGGTCGAGGGGCCGCCGGCGACCTCGGCAGGGCCGGCGCCGGTAGCGTCGGATAGGAAGCGGGATCCAGACCCGCAGCGCGGGCCAGCTCGAAGTACACCGGGTACACGTCACTGGGCAGCCACAACCGCCCCTGCACACCACGCAGCCAGTGGAACACCACACCGAGCCCGTGCCGGACTCCCCGGCAGACCATGGCGTGGCCGGACCACTCTGCCGGCAGTTCGGAGCGCCGCAGCCAGGCACGGGCGAGATCACAGCGGTGCACTGTGCGTGTGCCGGTGGGTGGTTGCGGTCGTATCGGCGCGAGCGCCCTGTACACATTGGTCTCGGAGGCGTCCAGGAGCGAGGGGGAGGCGCTGAGCTGCCGCTGCCGGAATTCCTGGAACTCCTGGAACCTCATGCCGTCGCGCCTTCCGGCACGATCTCGCTGGCGCGGTCCTCCAGGGAGGCGTAGCAGCGTCCGTCGGCCATGACGTTCCAGCTGCGTGCGATCCCGTTGGCGCGTTCCCAGAGCAGGCTCGGTTCGGTGTACGCGGCGATCCGTATCGGCCGGCCGTCCCAGGCGCCGTCGTAGACCGGTGACCCCCAGGGCAGGCGGCTCGCCAGCTCGAAGCCGTGCTGCTCGGCGAACCGGGTGACGATGGACAGCGAGACCTGGTGCTCTCGGCTCCAGACGTTGGCGGCGCGGTCGAAGTAGAGCGACTCGGTGCTCGTGGATACGTAAAGCTCTTTGAAGCAGACTTCCTCGACACCGAGAGCCACGGCCCACGAAAGGAACCCGGCGATGTCGGCCGCGTCGGCGACGCCGCCGTGCTGGAGCACGCAGATGAGCCTGGTCCGCAGCCCCGGCCAGCGGTCACGGTCCACGCGCCAGGTGTCGACGACCGAGCTGACCGGAGTGCGCAACATCATCAGCCGCTCGTTGACGGCGTCGTCCTGATGGTGCCGGGAGACGGCGAGCACGCTCAGCCCCGCGGCGCTCAGAGCCGCGAGACGCTCGGCTCGGTCGGCGTGCTCGCCCTTCGCCAGCGTGTGTGCGTTGGTGATCAGGACGACTTTCGGGAAGGCCGCCGAGCAGGCCGACACCAGGCGCAGTTGCTGGTCGAAGGGTATGAGCGTGGGCTCCCCGCCGCCGGTGATCACCGCGCGCTCCGCGCCTGCCGCACGGGCGCGCTCCAGCCAGTGGGCGACCGCGTCCCACGGCACCCGTGCCGGCGGCTGGTCGCTGGAGATCGAAGCGGAGGAGAAGCAGAACGAACACCGGGCCTGGCAGGCGGAGGCGACCGGCAGCAGCGACACCGAGCGCGGTCGTGTGTCGGCGTAGCGACGCTGTGCCGAGGGGTGAAGGTGCAGGGAGGCCGCCATCGCATCCTCGACGGTCGTCGGGCGCAGAGTGAACTCGGCGCCCGCTTGGTCGAGTTCGTACAGGGCCGACAACCGGATGCGGGACTGGTGCAATTCCATGCCGAGTCCGGTCGACACGTTGGGCACCAACTCGTCGGGGTCCACCATGGTTTCCAGCACCAGCAGCCGGTCGCCCGGAATCGCCAGACGGTCCAGCAGCCGGCGTGCCTTGCCGACGCCGATCCCCAACTCCGCACGGGTCAGCAGGTGGAACCGGTCGGAATACGTGCTCTCCGGGATCCCCGCCTTGCCGTAGGCGTAGGCGTACTTGTCGAAGCCCTTCGCGAAGTTCGACAGCACGATGACGTGGAAGCGCTGGTCACTATGGTTCATTCCGTCATCATGCATGAACGGGCATCGGACGACAGGGGTCGAACTGCAGGCGGAGCGTGGCGCTCCGGGCTGGTCGGCCGGCCACGGCAGCCCCTGCCCTGTCGCGTTCCTCGACACTCCCAACGGCTCGGCGCCGGCACCGTCGGGCAGGTCGCCCCACCACACGCGGTCCCCGGCCGGCCGCAGCCAGTGGCAAGCACAGCCGGCCCTTGACGATGGCGCCCACCTCCGCAGGGTCAGCATCCTCGGTCGTAGATCGCCCGCAGCCACGGCTCCCTGACGACGGGCGTCCGCGCGAGCGTGTACCGGAACGCCTCCGGGGACGGACGGAACGGGTACCACGGGTGCGGCGGCAGTGGGTCGTCCCGCTCCACGCCTGCCGGCAGCCCGCCGAGCACCGGCAGCCGGGTTCGGTGCGGTGGGAAGGCGAGCTCGGCCCAGAGCGCGGCATCCATGGGTACCGGCACCGCCCCGGTGCTCGGCTGCCACATGGCTCCGGTCTGAGGGTGGACCGGTACCAGCAGCAAGTCGGCGGTCGGCTCGCCGACCTCCGGTCCCCCCAGGTCCAGCCGCTGCGCACCCTCCCCGGTGGGCAGCAGTGCGCCGAGCGCCCGGCCGAGGAGCTCGGCCACCGGCCCGGGCGCCACCTCGACCGGCGCGCCCCGGGCTGCCATCACCACCTGGGCGAGGGCCACGCCCGCCGGGATGTTCCGGTACTCGCTGAGCCGGTGCCACAGCGCGCCCGTGGCCAGCAGCTCCGCCCAGTCCATGACCGGCCGCTCAGGTGGGCCGGGCAGCCGTACCACCGCCTGCGGATCGAGCCGGACGACCTGCCAGCACCCGCAGTCGTCCATCCTCGTCCCGACCGGCAGATCGCAGCTCAGGCAGGCAAGGTTCGGGCCGTCCCTCCCGTCGATGCCCATGCAGTAGCCCCCGGCCCGCTCCAGGATCAGCTTCGTGCCGCGTGTGTCGCCGGGCGCGAGAAGGATCGTGTCCGACGGTCCGTCGGACAGTGCGCCGAACGGCGCGAAGCGCCCCTGTTCCGTCGCCTCGTGTGCCCCGGCCTCGTCCCACTGCCGCCACGGAGGCCCGTACGGCGCGGGGTCGACGGCGTAGGACCCGGCCTCCAGCAGGGGCGGGTGGAGCCTCTCCCAGTGGGTGTCGGCCAGGTGGATCGGCAAGGCCACCTCCGACACCGCCGCCGTCAGGACCGCACCGCAGCACGCACAGCCGAACACCGCCAAACCGTCCCCCCGACCTCGAATCCTCGCATCCCACCAAGCAGGCCGACCGGGGAGCAAGGGGTTTTCGGACGACGCCGACGTCCCGCCGACAGGCGGAGCAGCCTCGTCGTCCCGGTCGCGGCCCCTCCCTGAGCCGGAGGGGGCATGCGGGCAACCTTCGGTGACACACATGGGAGCGCGTTCTTCTTCGCGGCAATCGGTCAGTCTTCGATCGGTACGGCCTCACCCTGCCCGGACAGGGGCGAGGCCGGCGCTCAGCCGCTCCGGCGGCGGGCTCCCGGACCCGGCCGGGCCGTGACATCCCTGGGGGTCAGCGCGGAGTGCTCGGTGGCGCACTCGACCACCACCCGGACCTGCGCCCCGCAGTCGGAATGGTGCAGGTCGAGCACAGGGCCCGCCGGGTCGGCGGCATACGTCTCCCCCCACTGGCGCAGGGCGACCAGGACCGGCCACAGATCCCATCCCTTGCGCGTGAGCCGGTACTCGTTGCGGGCACGGCTGCCGGGATCCTGGTAGGGGACGGTGGTGAGGATGCCCGCCGCGGTCAGTTTCCGGAGCCTGTCGCTCAGGACCGCCTCCGACAGGCCCATGTGGCGGCGGAAGTCATCGAACCTGCGTACGCCGTTGGTGGCGTCCCGCAGGATCAGCAGGCTCCACTTCTCGCCGACGACGTCGAGCGTGCGCTGCACGGGGCAGTTGTCCGTGCTCACCTCAAGCCACTCCATGCCGTCATGGTAGGGACTCTGACTTCGTCATTGACAGTCAGAGAAGGTCACGGCTAACTTCGGTCTGCGAAGTCAGGTGAGAGTGGGCAGCGGGAGGCGTGACTGTGGGGCGGACGCGGACGTACGAATGGGAGGACCCCCAGCTTTCGGCAGCAGCCGTCGGCCGCGTCTCCGGTCTGGAGTTCCTGCGTGACGTGAAGGACGGCCGACTGCCCGCCGCGCCCATCGCGGCCACCCTGGACATGGGCCTCGAAGAGGTGGAGTTCGGCCGGGTCGTGTTCTCGCTGATGCCGGGGGAGGAGCACTACAACCCGATCGGCAGTGTGCACGGAGGCGTCTTCGCGACGCTGCTCGACTCGGCTGCGGGTTGTGCCGTGCAGTCCACACTGCCGGCCGATATGGGATACACCTCCCTCGACCTGACCGTGAAGTTCCTGCGGCGCATCACGGTGGACACCGGCAAGGTGCGCGCCGTCGGAACGGTCCTCAACGGCGGCCGCCGGACGGCACTGGCCGAGGCGACGCTCATCGACGGCGAGGACCGCCTCCTCGCTCACGCCACGAGCAGTTGCATGCTGTTTCCGCTGCCGCCCCGGTCACAGACCTGACAGCGCCGGTCAGGCATCCTCGCCGGACCGGCCGCGCCGGGTGGCACGACGGCGCAGCAGAAGCGGCAGCGCGTACCAGCACAGGCCGAACCACAGCATGACCGCGCCGACGAGCACCTCTGCGAGGACGCCCGGGACCACGAAACGCAGGATCAGCAGAAGCGTGCAGCCGATGGTCAGGGCGAGGAGGACCATGCCGCACATCATCATGCGGGCGGCGGTCTCCACCAGGTCGTCCTTCATGCGCTGACCCGACAGGAAGCGGTGCATGGAGACGGGCGCTATCAACGCTCCGGTGGCCGCCGCGCCGAGCACCACGGTGGTGACGTAGATATTGCGGTCCAGCGTCTCCAGCTCCCGGAACAAGGGCGTGAAGGCCACGCTGAGAAGGAACCCGAAGAGGATCTGCACGCCGGTCTGGGTGACCCGCGTTTCCTGCAGGATCTCGTTCCAGCGGCGGTTGACCCTCTCGTGCGCCGATTCCGGCGCTTCGGCCTCCGCAGTCGGGTGCTGGTGATCGCGCCGGGCGCAGCAGGCGGTGTCCTGTTCTGCCGCCGGTTCGGCCGGCCGCTCCGTCAGGGCCATGGCATCCTCCAGGTTCAGGGAGCCACCGTTTGCCCGCCCGGGGAGCTTTCATGCCTACGGAGCGGAGAGAAGCCGCTGCTTGGACAGCCCCGCGGGGGTGCTCCGCCGGAGGGCGGAGTTCGTCGCCACGGTGCCGGCCCTGGCGGAGAGAACGAACCCTGAGATTGCGAGACAGCGTGCAGTGGGTAGGGGTGGTGCCGTCGCTACCTTGGCACGGGGAGGCCCCATGGTGGGAACCGACGGAACCAGGCTGGTCGTCATCCGAGGCAACAGTGCCTCGGGCAAGTCGTCCGTAGCGGAAACGCTCCGCGAGAAGTTCGGCCGCGGCCTGGCCCTGGTGAGCCAGGACAACCTCCGCCGCACCGTCCTACGTGAGCGTGACCGGCCGGGAGCCGTGAACATCGGCCTGATCGACCTGACCGCCCGCTACGCCTTGGACGCCGGCTATCACGTCGTCATCGAGGGCATCCTGTACGCCGATCACTACGGCGACATGCTCGCGCGCCTGCGTACCGACCATCGCGGCCCGACCCATGGCTACTACCTGGACGTGCCGTTCGCCGAAACTCTCGCCCGGCACGCCACCAAGCCGTTCGCCGGAGACGTCGGCGAGCCGCAACTGCGGGAGTGGTACCGGCCGGGCGATCTGCTGCCCGGCGGCATCGAGACGGTCATCGGTGTGGACAGCACACTGCACGAGACGGTCGACCGCATCATGTTCGAGACCGGCTTGGCATACCTGCCTGCGGTGGACCGCTGACCGGCGCACGCCCCGTGCTTCGCCCACAGCGGACCGGCTTCGCGTCGAGGCCGCTTGACCGAAGCGCTGACGGGCGAGCGAGCGTGCGTGCGTGCGCCGAGCCCGGGTGACACTGGTTGGGTGATTGTCGAACGCGCGTATGCGCATCTCCCTTCGTACGACGAGGATGCCTGGCCTTGGTCGGTGCCCTGCGTGCGACAGATGCTCCACGAAGGGCTGCGGTTCACCGCACCGGTGACCTTTCTGGTGGGTGAGAACGGTTCGGGCAAGTCGACGCTGGTCGAGGCGCTTGCGGAGGGGTTCGGCCTGGACTCCTACGGCGGCTCCCACGACTGGCGTTACGCCTCCCCGCGCGGCAAGTCCGTCCTGGGTGAGCGTATGAAGTTCGACGCCGCTTCGGGGCGCGGCCGCCGGATGGCCACCAGCTGGTCGGCCCGCAAGGGCTTCTTCCTGCGTGCCGAGACCGCGCTGGACGCCTTGGACCGGGAGGGGTTCTCGCCGGAGGACGTCAGCCATGGCGAGGGCTTTCTCGCCGCGTTCCGCGGGAAGTTCGTCCACGCCGGGCTCTATGTTCTCGACGAGCCGGAAGCGGCGCTCTCCTTCTCTTCGTGCCTTGAGCTGATCGGGCACATCGACCGGTTGGCCAGGGAGGGCGGCCAAGTCATCTGCGCCACGCACTCGCCCTTGCTGACCGCGCTTCCGGGGGCGGACATCATCGAGGTCGGTGAGTACGGAATGCGAAGAGTCGCCTGGCGGGAGCTCGGCCTCGTGGATCACTGGCGCCGCTATCTCGCCGATCCGCACGCCTATCTGCGGCACATCGTGGAACCGTAGGAGGCTTGCCCTCAGCCCCTCAGCCCCTCAGCCCTGAACCCCGGGAAGGTCACACGGGCATGATCGGGGGAGTGTCCACGACCCTGTTGGACGGCCGGGGCCGTCGCCGTGACCGGCAGCAACGACAGGACGGTACGAGTGGGGGACCTGGCCGGGCTTGCGGGGCTCGCCCGCGGACACACCGGTTGACCCCGGCCAGGTCACCAGATCGGCAACAGCACGGCGACCTGCGCTGCCAGGTCTTCGACCATCCACATCCAAGGACGAGGAGTCGGAATGTTTGCCCATTCGTCGCCGCTGGCGGCCGGAAGGCGTCATTCGGTCGGACGGCGCTCGGACGGAACCGTTCTCGCCGTGGGACATGACGCAGCCCGTGAATGTCGTGTCGAGGGGTGGAGAGACGTCGTCGCGGTGGCGGCCGGCAACGTCCACACCGCGAGGAACACGGGCAAGTCCCATACGGTGGGACTCCGGTCGGACGGCACCGTGCTGGCAACGGGCTGGAACGGCGATGGGCAATGCGATGTCGCCGGATGGCGTGGTGTCACGGCTGTGGCCGCGGGCTGGCGCCGCACGCTCGGACTGCTCGCGAACGGCCGTGTGCTGGCGACTGGCCGGAATGCGGAAGGACAGTGCGACGTGCGGACCTGGCGCGAGACGGTTGCCCTTTCGTGCGGTGACTGGCATTCGGTCGGCGTCCGGTCGGACGGTTCCGCACTGGCCGCGGGTAACGGCCGACGACGTCAGTGCGCCGTCGCAGGGTGGCGTGACCTCACCGCCGTCGCGGCCGGGTACTTCCACACCGTCGGTCTCAAGGCCGACGGGCGAGCCCTCGCGACCGGAGACCGGACAACCGGTGCGTGCGAGGTCGACGAGTGGGAGGAAGTCGTGGGGCTCGACGCGGGCAGCTACCACACCGTCGGGGTCACTGCGTCCGGGCGAGCCCTCGCCGCGGGAGACAACGGCTATGGCCAGTGCGACGTCGGTGACTGGCGCGACATCGTCGCGGTGGCGGCCGGTTCGACGCACACGCTTGGCCTGCGTGCCAACGGCACAGTCGTGTCGACGGGCAACAACGCCGACAGACAGTGTGCGGTCGAAGCCTGGTCCGGAGTCGGGCTTCCTTGAGTCTGCGCGCCGCACCCGCCGCGAACTGGCTCTCGTGGTACGGGCATCGCCCCACCGACCGTCCTGGGGTGGCCAAGCAGGGCGGCTGACCGCGCGGACGGCCGCCCTGCTCGTGCCCTAGACGACCGCCCCGGACGCCGAGACATACATCGACGTCTGAGAGCGCCGCCCAGCTCGACGCGCAACGATGTCGTGTCCTTTGCGTGTTGTGGCGCTGGGCGGCAGCCGGGATCAGTCGTGGATGGAGTCGAGATGCCAGACGGTTGCCTTGTCGAGCTTCACCGAGCCGTTCTCGGCGAAGACCTGGACTCCCTGGCTGGCGGGGTCGGGGAAGATCTGGTCGGTTATCACGGCTTCGCCACTGCCGCCGAAGACCTCGACGGACGACCAGTCGACCAGGATCCGTAGCTTGATCTTGCCGTTCGCCGCCTTCAGCGGTGCGGTCTGGATGCCGGGGAAGGTGGTGTTGAAGTCCACGGCGCCGGAACGGGTTCGGTCGACGTACAGCTCCTGGGTCGTGGTGTCGTAGCCGATGACCGTTTCCTCGCCTGCGGTGCCGGTGCGTACCTTCAGTCCGAACCGTTCGGCATCCTCGGGGGAGAAGGTCGCCTCGATGTCGAGTGCCTTGCCGTGGGCGGCGGGACCGATCAGCGCCTGCGAGGTGTTCGTCACGACAGTGGTGGTCGCGGTCGCCGTGGGGTCCTGGCGCAGGGACTTCACACTGTTCACCGGCTCGCTGGTCAGCCGGACGCGGCCGTCGACGGTGCGCAGGGCCATCTGGCGGGGAATGCTCTGTGCCCCGCGCCAGGGGGTGGTGGGGGTGGCGCCGGCGTAGTCCCAGTTGCTCATCCAGCCGATCATGTGCCGCTTGCCGCCCGGGGTGTTCTCCCAGGACACGGCCGCGTAGTAGTCCTTGCCGTAGTCGGCCCAGCCGGCGCGCTGCAGGACGGAGTGGGCGGGGGAGTCGGCGGTGGTGAACTGGTCGGCGAGGATGTGTCCCCAGCCGCCGGTGTTCAGGTCGACGAGCTGGATCTGTGCCTTCTTGCCGCGGTAGGGGCGCATGTCGAAGGAGGCCCAGTCCAGTGTCTCGCTGTCGGATCCGGTGGCGCTGCGGACCACCTGGCCGTCGACGACCAGATTGACGGCAGTTTCCTGGGAGCCGGGCTGGGCCTTGGTGTCGGACAGTGTGATCTGGTCGGCGTTGATGTGGCCCCAGCCACCGGTGTTGTCGTCGACCACTCTGATCCGCGCCGTCTTGCCGGCGAGGTCACGGACGTCCCAGGAGGCGGCCTGGAGCGCCTCGGCGTCTCCTCCGGTGGCGCTGCGCACGACCTGGCCGTCGACGAGGAGTTCGAGGGCGGTGGGGTTGGCGGATCCGGCGGGGTGGTTGCCGCCGCCGATGAGGAAGTTGACGTAGCGCTTGTCGATGGTGAACTCGGGTGAGGTGAGGGTGCCGGTGGTGGCGTCCCCGTTCAGGAACGTGTTGACGAGGCCGCTGCCCTGGAAGCCGGTGACCTGCTGCTGGCCGGAGAGGGTGCCGGTGGCCGGTGCCGTGCCGAAGGCGTCGCCGGTCGTCGTCCAGTCGCCGTAGGTGCCGCCCTCGAAGCCGGCGAGGGTCTTCCCGGGCGGGTGCGGGTGCCGGCCGCCGCCGATCTTGAAGTTCAGATAGGGGCTGTCGACGGTGAAGGAGGGGGAGGTGAGGGTGCCGGTGGTGGCGTCGCCGGAGTGGAAACTGTTGGCGAGGCCCTTGCCGTCGAAGCCGGTGACGGGCTGCTGCCCGTCGAGCGTCCCGGCTGCCGGTCCCGGGCCGAACGCGGTGCCCGTGGCCGTCCACGAACCGAAGCCGGTGCCCTCGAAGCCCTGCTCGACGGTCCCGGCGGGCGGGGTGTAGGTGCCGTTGTCCTCGGCGGTGAACTTCGTGCCGTCGAAGTCGCCGATGAAGTACTGCGCTGCCGAGCCGCCCGCGATACCGCCGGGGTTGATGTTCACGACCAGGACCCACTTGACGTTGCTCTTGTCGCCGTCGACGGGGAGGGGGAACAGGTCGGGGCACTCCCATACGCCTCCTGTCGCGCCGGCCGGGCCGAAGTCGCTGAGGCGGGTCCAGTCCTTGAGGTTCTTGGAGGAGTAGAACCGCACCTTGTGCTCGGTGGACAGCGACACCGTCATCAGCCAGCTCTGGGTGGGCGCGTACCACTGGACCTTGGGGTCACGGAAGTCCTTGGAGCCGATGTCGATGACGGGATTGCCCTGGTACTTGGTCCAGGTGCGGCCGCGGTCGGTGCTGTAGGCGAGCGACTGGGCCTGCTTGCCTCCGTCCTTGTAGGCGCTGGTGTAGATCGCCACCATCGGCGGGTTCTTCTTGGTGCCGAAGCCGGTGGTGTTGTTCTCGTCGACGACCGCGCTGCCGGAGAAGACCATCTCTTCGTCGTCGTGCGACAGGGCGAGCGGCAACTCCTCCCAGTGCACGAGGTCCTTGCTCACCGCGTGTCCCCAGGACATGTCGCCCCACGCGTTGCCGCTCGGGTTGTACTGGTAGAAAAGGTGGTACTCGCCCTTGTGGTACACGAGGCCGTTGGGGTCGTTCATCCAGTTCTTCTCCGGAGTGAAGTGGAACTGGGGACGATAGGTCTCGGAGTACGGCGGCGCGTCGGCCGCGACGGCCTGAGGGGCGAGCAGGGCGGCTGACAGCGCGCAGACGGCCGCCGCGGCTGCTGCTGTCCGCAGGCGGGCCCGTCGGGCTGCACGTGCAGGGCTCATGGTGTCTCCTGTGATCCGAGCTCCACGCGCCCCAGCCTGCGGCGGGCGGCCCGTGAAATGTGACGCCCCGGTCCGCGACTGAGATCCACATCGCCGACCAGGGATGTCAACGATGACTTGTGTCAACGATGACAGCGGGTGGCCCGATGATGAACGCCATCCGGCCGACGCGTCAACGGTTCGGACGGGATTACCCGATGGCCTGTCAATCCGCCTGCCCGTCAGCCTGTCCGCCTGCCTGTCCGTCAGCTTGGGCGCGTCCGACGGCTGAACGGGACCGCGGGCCGGCACGCGAGGCTGCAGTCGTCCATGTGGGCCGTCGTCCGGCGAAGAAGCTCGGCGCGGCTGCCGACTGCGCGCGGGACGAACAGGGAGGTCGAGGGTCTGACGGCGGTCTGCGTCGTCGGTGTCGCCGCCGGCCCCGGGGGCGGCGAGTGCTGACCTGTACCGGCTTGATTCAGCCGTTCCTGGTCGACTTGGGTCGGCGCGGCGATGAGTACGCCGGTCCCCGCAGGTCTACGTTTTGACCGCGACGACCATCTCATCGGGAGCAAGCCATGGGCCTCATCCACATCGAACTGTTCGCGACACTCGACCTCGTCGGGCAGGCGCCCGGCGGTCCCGACGAGGACCCGGCCGGATTCCCGTTCGGCGGCTGGCAGGCACCCCTGCTGGACGAGGTCGCCGGGGCACAGGTGGGCGCCGCGTACGAGGGCACGGATGCCCTCCTGCTCGGTCGGCGGACGTACGACATCTTCGCCGGCTACTGGCCGCACCAGAAGGGCGGCGAGGACGGGGAGATCGCCGACCTCTTCAACCGTGTCCCGAAGTACGTGGCTTCGCGCGGCAGGCCCGATCTGTCGTGGGCGGGGTCCACGCAGCTCGGCCCGGACCTCGCCGCCGCGGTACGGGAGATCCGGGACCGGCACGAGCACGTGAAGGTCGTCGGAAGCCTGGACCTGGTGCAGAGTCTCCTGCGCGAAAAGCTCTTCGACCGTCTCGACCTGTGGGTACACCCGATCCTGCTCGGAGTCGGGAAGAAGGTGTTCGACGGCGGTGAGGTGCCCACGAACCTCACGCTCCTCGAACCTCCGGCAGCCGGCCCCAAGGGCACCGTGTATCTGCGCTACGGGCTCGCCGACGGTACGCCCCGCACAGGGGACATGAGCGCACCTGATCGCGGCGTCGGGAGCGCCGACTGAGGCCGGTCTTCTGATCGCGTTCACAGGTGGCGGTGTGCGATCGCTTCGCCGACTGCAAGGTGGGACAGGGCGTACGCCGCCTGCTGAACGCGCGACCGGCTGTGCTTCTGCGAAACCACGTGATCCCATGCCGCGCCGACGATCGACTCGCGCTGGACACCCGCCCCGCGCCGTCCGCCGCCTGCGGGGCCGTGAGACGGAAGCCGGGCAGGGCGCCCGGCACGAGGGAACACCCCTTCGGCGCCCGAGCAGGGGCCTGGGCGGGAGACTCGACGGCGCCCACGTAGCGCTCACACGCGTTCATCTGCCGGCGGTTGTGATCACGGCTTGACGTCCGCGCGCGGTAACCGCGGCTCTGCGCGTACCGGAGGCGTCCAGGGGGTGGCCAGGACGGCACAGGCCCGTCTCCGCGTCTCAGGACGGCGTCCCAGGCAGTGTATGTTTCCGCAGCTCAGGGTGGGTGGGATGGTTGCGTTGTTGCGGTTGGGCGGCGGCGGTTGCGGCGGAGCCCCACCTTCTTCGAACCTGTGGGTGTCGCACCGGCCGGAACGGGGCTGAGGGTCCCGGCACAAGCCTGGTGGCGACTCCCGTCTGCTGCCTGCCTACCGGGCATCGGTGCGCCCGGATGAGGTGCACCGCGGCCCCGGCGGCGGTCTGCCCGACGACGGCGTTCGGCGATTGACGTTCGGCGTTCGGCGTTCGGCGGGACAGGAGTCGGCCCGGGCTGGGAGCGGCCCCGTACGGAACACGAGAAGAAGGAAGACACGACATGAGCAGGAACATGCACGCACGCCGTCGTCCGGGCCGCTGTGCGGCCGTCGCCGCCGGGCTCGTCCTGGCCGTCGGACTCGGCGTGTCGACGCAGGCGGTGGCACAGACCGCCGCTCCTGCGGCTGCTACGGCATACGGGAATGCGTCCACCGCGCCGCGGTCGGTCACTGGCGTCAACGGTGACCTGGTGACGCGGGTCGCCGACTTCTACGGCGCGTACGTCGACGCGAAGGTCGACTCCGAGGACCCGGACACCACCCTGGCCAAGGCGCTGCGTGCCCACTACCTGACGCCGGCCTTCGCCAAGCGCCTGGGGGCATGGGAGAAGAAGCACACCGTGGACGGAATTCTGCGGGCCCAGAACGTTCCGGTGGAGTGGACGGTGAGCGAGGGCGGCAAGGGCCTCGAGGTCGTCGTCACGCTGACCTTCGGCGGAGGGGAGTCGCCGACGGTAAGGACCAAACTCGTCGTGGAACTCGAGCCGGTCTACGGCCAGATCACCGGCATTCGCACCAAGAGCATCACCCCCGCGAAGGCCGCCCCGAAGGCGTCCGCAACAGTGCGGTCGATCAGTGGCAGGACTGGTGACTCGGTGACGCGGGTCGCCGACTTCTACGGCGCCTACGTCGACGCGAAGGGGTTCCCCGAAGGCCCGGACACCAGGTTGTCCAAGGCGCTGCGTGCGCACTACCTGGCGCCCGCCTTCGCCAAGCGGCTGAAGACCTGGGAGAAGCAGCACAAGGTGGACGGTGTCCTGCGTGCTCAGAACGTCCCGGTGGACTGGGTGGTCCGTGAGGGGCGCAAAAGCCGCGAGATCATCGTCACCCACTCCTTCGGCGGCGGGGAGTCGCCGACGGTGACGACCGACCTCGTCGTGAAACTGGAGGCGGTCCACGGCGACGTCACCAACATTCGCACCGAGAACGGCCACTGACGCCGCGCCCGCTCCGCCCGGCCCACTGACGCCGCGCGCTCCGCCCGCCTCGTCGCTGCTTCGGCCGACAGCGGACCGAGCCTGACCGACCGCCCGCGGTTGCGCAGTGGGGGCGGGCGGTGCGGCGGGCCGGGGCGGAGGACGCGAAGCGGCGCGTCGGTCGGCGTTCGAACAGCCCGGAGACCCTGCAGGAGAAGCTCGCCGCGAACCACCACCAGGCCGGGACGAAGGAGTGGCCGCGACGGTGACCACCGTTTTCCCGCCTGAACGGATCCGCATCGTAAGCGTTCGGTCAGCCCCGGCGTCGCCAAGTCGGGGCGCCTACAGGCCTCAGCGGACGGGGCTACTGTCCTCGGCGCCGGGCCGTCGGGGAGGACTGCCCCGCGCCTTCCCGGCGGTGGGGAGGGCATCACCCCGACGCGCCGGGGACATCGACCTGGCCGATCGCATGCAGTACGCGGTCCAGTACCTCCTGGACGTGGCCGAGGGCCGAGATCGTGGTCACCAGACCCATGGCCTGGTAATGGTCGACGACCGGCGCCGTCTCGCGACGGTGAACCTCCAGTCGCAGACGAACAGTTCGCTCGCGGTCGTCATCGCGCTGGTACAGCTCACCGCCGCAAGCGTCGCAAACTCCCGCCACTTCAGGTGGGCTGTAGTCGACGTGGAAGATGTGGTCGCGGTCCTGACGGCACAACCGTCGTCCGGCGATACGCCTGACCACCTCGGCCTCGGGAATCTCCAGAGCGAGCACGGCATCCAGCGCCGACCCCGAGTCGGCAAGGATGCCGTCCAGCGCCTCCGCCTGGGCAAGATTGCGAGGGAAGCCGTCCAGCAGGAATCCGCGCTCGATGTCCGGACGGGCAAGGCGCTCTTTGATCACCTCGATGGTGACGTCGTCCGGAGCCAGAAGGCCGGCGCGCATGTGTGTGTGGGCGTTCTGCCCGAGCTCGGTGCCTTGGCCGATGTGCTCGCGGAACAGGTCACCGGTGGAAATATGCCGGATCGACAGACGCGCGGCCAGGCGCACTGCCTGCGTGCCCTTGCCGGCTCCGGGCGGCCCCATCAGGAGGACGCGCATCGATGAGGTATCCCTTCGTCGTACGCAGCCATCGGGTCGTCTCTGGGACACACGATCGCCCCGCATCAATCTCGTTGTCTCATGCCCTGATCGTTCGGACAGAGCCAGGCCCAGGCCCAGGACGATGAGCACCGTGTCCGTGGCCGATCAGGGTTCCTCAATACGTATTCGGCCAGACGTCCATGGTCCGGCGTCGGCCTTGGGTCTTGCTTGTGCGTCAGTCCCATGCGTTGAACAGCACGCCGCTCAATGTGGTGATGCCGTAGCGAACTTCGCGCCACTCGCCAGGAGTGAGGACCGAAGTGTCGATACCCGAAAGCGGCAGAGTGAGCTGCGCGCGATCAAGCACGGTAAATCCTAGGTCGGCAAAGGCCTGAGCCCAAGGTGGCGGAGAGGCCGACTGCGGTGAGCTTCACCGGCCCTGGCCGGAGCGGTCCACGATGTAGGGGCGCCACCCTCAATTCCTGGCGGCTCCTCCGCGAACTCCGCTGCTCAACGACCCGGATCACGAACGTTGTCCGGGCCGCCCTGACCCTCCACCCGGCAGTTTCAGACTGAGGCCGTCACCGAATTCGTATGATCTCGCGGTGAGGATCTGGACGGAGCACCCTGCCAAGGCGGACGTCGAAGCTGTCGTTCACCGCTACTTCAGCCTGCTCCGAGCCGGGAGGATCCCCGAGGCCGAACAGCTCATCGATCACCACCCGGTCCGTCATGTGCTCAAGTCGCTGTGGACCGGCACCGTCGAGGCAAGCGCCGATGGGGACGAGGCGAGCGGAAGCCCTGCTGCCGACGAGTGGGAGCAGGATCTGTCCTGGCTCGGTGAACTGGATCTCGCGGACTTCCGTTGGGGCCACACCGACAGCCATGTCCACGTAGAGATCACCTACCGCGTGCAGATGATCGAGGTCGCACTGGGCTTCTGGGTAAGGCCCACCGACGCCGGCTGGGTCCTCACGGGACCGGCCACGTACTGGTAGGACACGCGAAGAGCAGCACGATCCCGGTGTCGGCGCGCACCCCTCCCACTGGCAGACCGTCACATGCTGTCGATCAAGCACCTGGCCGGTCAGGGTCGCCGCGCCCTGACGGACTCCTGAGGCATGGCGGAGCCAGGCGGTCCAATGAGCGGTGTTCGAGCGCGTGGCCCAGACTCGCTGCGGAGTTGGCCCGTGAGTTCACGATCATGGCCTGTTCAGGCTCTTACCGAGTGACAGGCCTCCTGAGGCCGCGACCGGAAGAGAAGGGCAAGCCCATGGACACGGCCACGACCGTCGTCACCATCGTCTCGATCATCGCTGCGAAGACGTGTGCCTTGCTGGGATTGTGGTTGCGCTTGCGCTGGCGTGTGCGTCGCGAGCAGGCGCATCGCCAGTACCTCCTCAGCGTCGCCGAGGCGGTGGCAGAAGGCGGTCAGGTAGAACTCGACGATCAGGACGGCGACGGATGCCACCTCCGGATGAAGATCACCTGCACTCCGGCTCGGCGGCTGGACTCGGCAGCGTGAGCAATCCAGAACCGTCAGACGGCCGGAACCGTCCGGCAATCAGTCCCGCAGCGCACGGCGGTTTCCCTGAGGGACGCCACGAGGAACGCTTGGAGGTGGACGAAGAGTTCTCCGTGTTCTACCGAAGCACCATCCGCCAACTGGTCGCTTTCCTGATCAATCAGGGTGCCGCGGTGCACGTCGCCGCAGACATCGCTCAGGACACGATGGTCAAGGCATACCGACGCTGGGCCGAACTCCACAACCCCCGGGCATGGGTTCACACGGTCGCCTCTCGCGCACTGGTTCGTATGATCGCCGCGGTCCATGAGGACCCGGTCGAACAGGTGCCTGAGCCCACGTCGTTGCTGACCTGCCCGGACGCCATCGCGGAATGGGAGGGCCGGTACGACGTGCTGCCGGTGCTGCGGAGCCTGCCGTCCCGGCAGCGCCAAGTCCTGGCCTGGACACTTGCCGGCTACAAGCCGAGCGACATCGCCGAGGAACTCGGCCTGTCGTCCGAGACGGTACGCGCCAGTCTGGTGAAGGCCCGCCGCGCCGCAGCCGCCCACCTCGAGAAGAGGGAGGCGCGGCAGTGACCCCCCAGCCAGAGTCCGACGCGGGCGGTGAGGTCGTGGAGCGGCGGCTGTACCAGCACCAATGCGCCCTGCTCGACGGACTCGACAGTCTCCTCGACGTCGAAGCCGGCCTGGGGGACGCCATCGTCCAGTCCCGTCACGATGCCGCTGTCGAGGAACTCGGTGACCTCCTGGATGCGGAAGCCGGACTTCGCGAGGCACTTGGGGGACGGCCCGGCACGGACACGGTTGTCCCTCTTCGAACTCCGCGCCCTGCAACTGACCGCGTGCTGTGGTCGTACAAGGAGATCGCGGCGTACGTCGGTGTCCGGACCGACGTGGTGCGTTCCTACCGCAAGCACGGCCTGCTTCCACCTCCCGATCTGGTGGAGGGCGGCAAGCCGTACTGGCTCGCGGATACCGTCCGGGCCTGGTTGGCCCGTAGTTCCGTCAACCGCCCCCGCCGTGACACCAACGACTAGGTGCTGCGGGTCAGGATGTTGGTGACGGCGCATAGTCGTTGGCAAAGGCTCCGTCGCGCTCGCTCGATCTGGGTCCGGTCGATCGAAATGGGATGGCGGAGGTGCTTCTGCCAGGGCGAGGATCTGCAATGTGTCTTCTCCAAGGCGGCTGATTTCTTCGCTGCCCAATACGGCGCTGTTCTAGAGTCGCCGCATGCGACGAAGAACAGGGCTGGCGATGGCTGGTGCTGCGGCGCTGGCCTGGGGCGAGTGGTTGAACTGGCGCTGGTCCCGAGCCCTCGTGGGGAGCATGGGGAGCAGTGGGGGTGTTTCCGAGGCCGTGGTCGTGTTGGGCTACCGGAACCCACGATCGACGGCGAATTTCATCAACCGCTGGCGCGTTCGTGCCGGGATTCGCTCCGTTCCCGCTGACGGTGCGCGAGGCACTCTCGTGATCTTCAGCGGTGGTGCGGCCGGCAGTTACGCCGCGGAAGCGGAGCTGATGGCTGACTACGCGAAGTCGGTGCTGGGGTTCGACGGCACCGTGCTTCTCGAGGACCGGAGCGCGACAACATGGGAGAACATCACGAACGTGATCCCGCTGCTTGAGGATGTCGACCGCATCAAGATCGCCTCCCAACCAGCTCACGCGCTCAAGGCCCGTGCGTACTTGCGGCGGCAGCGCCCTGATCTTGCTGAGAGGCTCGTGCGAGCGGATGACTACCGTCCTGGCGAGTGGATGATGGGTAAACCGCTGCTGGCCTTGTACGGGCTTTGGACACTCCGCGGCCTCAAAGCCGATGAGCGGAGGGTCTCGCTGTAGGCAGCCGCTGTCGCCCAGGTCTCGCACACGGGATTCTTGAGCCGTCGCCGGCAGACGGGTGCGCATCCGGGGGTGAGGGAGGCTTCGTGGATGCCGCCACGGATCTCCCAGCGGATCCGCAGGCGGCGGAACCAGTGCAGGTCCGTGCCGCCGCACGTGCCGGGGGCGGTCGTCGGGCCCGCCCGGAGTTCCCGCTCCGGGCGGGCCCGTCCGTATGACGCCGGCCGGTCAGCGGAGGAAGCTGCCGAACAGGGCGTTCGTCGAGGGGGCCGACAGGTCCTTCGGGCCGAAGGCCAGGGCCGACTTGGTGGTCAGGCCGGACGCGTTGCCGTGCAGCAGCCAGACGGCGCCGCTGGAGGCGTTCTCCGCCGTGGACGCGGCGGCCAGGTCGCGGTGGCCGTCGCCGTTGACGTCGAGCAGGGCGGTCGTGGCACCGAACTGGTCGTTCTCCTCGGCCACTCCGGGGACACCCGTGGTGTTCTGGTGGAAGACCTGCGCCCCGGTGCCGGTGAGCCCCGCGGCGCTGCCGTGCAGCAGGGCGACCGAGCCGGCGTCGGCGACGCTGCCGACGTCCTCGCCCTCGATGCCGAGCGCGACATCCCCGTAACCGTCCCCCGTCACATCGGCGATGGACACGGCGGAGCCGAGGCGGTCGCCCTCTTCATCGGCGCCCGGGAAACCCGGCAGATCCTGGGTGAAGGCATGGGTGTTCCCGGGAGTGAGACCGGCCGCCGAGCCGTAGGTGATGTGCGCCTTCCCGGCGCCGTAGCCGGACACCACGTCGTCGTAGCCGTCGCCGTTCACGTCCCCGGCTCCGATGGCCTCGCCGAGACGGAGTTCGGACGTCTCCTGCCCGGTGAAGCCCGTCGCGCCGCCGCCCAGGAGCAGACGGTTCCCATAGTTGCCGTCGCCGCGGTAGGCCGTCTGGAGGATGTCGTCGCGGCCGTCGCCGTTGAAGTCGCCGACCTCGCCGGCGACGACCGGGCCGGTGATCGACGCGGGGCCGTTCTCGCAGCCGCCGCCCGTCTCGCAGGAGTCGTCCTCCTCGGACCAGCCCCACCACAGGGACCTGTCCAGGAGGGGCAGGACGGCGGTGGGCTTGCCGTCCCGCTTGATCGGCCCCTTCCACAGCGCTGCCGGGGCGCCCGACGGGTCGTCGCCGCTCACCCGCTGTGCGGAGAACAGTGCCAGGTCGGTCTTGCCGTCGCCGTCGAAGTCACCGGCCTGGGGCGAGGCCCCGTACGCGATGCCCGTACCGCCGGTCAGGCCGGACGCGGAGCCCCACAGGATCACCGAGCCCTCCTTGCCGCCCGCGATCACGAGGTCGCCGTAGCCGTCGCGGTCCAGGTCGGCCCTGGCGAACGTGGCGCCGAAGGACTGTTTCACGGTGGCGGCCCCCGGGACCCCGGCGGTCGAACGACTGACGATCTTCTTGTTCGCCGTCGACAGTCCGTTCGCCGAGCCGTACGTCACGGCCACGTACCCGGCTTGCGTCTTGCCGGACACGGCCGCGTTCGGCGCGCCGACGACCAGGTCGGCGTAGCCGTCCCCGTTGAAGTCGTCCGCGGCCGGAACGGAGGCCGGGGCGGCCGACGCGGAGCCGGAGCCGGTCAGCACCACCGAGGCGGCCAGGGGTACGGCCAGGAGGGCGCTGCTGATCCTGCGTCGGGTGGCTCGGGGCGCTCGGAACATGGACGGTGCCTTTCGAGTCGGTCGTGAGAGCTGCTGCTCGGCAAGTGCGACTCCGACAGAGGGACGAGGGTTGTACGGGACGCGCGTGGCGAACCGGCTCTGGCGCGATCAGTGGCCTGTGGCCGGAAGCTCTGCCCGCACTGATGCCGTCAGGCTTCGGGCGACCGGCTCTTTCCAACCGGGCGCCATCCAGCACGAAGCGCTGACCCCCTCGGCCGCACTCCGCCTGCCCTTCGTCGAGTTCGACAGGACGCCGGTGGCCGTGGACGACATCGGCCGCACCACCGGCTCCGAATCGGGGGCACCGCTGCGGCTGAGCTTCGCCGCCCGCGCGGCCGGAGGGCCGAGGAGACCGAACTGTCAGTGTCCCGCCGTAGGGTGTGGGGTGTGGTCGGTCATCGGCCTCGACCAGCAGTTGTGCACCACCGCACCGGCCTCGCACCGTCGCCCGGAAAGCCCGTCAGAGAGCAGATCCCGCTGTGTTCCAGGAGACCCCCATCTTCAGCCGCCTCGTCGACGAGCGTGGCGATGTCCCCGCCCAGGTGCGTGGTGAAGCCGAGCGCATACGCCGCGACCTGGAACGGGTACTGCACCGGACGGCAGGCTCCTTCCCGAGCGCACCGCCGAACCTCCCCGGTCCGAAGGCTCCTTCCGCCGGTCTGTAGGGCGGAAGGAGACGGCAACCGGCCGCGTCGGGACGCTCCGGTCGAATCCGGACGCGGCTTGACGCCGTCCGGATTCGTCTCCCGTGCCGGTGGTGACGAGGCGTTGGGTGTCCGCAGACGCGTTCAGCCGTTCGGCGTGTGCCTTGCCCTCTGATGCGTCCTGTACGGCGACTTGAGAAATGGGGCGCGGCCACACCGTCCGCCCAGTCGGCCCGGCTGTCTGGGCTCTGTGTCATTGTGCGGGCGCGTCCCAGGGGGCGGTCGCACGGTCTACTGAAAGCCAGGGGGTAGGGGATGGGAGCGGGGAGGGAGCCGGACGGCTCGTCCAGGTCCGACGAGGAGTGGGACCAGTTCCTGCGCGAGTCCGTGGCGGGTGCCGCCGACTCGCCCAAGGAACCCTCGGCGCGGGCCCGTGGCGTGGCGAATCGGCTGCGCGAGCAGCCTGGACCGGGTCCCGAGGGCCGGCGCACCTACACGCCCGCGCAGCCCGGGCGACGCACACGCTGGTATGTGGTCGGACTGCTGGCCTCGTTGGTGCTGCTCGTCGTGGCGCTCGCGCCGGGGCGGACAGTGGACCTGTTCGCCGGCGACGACCCCGACTCCTCGCCGCTGGCGGCCGAGAGCGCCCGCCCGACCCAGGCACCCCCGACGGAGGTGGCCCAACGCCCCACCATGGACAAGCCGTTCCGTGGTTCGCCGGCGGCGGCCTGGGCGAGCGGAGCGGCGGGGATCACCTTGCCCAAGGCCGAAGCGGTCGGCTGGATGAGCGCGGCCGAGGCCGAACGGGCCCTCGCCCGCAGCCGGGACTTTCTCGTCGAGTCCAGCCTGGACCGCGCGGTTCTGCGGGGCGAGCGCCCCAGGACGGCGATCGCACTGATCAACCCGCACCAGAAGGACGTCCAAGACCTTCTGAGCACCGCTTTCCGCTCCCCGAGCGAGAAGAACGACCCCCTTCTCCTCTTCAGCCGTTTCCAGCCCTCCGGGACCCGCCTGGTCGGCGACGTCGTGAAGACCAGGGGCAGGCTCACCTACCGGGAGGGCGAGCGCGGCGCACTCCAGGTGACCGCCGATGTCACCTTCGTCTACCCGGTCACCCGCGCGGACCCGGGCGGCGACGACGAGATCGTGCGTACGATCGTCCGGCGCGAGCTGGTCCTGAGCTGGGACGACCCTGACAAGGTGATCACCGAGCCGGGCACGTTCTCGATCGTCTCGTACAAATACGACGTGACCAACGGTGGCTGTGGCGCCCCCACGGGCTACTTCACCCCACCCTTCGGCGCGGACCGGCGTACGGACGAGACCGGCACAGAGGTCGACCCGTACGACCGCAGCGTGCCGGTCGGGAGAGCCGGGTCCTCGGGGGAGGAGTGCGGGGCGGCGACGCGTTCCTAGCGCCGCTGCTCGGCCGGGGGAGCCCTGAACGACCGCCGTGGGCCTTCGGGTTGGTGAGTGGGACGCTGGCGCTGTGACAGAACAGAAGTCTTTCCGGACCCATCTGTGCCTTCTGGATCCTCGACGGCTTTGACAAGCTCGGCAACGTCCCTGAGGACCCGTTCGGCGCCCCGCTCTACGAGGAGAGGGCCAGGAACCTCGGCATCCGGTACGACGGCGAGTTCGCTCCTGCCCAGAGCCACTCGTCGACGGCGGCCGGCCTGCCCTTGCTGGATCTTGAGACGACGACCGGCCCATGGCAGGCTCATGCCGCATGATCGATGAGTTCGCGAAAGACCATCTGCACGGGAGACTGCGGCGGGACCGCCAGGCGCTGCTCTGGAAACTCGACGGCTTGTCCGAGTACGACTCCCGCCGACCTTTGACGGCGACCGGAACCAGTCTCCTCGGCCTGGTCAAACATGTGGCCACCGTCGAGGCCAGGTACTTCGGCGAGGTCTTCGACCGCCTTCCGCCGGAACCGCTGCCCCGGTGGCAGGATTCCGACGGCAGCGATCTGTGGGCGGCCGAGGATGAGACCCGCGATCAGATCGTCGGGTTCTACCGGCGGACGTGGGAACAGTCGGACGCGACGATCAACGCGCTTCCCCTCGACGCCCCCGGCCATGTGCCGTGGTGGCCGGAGCCTCATGCCGACACGAACCTGTTCGCCGTCATGGTGCATGTCATCGGCGAGTCCATCCGGCATGCCGGGCACGCCGACATCCTGCGCGAGGGCCTCGACGGCCGGACCGGGTTGCGCGCCGAACACGAGGAGCAGATCGACGAGGAAGCCCGTGCGGCCTACTGCGCGAAGATCGAGCAGGCCGCCAGGGCGGCCGCACCGAGCAGGGCCTGGCGGTAGTCGCACGTGACTTGATGTTCGTGCGGCATGATGCCGGGCGCGGGCGCTGTCCATCTGAAGCGCCTGGTTCCTGATGAACTCTGGAAGCCGGCCGCCCCGTTGCTGCCGCGTTCGCTGCTCGCCCGCTGAGTGGGTTGCCCAGGACGCCCCGACTCGATGCAGGCTTCCGGGGTGCGTACTTCAGTGTCGCTACCGTCGGAACTGCCGGACGACGCGGAGCCGTCGCCCTCCCCGGATAACACGTCACCCGCCCTGAGACCAGGGTGTCAGCCGGTCAGGGTCGCGAGGGTGTCGTCCAGGTCGGTGGTCCTGGGCTGGTTGTGGGGGAGCTTGGCGAGGATCGTGGCCATGCCGCAGGTGTTGGTGAGGGCGGAGAAGACCAGGCCGCCGGCGATGCCCGCGGAGAGCCACCGGGCCGAGTTCCAGCGTCGTCCGGCGACGAGGCCGGACAGGACGAGGGAACCGGCGAAGAGGCGGACCTGCCGGTCCATGGCCCAGGGGGTGCGGGTGCCGGCCGGGCGGTGAGTGTCGTGGCCGAGCTGCGTCCAGGTGGCGGTGCCGCCGGTGAGAGTGGCGGCGCTGATGCCCTGGTCGGCCAGACGCCGGCAGGCTCGGTCGGAACGGGCGCCGGAAGCACACACGATGAGGAGGTCGCCGCGGTCTGCGGCGGCCTTCAGGGCGGGCAGGGCGGTATCGAGGCGGTCGAGGGGGATGTTGTGGGCGCCGGGCAGGTGGCCGGAGGC
Organism: Streptomyces sp. NPDC041108; assembly: GCF_055592645.1. NCBI lineage: Bacteria > Bacillati > Actinomycetota > Actinomycetes > Kitasatosporales > Streptomycetaceae > Streptomyces > Streptomyces sp. NPDC041108. The sequence continues at coordinate 136,654 of NZ_JBVIYK010000007.1, read as the reverse complement.
GTATTCGCCGGGGGTGCGCACGTCGATGACGGTCAGCTCGTGCAGGCGGGTGAGGGCCTGGTCGGCGCTCAGGGCGGTGACGGGTGCCATGGGGATCTTCCTTTGCGTGGTCCGGGTCACCCCTTCGGTAGGATACCCAAGGGGGTATCTCGAAGGAGCGTGGGTTGTGGAACTGGCGATGGCGGCCGAGGAACTGAAGACGGTGGTCAACCGGCTGCGCCGGGCGCAGGGGCAGATCGCGGGTGTGATCAAGATGATCGAGGAGGGGCGGGACTGCGAGGACGTGGTCACCCAGCTCGCGGCGGCGTCCCGGGCACTGGACAAGGCCGGTTTCGCGATCATCGCCACCGGCCTGCAGCACTGCCTGACCGACGAGGACATGGCGGCCTCCGGAGACCGGGAGCAGATGCGCGCCCGACTGGAGAAGCTGTTTCTGTCTCTGGCTTGAGCGGGTGATGCTGAGGCGCCGCGTTCGTCCGACTCCTCAGGTGAGGGTGTCGATGAGCATGAGGGCTGCCACGGCCGACAGCACGACGGCGAAGGTGCGTTGCAGCAGGTTCCCGGTGATCTTGGCGGCCAGGCGCCTGCCGTCCCAGGCGCCCAGGATCGCCGCCCCGGTGAAGGGGCCGATCACCGCCCAGTCGACGCCGACGGTGGTGGCGCCGCGGGTGGCCAGGGAGGCCAGTGAATTCGCCGAGATGACCAGCAGGCTGGTGCCGACGGCGGCCTGCATCTCGAATGCGAGCACGGTGACCAGGGCCGGGACGGTGAGGAAGCCTCCGCCGACCCCGAGCAGACCGGTCAGTGCACCCAGCCCCGCGCCGGTGCCGGCGGCCCGGGCGGGCTGCACCTCGCCGGCTGCCGGGCCGGCGGCGGTGCGGCTGGGGCGCAGCATCGTGACGGCTGCGAGTGCGGCGACGACCGCGAATGCGGCGGTCAGCAACGGCTGGGGCAGGGCGGATGCCGCAGCCCCGGCTGCGGCGGCGGGCAGGAGCCCGGCCGCGGCGAACAGAGCGCCGGCTTTCCAGCGGACGTTGCCGGTGCGGGCGTGGGCGTACAGAGCGGTGAGCGAGGTGGCCGTGACGATGATCAGACTGGCGGTGGTCGCGGCGGCCGGAGTGAAGCCGAGCAGGTAGATCAGCGCCGGAACGGCCAGGACGCTGCCGCCCCCGCCGAGCGCGCCGAGCGCGAGCCCGATCACTGCCCCCGCGACGAGGGCCAGGGCCGCTGCGCTCACGCTATGACACCGTTGCTGCCGTCCTGGCCGATGACCGGCAGGCCCGCACGCGCCCAGGCGGTCATGCCGCCGGCGACATCCGTGGCCTTGACACCGCGTTCGACCAGCAGCTTGGCGGCCTGCTGGGAGCGGTGACCGGAGCGGCAGATCGTTATCACCGGCCTGCCCTGCGCGGCTGACGGGAGCGGGGCCCCCGCCGTCAGACGGGAAAGGGGCAGGTGCAGCGCGCCGGGCGCGTGGCCGGCATTCCACTCCGGCGACTCGCGGACATCGAGCAGGACGGCGGTGCCGTCGCTGGTCCGCTCGTGGGCCGGCCGGGGGGTGAGGCGGCCGGGGCGGCGGCGTAGAAACGAGAACATCGTGTGATCGCTTTCGTGCAGATGGCGGGGAAGGGCGGGTCAGTCGGTGCGGCCGGGGCGAATGAGCGTCAGTCCCGCCTCGGCGGCGGCGTCGAAGGCGTCGTCGACGGCGACCACGTCGCGACCGGCGCCATCCAGCAGCGAGGCGGCGATCGCCGCGCGCATCCCGCCGGCACAGTGCACCCACACCACCCCGTCCGGCACCTCGCCGATGCGGCCCTGCACCTCGTGGATGGGCAGGTGGACCGAGCCGTCGATGTAGCCGCCCGCACGCTCCGCGTCACGGCGCACGTCCAGAACGACCACGCCTTCGCCGCGCTCACGGGCGTCGGCCAGGTCGGTGAAGCGGGCGCGAGGGAAGGAGGCGAGCCGTTCGCCCTCACGGATCCAGTCGGCCGGGTCGCCGATGGCGATGGCGGCCGGGCGGTCGATGCCCACCCGCGCCAGCTCCCGCTGTGCCGCGGCGACCTTCCCGGGTGTCTCGGCGAGCAGGGTGACGGGCTTGCCCCATGGGATCAGCCAGGCCAGATAGGTGGCGAGCTTGCCGTCGCCCTCGAAGTTGAACGACCCGGCCACGTGCCCCTCGGCGAAGGCCATGCGGCTGCGCAGGTCCACCACCCACTCACCCGCGGCCAGCCGGTGAGCGATCTCCTCCGCGTCCGCACGCCCTGGCGGGGTGAGGTCGACCGGTGCGGGACCTGCGGCGTTGGCCGGGCCCATGTGGGTGTAGTAGGCGGGCACGTCATCCAGCCCGGCGAGCATCCGGGCGACGAAGCCGTCCACGTCGAGAAGCAGCGCGTCGTTGGTCTTGCGCTCCTTGCCGATCGTGGTCGCGTCCCCCTCGGTCTGGGAGGAGGAGCAGAAGCTGCCGAACCCGTGCGTGGGCAGCACCGGCACGTCGTCGTCCAACTCGTCGGCGAGCCGATGGGCGGAGGCGTACTGGGCGCGGGCCAGCTGCTCGGTGAGTCGTGGCTCGACCAGGTCCGGCCGGCCGACCGTGCCGATGAGCAGGGATCCACCGGTGAACACCGCCACACCGCGCCCGTCCTCGCTGAGGACGTAGGAAGTGTGGTGCGGGGTGTGCCCGGGAGTGGCGATCGCGCGCAGCACCAGCCCCTCGTCGACCGCCGCGGTGTCGCCGTCGGCGACCGGGGTGCGGGCGAACGACACGTGCGCCCCGGCCGGCACCAGGTACTGGGCGCCGGTGACACGGGCCAGCTCCAGACCGCCGGTGACGTAGTCGTTGTGCACATGGGTCTCGGCCACGCAAGCGATGCGCACTCCACGGCGGGCCGCTGCGGCAATGACCTGGTCGATGTCGCGCGGCGGGTCTATGACCACCGCGGCACCGGGCCCGCCGGCCAGGTAACTGCGGTTGCCCAGGCCTTCGAACTCCAGGGTGTCGACGAAGAACACGGCTCACGACTCCTCTCGGACGATGTACCCCGGGGGGTATATGGCCTTCACTCTAACAGCTATACCCGGGGGGGTATTCCAGAGATGGAGGACGCCTCTCGCAAGGATTCGCCTGAGGTCGGCTCCCCGGTGGGGTGGGAGAGGCATCAGTAGCCGTTCAGGGACCGACGCCCGGTGATTGCGGGCATCGCCGCATGCCGGTGCAGGACTGTCTGACGGCCGCGGAGACCGGCCTCGACGTCCCCAAGACGGTGCGGCCAAGGTAGGAGGCCCTCGGCACGTTTGGTGAACCGAGTCAGTCGTCGATCAGGTGGCTGCGTTCGGATCGGGGGACGGTGTCTGCCGGTGGACGCGTGTCGTGGCCAACTGCGCTGTTAGCGTTGTCGCTTCAGCGAGGGGGAAGACGTCAACGTGACATCGACCGCGTTTTGCATCGGTGGAGATCTGAACGTACGGCGGTTGGGGTTCGGGGCCATGCACCTGCCGACGGAACCGGGCCCCGGCCGCGAGACCTCTCTCGCGGTCGCCCGGCGAGCCGTCGAGCTGGGTGTCACGCTGATCGACACCGCGTATCTCTATGGTGAGGGAGCCAATGAGGAACTCCTGGCTGAGGCCCTGCACCCTTACCCGAATGAACTGCTGATCACGACGAAGGTCGGCGTCGCCCGATCGGGCTCCTCGGGCGAGTGGAAGCTCGACGGGCGGCCGGCCGTCCTGCGGGAGCAGGTCGAGCAGGCGCTTCGCCGGTTGCGCGTCGAACGGATCGAGCTTCTGCAACTGCACCGCATCGACCCCGAGACGCCGCTCGCCGATCAGGTCGGCACACTGCGGGACCTGCAGGCTGAGGGCAAGATCGGCCGGATCGGACTGTCCGAGGTCACCGTCGACGAATTGGACCAGGCGCGGGAGATCGTCGACATCGCGAGCGTGCAGAACCGATACAACCTGCTCGACCGTGAGCACGAACCCGTGCTCACGGCCTGCGAAGCGGCAGGGACGGCGTTCCTGCCGTGGCGACCCGTCGCCTGGGGCGAGTCAGGAGCGAAGGCCGAGGTCGCCTCCGTGGCGACCGAACTCGACGTCACCCCCACGCAGGTTGCGCTCGCCTGGCTCCTCGGCCACTCGCCCGTCATCCTCCCGATCCCTGGCACCGCCCGGATCGATCACCTGGAGGAGAACCTCATGGCGGAGAAACTCGACTTGAACCCGGCGCACCGCGCCCGCCTCGACCGTCTGTACGAGGCGGTGTCCGTAACGGATCTCCCTGAAGGCCGCGGTGCCGCCGGTACGGCCGAATGATCCGAACCGATACCGCGATCAGGCCGCGACGAGCTCCTGCTCACGGTCCGGCGTCCTGACCTTGGGCTTCCTGTTCGGCAGCGAGAGCCGGAAGACCTTGTGCCACGCGGAGAACACCTGCTTGGGCAGCGGCCCGGTGACGTACTCCAGCTCGTACTTCTCGAACAGCGCGCGGACCTTCACCGCGACCTCGGCGTACCGGTTGCTCGGCAGGTCCGGGAACAGGTGGTGCTCGATCTGGTGCGACAGGTTGCCGGTCATGAAGTGCATGGCCTTGCTGCCGCTGATGTTCGCCGAGCCCATCATCTGGCGCAGGTACCACTGGCCGCGTGTCTCGCCCTTGATCGACCGGCGCTCGAAGACCTGCACGCCCTCGGGGAAGTGCCCGCACATGATCACCGAGTGGGTCCAGATGTTGCGGACCAGATTCGCGGTGAAGGTGGCGGCGAGCGTGGGGAGGAACGACGGGCCCGACAGCAGCGGGTGGATCACGTAGTCCTTGAGCACCTGCTTGCGGATCTTGCGGCCCACTGCCCTGGCTCGCGCGCGGAACTCCGGATCCTTGCGGCGGCGCTTGCGCAGGTTCTTGCCGAGCTCCAGGTCGTACGCGGCGATGCCGTACTCGAAGAAGCAGGCGTTGATGAAGTTCCACAGCGGCTGGCCGAGGTGGAACGGGTACCACCTCTGGTCCTCGTCGACGCGCATGATGCCGTAGCCGAGGTCGTTGTCCTTGCCGATCACGTTGGTGTACGTGTGGTGCAGCTCGTTGTGCGAGTGCTTCCACTGCTCGGACGGCGAGACGTGGTCCCACTCCCAGGTGGTGGAGTGGATCTTCGGGTCCCGCATCCAGTCCCACTGGCCGTGCAGGATGTTGTGGCCGATCTCCATGTTGTCCATGATCTTCGCCACGGACAGACCGGCGGTGCCGATCAGCCACGCGGGCGGGAAGATCGAGAACAGCAGCACGCCCCGGCTGACCAGCTCGAGCTTGCGCTGCGCCGAGATGACCTTGCGGATGTAGGCGGCGTCCTTCTCACCACGGCTGGCGATCACCTCGTCGCGGATCGCGTCCAGCTCGCGGCCGAGTTCCTCGATCTGCTCCGCGGTCAGGTGGGCGGTGGGGTCGATGGCGGTCAAGGTGCTCCTACCGTTCGATGTCGCAGGGGCCCGCCGCGGCGGACACGCAGGTCTGGATGAGGACGCCCGGCTCGGCCTCGGTGATCTCGCCGGTGCGCAGGTCGCGGACGGCGCCCGCCTTGAGCGGCGTGACGCAGCCGAAGCAGATGCCCATGCGGCACCCGGACGGCATGAGCACGCCGGCTTCCTCGCCGACGTTCAGCAACGGCGTGACGCCGTCCGCGTCGACGGTCCTGCCGGTGGTACTGAACGTGACCGCGCCACCGCCGCCTTCGTCGGCGACGACGACGTTGGGGCGGAAGCGTTCGGTGTGCAGGCGCTCTCGGACGCCGTGCTCGCTCCAGTGCTCCTCGGCGGCGTCGAGCAGGCCCGCGGGCCCGCAGGCCCAGGTCTCGCGCTCGGCCCAGTCGGGCACGAGTTCGTCGAGACGAGTGATGTCGAGCATGCCGTCCGTGTCGGTGTGCAGCTCGGTGAGACGCAGCTTCTCGTCCGCGACCAGGTCGTGCAGCTCGTTGCGGAAGATCACGTCGTGCGGCTGCGGCGCGGAGTGGACCATGACGACGTCGTCGAACTCGGTGTCGCGGAGCATGCCCATCACAGGGGTGATGCCGCTGCCGGCCGTCACGTAGAGCACCTTGGCGGGCTTGGCCTCAGGCAGCACGAAGTCACCGGTCGCCTGGTCGAGCTGGACCAGTGTGCCCGGTTTCGCCCTGCGGACAAGGTGGTTGCTGACCTTGCCGTCCGGTATCGCCTTCACGGTGATCGTGACGCGGCCGTCCCGGCGGTTCGTCGGCGAGGTGAGCGAGTAGGCACGCCACAGGCGCACCCCGTCGACGTCGACCCCGATCCGCACGTACTGACCGGCCGTGTGGCCGCGCCAGCCCCGTCCCGGCCTGATCACGATGGTCGCGGCGTCACCCGTCTCGGGGTGCACGGCCTCGATGCGCCCACGCAGGTCGCCGCCCGCGCGCAGCGGGCTGACCAGGTCGAGGTAGTCCGACGGCAGCAGCGGCGTCGTGACCATCTCCAGCAGTTTCCACGCCCCACTGCGGAGGGTTGCACTCGTCATGGCTCCAGCTTGATGCGCCACAGGGTGTAAAGTCCTGTCCGCAGGATGTGAATCTGGTCGGCTGAATTGTTCGCAAGGAACAAAGACGTGAGTCATGCAGTCCGGAGGGCCAGCGAACTGACCCTCGATGAGACGACGGTCACCGCACTCCGCGCCGCGCTGAGGACCACCGCCGACGAGGTCGTCCAGGCGATCATCGACGAGGTCCCTCCCTACGCCAACGCTCTTTCGGGCCGGATGGGCGGCACCATCCGCCGAGCCGTCCGCACCGCCCTGGGGCACTACCTGGACCTCGCGAGCGGGAACGCCACGGGCGGCGATGCGGGTGACGCGGCCTACGAGCTGGGCCGCGGCGAGGTGCGCGACGGCCGTTCGATGGACGCCCTGCTCGGCGCCTACCGCGTCGGCGCCCGGGTGGCCTGGCGATGCCTGGCAGCGGGAGCCGTACCCGCAGGTCTGCCCGCCGCCGAGGTCGCCAAGTTCGCCGAGCTGACCTTCGCCTACATCGACGAGCTCTCCGCCGCGAGCGCCGCGGGCCATGCCGACGAACTGGCGGCCCGGGGCCGGGCTCACGAGCGCCACCTGGAACAACTGGTCCGCGACCTCCTCGCGGACGCGAGCCCGGACGTGCTGCTGGCCTCCGCTCAACGGGCGGGGTGGCAGCCTCCGGTTTCGCTGACCGCGGTCCTGCTGCCCGCCGCCCAGGCCCGGCCTGCCTGGCGCATGCTCGACCCGAGCACCCTCGTCCTCGACGATCTGCCGGACTCCGTCGGCGTGCTGCTCGTCCCCGATGCCGACCGAGCCCATCTCCTGAGGCAGCTGACCGACCGCAGCGCCGTGGTCGGACCGGCCCGGCCATGGACGCGTGCGTCCGCCTCGTACGCACGAGCCGTACGCGCGCGCTCCCTCTCCTCCGACATCCGCGACACCGAGGAGCATCTGCCCGAGCTGGTGCTCAGCGCCGACGTGGACGCGTTCGCAGACCTGCGTGCCCGAGCCCTCGCCCCGTTGCGGACCTTGCCTGTCGCGACCGCCCGGCGGCTGGAGGAGACGTTGCGGGCGTGGCTGCTGCACCAGGGCAGGCGGGACGAGGTGGCGGCGGCGTTGTTCGTCCACCCCCAGACCGTCCGGTACCGGATGGCGCAGCTGCGGGAGCTGTTTCCGGATCTCGCATCGCCGCACCGGGTCCTTGAACTGACGCTGGCGGTCGGTCTTCGGGACAGCTGAGGGGCGGTCTTCGACCGTTCACGGCTGTCCATGACCGCCCATGACCGTCCATGACCGACTAGAGGTGCGATCCGGCGAAGCGTTCTCGTTGCGTACGGACGGGCCCACCGGTTCATCGCGGGAGCAGTGCAGTACTGGCACAGGGGAGGGTGATCCCGCTGGCGAGATAGATCCTCTGCCAGGAGGTGATCCCCCTCACCGAGTTCCCGGTCGAACGGATGAAAGCAGTGGGGCTGTACCGAGCCGGGTCGAACGGCGCGGCCCGGTACAGCCGTTGAGGCGCTGGTTCACAGCCATCACAGCCCTCGTCAGCCGGCGGTCGGCTTCCGGCGAGGCTTCGAGTTCGGCCTCGTGTTTCTCCGCGGCGGAGGTCAGGCTGAGGTTGCCCTGTTCCAGTCGGATGTCGTCTGCCGATCTGGCTCGCTCGGAGCGCGGGGTCGCCGGCGCCGAAAGCCAGTTGAGATGGTGCCCTTGATGGGGAAGGGTCTGTGGCCATGGAGTTCTTCTGCTACCACCGTGATCGGCCCGGCTCCCTCGCCTTGCGCGAGGAGTTGGTGGAGGAGCACTGGTCCTACATGGACCGGTACGCGAAGGAGCTGATCGCTCGCGGCCCGACCTTCGCCGATGATGGTGAAACACCGACGGGCAGCGTACACATCGTCGACCTGCCCGATCCGGCCGCCGCCCGAGCGTTCGCCTTCGACGAGCCCAACTACCAGGCCGGCGCGTACCGGGACGTGCTGCTCCGCCGGTGGCGCAATGTGCTGGGGCGCACCATGTGGGATTTCCCCGGCGGCCGGTCCGACGGCAACCGGTACCTGGTGCTCGGCCTCGGCGAGGGCCCGGCCGCCGACCTCGCCCTGCCGCTCGACCAGGAGGAACTGGTCGCGTACGGGCCGCTGCTGTCCGACGACGGCGGCACCTGGCTGGGTACGGCGGTGCTGCTCAGGGCGCCGGACGCGGACACGGCACGAGCCGTCCTGACCGCGGACCGGTATGCGGACATCGAGGTCCACGACTGGGAGTTCGGCGGGCGTCGTTGAACCACGGAGGCACCGGGGGGTGAGGTCACCTCCGGACCGCCTCGACCGTGGACCGGAGCTGTGAGGTGCCGCGTTGGTCGCCCGCGTGGACCGAGGAGCAGTACCAGGACCCGTCGGCCTTCGGGGTGACCTTGATGTCTTCGGGGTGCCGGAGTCCCCGGACGGTAGAGGTCGCAGTGCGGTGGCGTGGCTGACCGGCCGGGTGGGCTGCGGCGCGCCAGTTCTCGCCTGCTGTTGCCCTGAGCAGGGCGCTGCAGGACAACTGTGTGCCCTCCCGGCCGCCAGGCCGGTCACCCGCTTCTTTTGTTGAACCATCCGAGCGACTGGACGACGGACGCGCCGGTAACCAGAATGCCGAGCGGAACGATCGTGAACCAGGTGGCATCGGCCTTCACGGCCGCGAGCAGGGCGATGGCGCCGCCGGCCAGCGCCAGCAGCACGAGCATGCCCAGAAGGACACGGGTCTTGGAAACCAACGGAGACTCTCCAATGTTCAACTGGGCTCTATGGGCTGGACAGCGTTCGCTACCCGAACCCGTCGAACCGCTGGCGACAGTTGTCCGGGAGGAAGGCAGCAGGCTCCCCGGCGTGACACCACGACTCCCTCGGGAACCTCATGGGGCGAGTCTCCCAACGCGGCCTTCCGCAGGCGCCAGTAGAACTACGTAATCGAATACGTAGGCTCACCGGCAGGGGCGGAAGGAAGCAGCGGACAGCCGTACGGTGAGCCGCTTCCCACCTCACCTGGCGGAGGGGGCAGCCCGCACGTTCCGTCAGTGGGCGCCGACCACGCCCAGGACTTCGGGTGATCCTTGCGCCGAGCGACCCCGCCGACATCCTGGCCTGCGGCGCTCCGGACGCCGTCCGCTCGGACTGCTTCGACCACAACGCGTCCGGCCGGCCGCTGACGCGTTCGTTGCCGCTGGCGACGGAACCTGTCACACCGAAACACTTCTCCGAGCGAACCGGCATCAGAAGGGAGAAGGCTTCGACCGTGCCGCGAGTCGACCTCGCCTCCTCCCCCCTTCCCCGATCAGGTGGGGCAGTCGGCGAGCGTGGTGGCCGTGCCCCAACGGATCATGAGATAGCCCGAACCGCCGATCTCCGCCACGGCGTAGCGCGTGTACGGCCAGCCCGAGCCCGCGTTCTGCCGCTGCTTCACCAGAGCACGGCATGCCTCACCCGCGGCCATGCCGGCCCAGCTCTCGACCTGCCCCTGGTTCCACATCAGGTAGTCCGACCACACGTACATGGCCGAGTGCGCGGGGTCGAAGCCCACCTTGATCTCATCGTGGCCGAGGACCTGACCGGTGCCGAGCGTCGGACGCATCTCGTTGCTCCGCTCGATGACCTTCTTGGCGGCGCGGTCCGCAACCCGGATCTCGTCACCGTCGGTACTGGGGACCATCGCCTCCCCGAGGCCGTTCTCGTCCGGTTCCCATTCCGACTCCGCCTCGGTGCCGTCGCTCTGCGCTGTGCCGTCCTCGGCGGCCGACCGACACCGTTCGTCGGCGACGAAGTCCTCCTGCCACGTCACCTGCGGGCCGCGGCCGACCTCCTCGCGCACCGTGACGTAGGTGCGATACGGCAGATCCGGGTGGACGTTGAGAACCACATCGCGCAACGACAAGCACATCGCTCTCGCGATCTCGGTCTCGGCGATCAGCGTTCCGTGCGCGTCGGTGTCCAGGCTGTACGAGAAGTAGACCTCTCGGCGTGCCTCATGGAACGTCACGCTCCCCGTAGAGAGCCCGACGTCGCTCATCTCCCCGGACAGAACACTTTGGTCGTGCAGTACGGAGCGTGCCACGTCGTGTTCGCCCTGCCCCTGAGCCGTACGGGCTTCCGCCCAGCTCACCGCACTCGCCGCGCCGTCGCTCACGACCTTGCCCCGCTCCGCCGCGGTATCCGCCCCATCGGATTTCACGGCCCGCGGCCCGGACCCGGCGGGCGCGGAAGGTGAAGCCGATGCCCCGCTCTTCCCGCCATCGGACGTGTCGGGCAGCAGGGCCGTCACTCCGCCGACCAGGGCGCCGATCAATGCCGCCGCCACGACCACCGCGCCCACCCGTCGCCTGGTCGATCGGCCCGGCGGCGCCTGCCATACCGGGTCCTCTCCGGCCGGCACATCCCAGACCTGGGCGACCACGTCCCCGGCCTGGGTCGGCAGCGCGTGGACGCCCACGACCTGGGTCGCCTGGGAAGCCAGCAACGCCCCGCACAGCTGTGCCACTTCGGTGGCCGTCGGACGGTCCCCCGGTTCCTTCGACAGTGCCTTGTCAAGGATCCGGCGCAAGGACGCGGCGACGCCGTCCAGGTCCGGTTCCCCCGACATCACGCGGAAGGCGACCACATCGGGTGGGCCGGCGCCGAAGGGCAGCCTTCCGGTCGCCGCGTAGGCCACGAGCGCTCCCCACGCGAACATGTCGCCCGCCGGGCCCGTGGTGCCCTGGCGGTACTGTTCGGGGCTGATCCAGCCCGGTGTCCCGGTCATGACTCCGGTACGGGTGACACTGGTGCCGTCGGAGGCGTGCGCGATACCGAAATCCAGAACGCGGGGGCCGGCGGGCGTGAGAATGACGTTCTGAGGCTTCACATCGCGGTGCACCACGCCGACGGCGTGGATGGCGGCCAGTGCCTGCGCGGTGGCCGCCGCGAGAGCGTACAAGCTCCCTTCGGAGAGCGGCCCACGTTCGTGCACGTGCTGGTCCAGGGTCGGGCCGGGGACGTAGGCGGTGGCCAGCCACGGGGTCGCCGCTTCGGTGTCGGCTGCGAGCAGCGGAATCAGATACGGGCCGGTGACCCGGGACGACAGGGCCACCTCACGTGCGAAACGGGCCCTGAACTCCGGCTCCTGCGCCTGCTCGGGATGGATCACCTTGACCGCAACGCGCGTTCCGTCGGAGGTGACCCCGGCGTGGACCGTGCCCATGCCGCCCGCGCCGAGACGACCGACGATGCGGTAGGGGCCTATACGGGAGGGATCGCCGGGACGGGCCGGTTGGACTCTTCCGCCGGAGCCGATTGCGCTCACGCGTACTTCCTTGCACTGAGGGACGGTCTGGAACAGGCTGACAGGAGGTGACGGATCGACAGGTGGAGTGTCTGCGGGAAGACCGACGGCCGGTGGGCGGACGAGGTGTCGAGTGGGCACGAGAACGGCACCCCGAGCCCTCAGCCGCAGCGAACACCGGCCACCTCATGCGCGCCCGCTGCCGCTTCAGACTCCCTTCCGGGTCCGGCCGGCCGCCCAAGATGTCAGCATTCATCGCATCATCATCCCTGATCTCGCAGCTCGTCATGGCGTGAACGGCGCTAATACACGCGCCCGTTGACGGGATCGCGGCGCTCGGGGTCGTTCTCCTCGCAGGTCTCGACGTAGAAGCCGAGGTCGGCCGGCTGCCCTGTCAGTGAGGACTGGGCTCTGGCACAGATCTTGGGGTGGGTCGCGGAGCGCCACTGCGGCGTTTGCTTGCAAGAGCCAGGGAATCGCGCGAGAGGGTGTACGCCGTCCCGCCCTGCAGCGGAGAGTGACCGTCCGTCAGGTCTGTGCTGGACCTTTCCGGTGAACCCTGAGCGAAGACAAGCACCCTGCGTCGAGACCTCGACGCGGTGACCGCCGGCCTCACCCTGCCCTGGAGCCCTGGAGCCCTGGAGCCCTGGAGCCCTGGAGCCCTGGAGCCCTGGAGCCCTGGAGCCCTGGAGCCCTGGAGCCCTGGAGCCCCGGTGGCACGGGAGGCGCCGTGAACCGCATCAGTGGGGAGCCGTGCGCACTCCTGGCTTTGGCCGCGCCGTCGGCACCGGAGATGACAGCTGGAGTCGAGCCCCGCACCCCGCCTGACGCCGCATTGGCCCGTGCCGGTATGCGCCTGCTGGTGCCCACCGGGAAGGCGAGGCGCGTGATTTCCCTCAAATGGGCGGCGACCTGGTCCCATTGCTCCGGGTCGACGTCGCGCGACCTCTTGCCCCGGATCGTCACCCGGACATGGCCGAGGGTAAGGAGTCCTCTCCTTACCCTTCTCAACGTATAGCGCACCTGGGGGCTTGCGGCAAGGCCCGGGTGATGCCGCAAAATCGTCGGCCGAAGCCACAAGCTGCGGAAATGAGGGCACTGACGTGCGTGTGTTGTCGACGTACCGGGGACGCGATGACGTCGGACCAGCGGTGGGAACGGAGTGGCCGTCGGGACCGTCCGCGCCGGCGAGGCGATCGGACGGTGCGGTGCGACGACGGGACACGACTGCTGCGGAGGCACGCCGATGAACGGGCCGTACGTGTGGAATCTTCACGACGTCGACGAGAAGCAGGTCGCGGCCGTCGGCGGCAAGGGCGCGAACCTCGGCGGGCTGTCGCGGATCGAGGGTGTCCGAGTGCCGGCCGGATTCTGTGTGACGACGGACGCCTTCCGCCAGATCATGGCGCAGGTGCCGTCGATGGACGAACGGCTCGATCAACTGTCGCGTCTGGACCCGGAGGACGGGGAGGCGATCCGCACGCTGAGTGCGGAGATCCGCCGGACCATCGAAGGGGTCGTCGTGCCGGACGAGTTGGCGTATGCGATCGCCGCCGCGCTCGCCGAGCTGGGCGAGGGGACCGCCTGCGCCGTTCGCTCCAGCGCGACGGCGGAGGACCTTCCGACGGCGTCCTTCGCCGGCCAGCAGGACACGTATCTGAACGTCGTGGGACCGGCGGCGGTACTCCGCCACATCAGCCGGTGCTGGGCCTCGCTGTTCACCGAGCGCGCCGTGGTGTACCGCCGACGCAACGACATCGACCACCGCACGGTGCACATGGCCGTGGTCGTGCAGCAGATGGTCTTCCCCGAGGCGTCCGGCATCCTGTTCACGGCCGACCCCGTCACCGGCAACCGCAAGGTCGCCACCGTGGACGCCGGCTTCGGCCTCGGTGAGGCCCTGGTCTCCGGCCTCGTGAACCCGGACGTCTTCAAGGTGCGCGACGGCGAAGTCGTGACGCGGACGATCGCCGCCAAACGCCGGGCCCTGCACGCTCTGCCGGACGGCGGTACGCGAGAGGTGGCCGTCGATCCGCAGCGGCAGGAGCAGCCGGCGCTGACGGATGCGCAGGCGGTGCGGCTCGTCGGAATCGGGCGGCGGATCGAGGCGCACTTCGGCCGTCCGCAGGACATCGAATGGTGCCTGGTCGACGGCGACTTCCGGATCGTCCAGAGCCGGCCGATCACGACGCTGTTCCCGGTCCCCGTCCCAGAGACCGGCGACCGGGAGAACCACGTCTATGTCTCCGTCGGTCATGGGCAGATGATGACGGACCCCATGAAGCCCCTGGGACTGTCCATGTGGCGGCTGACGGCCATGGTCCCGATGCACGAGGCAGGGGGGCGGCTGTTCGTCGACGTCACCCCGCGTCTGGCCGCGCCCGCGAGCCGCGCCGGTCTCCTGGACGTCATCGGGAGGGGTGATCCACTGACCAGGGACGCGCTGGAGACCGTCCTCCAGCGAGACGACTTCGTGGCATCGCTGCCGGATACGACTCCGGGCCGACCGCCGGTCGGCGGTGAGTTCGACCCGGCCGACACCGACCCGTCCGTCGTCGCCGAACTGATCGGCCGCAGCCGGGCCTCCGTCGCCGCCCTGGAGCGTGACATCCGCACGAAGAGCGGACCGGCGCTGTTCGACTTCCTGTCAGAGGCATTCGAGGAGCACAAGCGCATCCTCAGCGACCCGCTGAACATCCGGGCGATCATGGTGGCGATGGAGGGCACCTGGTGGCTCAACGACAGGTTGCAGGAGTGGCTGGGCGAGAAGAACGCGGCTGACACGCTCACGCTGTCCGCCCCCGACAACGTCACGTCGGAGATGGGACTGGCGCTGCTCGACGTCGCGGACGTGATCCGCCCGTATCCGGAGGTGGTGGCGTTCCTCCAGGGCGTCCGGGACGAGGACTTCCTCGACGAGCTGGGCCGACTCCCGGGCGGGGCCGAGGCGCGCGACGCCATCGAGGCGTACCTCGACCGGTACGGCATGCGGTGCGTCGGCGAGATCGACATCACACGACCGCGTTGGAGCGAGCGCCCCACCACGCTCGTGCCCGTGATCCTCGACAACGTCAGGAACATCGAGCCCGGCGCCGCCGAGCGGCGCTTCGAGGAGGGCCGGCAGAAGGCGCGGAAGAAGGCGGCGGAGGTGGTGTCTCGTTTGCGGGCTCTGCCGGACGGTGACCGCAGGGCCGACGAGACGCAGCGGATGATCGACCAGGTCCGCGCCTTCATCGGATACCGGGAGTACCCCAAGTACGGCATCATCAGCCGCTACTTCCTCTACAAGCAGGCCCTTCTGAGGGAGGCCGAACGCCTCGTCCGAGCCGGTGTGCTCGCCGCGGAGGAGGACGTCTTCTACCTCACGTTCCAGGAGTTCCACGAGGTCTCGCGCTCGAACCAGGTGGACGACGGGCTCATCCGGCAGCGCAAGGACGCGTTCCGGTCGTACCACGCGCTGACGCCACCCCGGGTCCTCACCTCGGACGGCGAGGCCCTCACCGGGGCATACCGACGCGACGACGTACCGGCCGGAGCCCTGGCCGGTCTCCCGGTCTCGGCCGGGGTCGTCGAGGGAAGGGCCCGCGTGATCCTCGACATGGCGGAGGCCGACCTCGAGACGGGCGACATCCTGGTCACCACCTACACCGACCCCAGCTGGTCGCCGCTCTTCGTCGGGATCACGGGCCTCGTGACAGAGGTGGGTGGGCTGATGACCCACGGCGCGGTGATCGCCCGGGAGTACGGACTGCCGGCCGTCGTGGGCGTGGAACAGGCCACCCGCCTGATCCGGGACGGGCAGCGGATCCGGGTGCACGCGACCGACGGGTACGTCGAGATCCTGTCCTGACCGATCCGACGACCCCGGAGTCCCGCAGGCGCCCCGCGCGGGACCATCGGGGAGGTGCCGTAGAGCAGATGGGGGCTCTGTCCTCGACCGGCGTGCTCCTTTGCAGGAGGGCCAGGTCGTAACCGGCCTCGCCCTTGCCGTAACGGGGGTGCACGACGATGCTGTCGACGTAGAGCAGCTTGCCCTGCCCGCCGGAGCTGTCCCGGGCGCCGTGCACACCGACCTTGGCCGCCGGCCCGGGCCGTACCAGCGTCACTGTTCAGGCTCTCCCGGCTGCTGCCTCACCCGACCGGCGCGGGAGGCGACCGTGGTTCCTGGAGGTGACGGCGCCGACGCCGATTCACGCGGATCTGAAACCATGGTGGAGAATCGCTGCCATGAGTGAGAACGTATATTTCCAGGTTTCCGCGAACGGTGAGGACCTCGGCCGCATCGTCTTCCGGCTGTTCGACGACGTCGTGCCGAAGACCGCCCGCAACTTCCGCGAGCTGGCCACCGGCCAGAACGGCTTCGGCTACAAGGGTGCGCCCTTCCACCGGGTCATCACCGAGTTCATGCTGCAGGGCGGCGACTTCACCAACGGCAACGGCACGGGCGGCAAGAGCATCTACGGGCAGAAGTTCGCCGACGAGAACTTCCAGCTCAAGCACGACCGACCGTTCCTGCTGAGCATGGCCAACGCGGGTCCGAACTCCAACGGCTCGCAGTTCTTCATCACCACGGTGGTGACCCCGTGGCTCGATGGCAAGCACGTCGTCTTCGGCGAGGTCGTCGAGGGAGAGGACATCGTCAAGACGATCGAGGCACTCGGTAGCTCCTCCGGCGCCACCAAGAAGAAGATCGTCATTGAGGAAAGCGGCGTCGTCCCCACCGTCTGATCCTCGTTCGTTCGGGGCGCCTGTCCAGCGCCCCGAACGGATGTCCAGGTGCCCGTGCTGCCCGTCCGCGAGGCCCACCGCCTGTCCGTGCCCGCGGTTTCGCAGGTCCTGTCGGCTTGAGGGCTCCGCCTCGGCAACGGACGGTGACTGCTGACATCCGCGCCGAAGAAGTCGGAGTTGAGGTCGTCGGCGCCGGTGTCGATGCGTCTGGATGATCTTCAGCGGTCGTGCCGGGCGCTGAGCTGCGACGCTGCGGGTCTGCTGGTCGCGGACCCGCCGCTCGGACAGGAACTGGCCGTGGGCGTCACTGGCCCGGCGGGCTGCGGTGTCGAAGACCTCCCGGTACTCCTCGTGCAGAACCTCTGATCCGCGCCCTTCTCCTGGTGCGGCGTCAGCAGCATCGCCGGACCCTCTCTGCCCGGCAGCCGGGCGGACGTCTCGTACGCTTCCGCTTCGGCCTGCGCGTTCAGCCGGATGAGCGCCCCCTTCCGCGCGCCGAGTTGGTTGGTGGGGCGGTTGGATGTGCGGTGCTGTTCGGTCCGGCCGCTGGGTCGCGCAGGCCTGGAGCGTGGACGGAGCAGTCGCGGATCGTTCGGTGCTGTGCTCGTTCCGTGTCGAGCAACCTTCGCGCAGGGCCGAGCGGTCTTGCTGGGTGCAGGTCGGGGCACTGCCCTTGCCGATGGGTCGGCATACGGGCAGAGGGCGCCTTACCGAGTGCCTGAGCGAGGGTGGAGATGACGAATCTGAACACCGTGGTGACGTGGGTGGACGCACGCGACAGACTGCCTCGGAGCGGTACACCGGTGGCAGCAGCGATCACGGGTCGGTACCCGGCTGACAGCGGCGCTGAGTCCGATGCGGCCATGGGGGAGGAGTTCTGGCTGGTGCGCCCGATGTACTTCACGACTCGGCACTGGAGTGAGGACGGGACAGAGTACGGCGACTGCTTCGTCGACTCCGATGGGATCGTCCGTTTGCCTCACGGTCGTACCAGCGCCGAAACCGTGACTCACTGGGCTGAGCTGCCCACCCTGCCAGGCGGCATGACACACATGGTTCTCGGGAAGGACGTGCAGACAGCTCTCCAGGACGCATGGGGTCTTCCTCCCATTGGCTGACCCACAGCCTGCGCGGACAGCCTGCGCGAGTGCTTGCACAGCCGATCGGCTGCGAAGGGCGAGGGGCATTTCGTGCGATGGCCGGGGCCAGGGTGTCGGGCGACTTGGTGAGCGCAGCCCACCAAGGCCGGTTCAACGGTCGTGACCAGGCACGCAGAATCGTCTGTCTGGCAGGCCGATGCCGAGCCGCCGCTTGCTTCGCGTGGTGGCATCACCACGAACTCCGAGCGGCCGCCTGCCTCTCCGGGAGGAGCATGCCGAGTTTGCCGAGCGCCCGATCGGGATGGAGTCCGGCGGGTCGAGCAGGCGCTGGAGCCGCGGTCGCACCGGCGGTGAGGGAGTGCGATGGGCAGCGGGGATTCGTACGAACGCCCGTGCGGACGCCCCCCGGCACACGCGGGTGAGAGGTCATCACGTCGCAGGCCGATCCTCGGGGGGAGCCGGCTGATGTGCCGTCACGGCGCTGGGGACGGTGACCGCGGCGCTGCCGCGCTGGACGCCGGAGCCGGCTGTGGTCCGGCCCGTTCTGCCGCGGTCCAGCCAGAGCAGGACGAGACCGAGCGCGCAGGCGAGCGCGGGCCAGTAGACGTAGCGGTAGTTCGTCGCCGGCACGGTGGGCAGGTAGCCGAGCACGTACGCCAGCGAGCTGATGCCCAGGGCGCGGATCGGCAGGGAGAACGTCCCGCGGCCCGGGCGGACGGCGAGCACGAGCGCGACGGCGACCCAGAACCATCCCCGGAAGAGCGGCTTCAGATCGGTGGCCGCACCGTTGACGTACGAGGCGAGGGTGGCCTCCAGTCGGGGGCGGGCCACCTCGATCCCGAGGTCGTTGGGGAAGACCCCCGCCTGGTACGGGTATCCGGTCTCGAAGAGCAGGGCGGTGAACACCCGCAGCCGGTACTGGAGATAGCCGGAGGCGTGTCCGCGCATCTCGCGCAGCCACAGGGACGTGAGCTCGTCCGCGTCCCGCGTCAATCCGTCCGCCCGGCGTTGGTAGCAGGCCCAGTAGGCGTCCGTCAGGGCGCCGACCCGCTCGCATTCCTGGGCGGCGGCCACCAGGCGGTCCCGCAGGTCCGGCCGGACGTCGGCCGACCGCAGTTCCTCCACGGTCAGGACGTGGAGGAGGTCGTCGAGCATGATCTGCGCGCCCTGATCCGTCTGTACGGGCCGTGCGATCAAGGAGATCGCGGCGGCGGGCAGGACGACGGCGGCCACGAGCGCCGCTGTGCACGCGGCCCATGTGCGGCGCCCGGGGGAGCGCCACAGCGCGAGGACGAGCAGGACGAACATCGGGATCGCCGCGAGGAAGGCGTTCTTGCGCACGAGCACCGCGTAGGAGAGGAAGAGCACGCCCAGCCAGAGCAGACCCCAGCGCGTCCTGGCGGAGAGGCCGCGGTCCCGCAGCCGCAGTCCGACGAACGCCACCGCGCAGGCCGCCAGCAGCGCGCAGGCCGCGTGGACGTCCTTCCACACCACGCCGACGAACGTCAGTACGGGGGGAGTCAGTCCGAGGCCGAGAACGGCGAGCGAACCGGCACGGCTGGCGGTCAGCTCCCAGACGCACCGGGCGAGCACCCACAGCGCGCCCCACAGGACGACGGACTGGAGGGCGGCCATGGCCGCGGGCGTGCCGGTCACGGCGATGAGCGCGCGCCACACCAGGCTCAGGACGGGCGGATGCCAGTCGGTCAGGGGCGTCCTGCCCATGGCCTGCCGTAGCTGGTCGATGCTGTCGGGACTCATGTATCCGGGGACGAAGACGACGGTCGTGGTCAGGCAACACGCCACGGCAACTGCGGCCAGCCACCAGTTCCAGCGCCTTTCGACCTGAATACGGATGTTTTGTCCCATGCGGCGGATGTTAACAGCGCCGACCGGGCCGTACGGATCAGGGCGCGACGAAGACGTAGCGCCGGTAGGTGAAGAAGCGGAACAGGGTGGCGAGGCCCCAGCCGAGGACGCGGGCGGCGTTGTCGCTGGCCATCGATTCCAGTCCGAGCAGATGCCGTGAGGCGAAGACCGTGCCCGCGGTGATCGCGACACCGGCCGCGTTCACGACCAGGAACAGCGCAAGCTCCTGCGTCATGTTCTCGCGATGCTGACGGCGGTAGGTCCAGTAGCGGTTCCCCGCCCAGCTGAAGAGTGCCGCGGCAGCCGTCGCGACGACGGAGGCGCGCACGGGGGCGGACCGCATCACCCCGCCCTCGGCGCCGCCTGGAAGGCCGAACACCAGCAGGTTGTAGCCGCCGTTGTCCACCACGAAGGCCAGCGCCCCGACGACCCCGAACTTGGCGGCCTCGCGCCAGACACCCCGTACGGCGTCACGCACACGCAGCGTCATGGATACGAGGACCAGCACACGGCGAGAGTAACGACCCGGCGCGCCACGACCGCTCGGACGCGCCCATAACGCATTATTTCGTATCGTAATCCGACGCCGGGTCAGGTAAGGAGCGCCGTGCAACCGACGATCGCGTGTGTCGTGCCATGCCACAACGAGGAGGCCACCGTCGGCAAGGTGGTGCGCGACCTGAGGATGGCACTCCCCGAGGCCGACATCTACGTGTACGACAACGCCTCGACCGACCGCACGGTCGAGGTCGCCCGTGAGGCGGGTGCGATCGTCCGGGAGGAACTGCGCAAGGGAAAGGGCAACGTCATCCGGCGAGCCTTCGCCGATGTCGACGCCGACGCCCTGCTCATCATCGACGGTGACGACACCTACGACGCGTCCCGGGCGCGCGACCTGGTCAACCTCCTCTTCGAAGGACCGTACGACCAGGTGGTCGGCGCCCGACGCGAAACGGTCAGCGCCGCCTACCGGGCGGGGCACGCGACCGGCAACAGGCTGCTCACGGGCGCGGTGCGGTCCCTGTTCGGCAACGACGTGACCGACATGCTGAGCGGCTACCGCGTCTTCTCGCGCCGCTTCGTCAAATCCTTCCCGGCGCTGGCCCGCCAGTTCGAGACCGAGACCGAGATGACCGTCCACGCGCTCCACCTCCGGCTCCCCACGGCCGAGGTGGAGGTGGACTACCGGGTCAGGCCGGCCGGGAGCGAGAGCAAGCTGCACACCTTCCGGGACGGCTGGCGCATCCTGCGGGTCATCCTCGATCTCGCCCGGCGCGAGCGGCCCTCACTCGTCCACGCCGTGGCCGCGGGGCTCTTGGCCCTCGTCTCGGTCGTCCTCGGTATCCCCGTCATCGCCGACTTCGTCCGCACGGGCACCGTGCCGCGCATCCCCACGGCGATCCTCGCCGCCGCGATCATGACGATCGCCGTGCTCGTCCTGCTCGTCGGGTACATCCTGGAGTCCCTCATGCACATGCGTCAGGAACACTCCCGGCTCGTGCACCTCGCCTACGCGGCGCCGGGCCGCACACAGCGCCACACCAGGCCCCGGCCCGGCTCCGGTCCGGCGCCCGCCACCAACATCTCCAGCAGTCGCTGACCGGCCGGAACGTCCAGGTGTGGCTCGTGGGGGCGGGAACGGAACCCCCGGCGGCGCCATCGCGAACCCGGCCTCGTCCTCGAAGACGAGCCCCGCCCGCAGGTGCCGCCGCGGTGCTTCCACCCGCGGCCACACGTCCTTCTTCCACAGCCCGACGGCGGCTTCGTCGCGCTTGAGCGCGCGACGCGACGGGCTCTGCCAGGACCATCCGTGCCGGTGCAGCAGCCGCCAGACCCCCGCGATCGAGCAACCGACCTGGAACCGGCGGCCGATCAGCGTCCTGAAGCGTTCCAGATCCACCGCTGGTCCTCCCGGCCGTGTGCCGCCGGCCCTTTCGCCAGTTCCTCCTCCAGTACAGCGAACCCGCTCATCCGATCAGTACCGACGGCAAGACCATCGGGCGCGCGCAGGCATTCCCCCCGAACCGGGCTGAGACGGGAGCGGACGCCCGCCCTCGGCAGGCCGCGCGCTCAGGATCCCTGGCTGATCGTCTTCTCTCGCATCATGTTCTCCAGTTCCTCGTCGGACAGCGGGTGCAGTGTGTCCAGCAGGTGGCGCAGGCCGGCTTCGTCGAGGGACTGGCTGGAGACCTCGACCTCCGCGCCGCGGTGCCCGCGGATCAGTCTGATGTGGTGGCCGTCGTCGGGGAGAGCACTGGCGACCCGGATCTCGCCGCGCTCGTCCACGGTGCACGCCACGTCCTTCTGCACGAGCAGAGCGCATGTCGCTTTCGGCGTGTGCGGCGAGCGAACCGTCAGGTTCACGTATCCACCCCGGCCCGGCTCGACCGGGAGGTAGTCGACGCTGAACTGGCCGCCGCCCACCACGGCATGGGAGACCCGCATCCCCGCCGGGGTGCTCCCCACATACAGCAGCTCCGGACGCTCCCGGTACCCCGCGACCTCGGCAGCGTGCCGACGCCGCTCCGCCTGCTCCGGACCGACGAGACCCCCGTAGACCACGCATGCCGCCAGCACGGCGATCGCCCCCAGCCGCACCCACCGGCTCGGTACGAAGAACGCCGCGGCCACGGCGTACGGCATTCCGGTCAGCGCGATCCGCATGCCGGCGCTCCCCAGGTCGACCTCCCCGCCGTAGGCGGCCAGGCCGGCCAGGACGCCGACGGTGCCGAGGACGAACACCAGGACCGCCCAGCCGAATCGACGCGGCGTGGATTCGCACAGCGGCACGACCCTCCGCGCGGGGAGGCCGGCCGTGGCCAGCAGGATCACCGTCAGCGGCACGCCCAGGGCGAAGGCAGACGCGACCGCCCCCGCGCCGCCGCCCCAGCCCGCCATCAGCAGTCCGAATCCGAGTATCGGCACCGCGGCCGCCATCGTCGCCCAGACCAGAAGGAGATGAAGTGCCGTCAGTGCGCCTCTGCCACGCGTCATGTCAGAAGGCTGTCAGCCCGTGTTCCGGCGGACATGAGTACGCCTACTCAGTCCATGCCCCTCCCTCATCGGCGGCGTGCAGGCGGAAAGGCCCGCCGCGTCGGCGGCCTGATCGGACGCGGCTGAAGCCGCTGGGCCGGCCCCGTCCGCTCCGCTGGGCAGGGGCCGGGAGTTACAGAACAGGGACAACTCGGTGCAACCGTCCCCCACCCGTCCACGTCTCCGCTCCTGCCCAGCGGGAATGCCGGGCCAAGGTGCGACGGGGAGTGACGAGTGAACCGATCCAGGGGTTGGGCGAGACGGGTGTCCCAGATGGCCGCCGCGGGGATGGTCGCGGGGCTGGTCGTGGCCTGCGGGCCGAAGGACTCGGCTGCGGGGGAAGCGGCCGTGAGCGGGAAGCCGGACAAGACGTCGAAGCCGGCGACCGCCACACCGACGAAGACGCCCGACAGCCCGGCGAAGACACCCGGTACCCCCACCGCGCCGCCGTCCCCGAAGCCGAGCGGTACGGCAGCCGGCGGCGCCAAGGCCCTGACCTGCGAGCAGCTGCGGACCGCGTCTCTGGACGGCGGAGGGCTGGAGGGATACGGCATCTCGGGAGCCGCCCTCAGCGCAGGACGCTGGGAGGGCGCGGACGGTGTCGTGATCGAGTTGCAACCGCAGTGCGCGATCGGTGACATCACCGGGGACGGCGCGCCCGACGCCGTGGGAGCCCTGAAGATCTCGACCGGCGGCACCGGAAAGTTCTACACGCTGGTGACCTGGCGCAACGACGGGGGCACCCCCGTCCCCGCGGCCGTCGCCGAGCTCGGCGACCGTACGCCTGTGGTCTCCATCGACTTCCCGTCCGGCGGGGCACCACGACAGGTGACCGTCGTCTACCGGACTCGCGGCGACGACGATCCGGCGGCCGTCGTCACCCTCACCCGTACCGCTGTGTACGAAGTCAGCGAGCCCACCATGGTGGAACTCCACCACAGCGACGCCCCGTACACCCCGTAACCGGCGACAGCCTGGACCGGCGGGCACCGCCCGGGACGGCTCCGGTCGAGGAAGGGGGGAGACGTCGCTGACGTCGCGGGGCGAGGCGGGCATGGCGCTGCCGGGCCCGCTGCGCGGCTGGTGTGCCTGGGTCGGCGCACCAGTTCCCGCCTGCCCACGGTGCCCCCCCACAACACCCGTCCGGTCCCCGCCGTATCCGCCCGCGCGGCCGCCCTCGCCCACCTCGCACGACGCAGCGACATCCTCCCGCTCCTTTCACTCCGCCCGCGCGCGGATCGTGCGTGAGCTATCCTCCGTGCATGCGCGGACAGTTCACCGGCTGGCCGGAGCAGGCCATGGACGTGTTGTGGCAACTCCAGGGCGAACCGACCCACGCGACCCGCGAGCGCTACCGCGCGGACCGCGAACGCCTGGTCCGGCAGCCGATGATCGCCCTGCTCAACGAGGTCGCGGACACCGACCCCCGGTACGAGGACTTCTCCGTCTGGCACTACCGCACCGACTCCTGGTGGTGGCAGCACCAGGGAGCGGTGATCAGGCTCGGCCGCAAGATCGAGATCGGACTGCGGTTCGACCTGGACGGCCTGCGGATCCAGGGTGCCTGGTGGTACCCCGATCCAGGCCAGGTGGAGATGTTCCGGATGGCCGTGGCCTCCGAGGGGAGCGGCCGCGAACTGTCCGCCATCGTCGAGGACGTGCGGAAGAAGGGTTACGACATCTCCGGGGACGTGATGAAACGCCCCCCGCGCGGCTATCCGACGGACCACTCCCGTACGGGCCTGCTGCGCCACCGTTCGCTGATCGCCGCCCGTCCCCTCGGCTGCGAGGAGTGGCTGCACACCCCCGAAGCGGTCGACCGGGTCCTCTCGTCCGCCGCCGACCTGGACGCCCTGCTGATGTGGCTGGTCCGCCACGTGAAGCGCGCCACCTGACATCAGGAGGGGGCCGCGCGGCATGGGAGGAACCACATCACGCGCCGTCGGCCCCCGCGCCCAGAAGATGATGCGCACCTTCAGCGCCGACCAGTCGTCCATCGCCCGGTAACCGTACGGCACCGCAGTCGGGGGGACCGGCACCGGTCGAAGACGGGCAGGGCCCTGCGCAGCGTCGCCGGCACCGCCGTCCGGGCCTGTATCGACCTCCCCCGAGCACCGCCGGTCCCCCCACACCGAAGAAGGATGACTCAGGAGGCGGACGCCTCGATCTCCCCCGCGAAGACGATGACCTGGTCGATGAGGCTCCGCCGCAGATGGACGACGTCCGTTCCCGCCAGGCGGGGGCCTCCGTCCGGCGTGGTGAAGACCCACTTGTACCGGGCCCACTCGTCAGGCATGTCCACCGCTGAGCAGCGCACCATCGTGCCGGTCCCCGCTGGGTGGCGCCGGATGTCCAGCACGAACCGCTCGACCGCCGCGATTCCTTCGCTGCGGCCCAACGGCCCCCAGAAGACCACGTCTGAGGTCAGGGCCTGGGAGAGCAGGGCAGTCACATAGCTGTCGTCCGAGGTGTTGAACGCGGAGATGAACGTGTCGATCGCGGAGCGTGCGGTCTCTTCCTGCATGCTCCAGTAATACCAGCCGTTTCGCGTGTGCTCGTCCCGCGAGCCGCCTTCCGATCGCGGTGAACCATCCCGGTCACAGCACTGGTCGACCTCTGAGGTCTCGTCGTTCGTGGGGCACTTGTTCGAGCACGTCGTCGATGCTCCGGCGGGCGTGACACGGCGCGGGCACGTGCTTCTGGCGCGGTTGCGCCCCGGTAATCCGTCGGTAGTGGAGGAATGCCCTTCCTGATTGAGGTGCTTCCGGCGGGCGGTGTTCCGAGGTGAATCCGGAAAGCCGGTGGTGTGGCGGCGTCGTACGACCCTGCTTACCGGCCCGTTACTGTCCGAGCGTTACTTGTCGTGGTCGTAGCCCCGGTCGGCCAGCAGCGCGTCCGGCCGCCTGCGCGGTCTGCCGACCTGGTCCGCGATGGCCGGGAGCTTGTCGAGCGGGGACAGAAGTAGGGCGACGGCGTTGCGGTTTCCGCCGGCCAGTGACACCGCGAGCGGGATGCCCCGCCCGTCGACGAGGGCGTGATGCCTGCTGCCCGGTCGTGCGCGGTAGACCGGGCTGGGACCGCTTTTGGGCCCCTGCGGGCCGCCCGCTCAGGGGAGGAGTCGATCACCGTCCGAGACCGGTTCAGCCGCTTCGCCGACCGCAGCTCCTTCAGCACCACGTGCAGCTGGTCCCACACACCGGCCTCGTTCCAGGCGGCCAGGCCCCGCCAACAGGTCATGCTGGGATCGTTGTTCTGGTACGGGGAGACCGGAGGGGGGCGTGGCCGTCCTGGCCGTGAAGGTCCAGGTGTTGTTGCCGCATCTGGACGAGCGTCGGCGTCGCCTGGCGAGAGGGGGCGGGAAGCTCGGTCGCTGAGGCATGGCGGGATCAGGCTCGTCGCCGCTGCGGCCGGAGTCCGGAAGGACACGGTCTCGCGCGGTGCCGCTGAACTGGAGTCCGGCCAGGCCCCGTTGGGGGCCCTCGTCATGGTGGAGGCCGTCCTCGGCACAAGGACTTCCTGCCCCGGCGCATGTGTTACGGGTTCATGGCCCGCTTGGCAGCCGTCGGCGTCATCGGACAGATCCGTGACCAGCTCCGCAAACGCATCCGCCGCGAGATGGGCAAGGCGCCCGGAGCGGGCGCCACCGTCGTCGACTCCCAGTCGATCAAGGCTGCCGACACCGTCGGCAAGGACTCCCGCGGCTACGACGCCGGCAGGGAAATCAACGGCCGCAAGCGCCACCTGGTCGTGGACACCAAGGGCCTGCCGCTGTTCGTCATGGTCACCCCGGCCGACATGACCGACCGCAACGCGGCCAAGGAAGTGCTGCTCCGGCTGCGGCTGATGCACCCCGAGATCACCATCGTCCGGGCCGACTCCGCCTGTGCCGGACAGCTCGTGACCTGGGCGAGGGCTTGCCTGAACCTGACGATCAAGACCGACGGCCGCCCGAAGAACGTCCCCGGGTTCGTCGTTGTGCCCCGGCGCTGGGTCGTCGAACGCTCCCACGCCTGGCTCATGCATGCCCGTCGGCACGCGCGCGACTATGAACGGCTCATCCAGCACTCGGCATCGCTCGTCACCCGGGCCGTGATCACCCTTATGACCAGGGCCGCATCACCTGCCGAAACTCCCGCAGGAGCGGACGGCCCGGCTCCCGCGAGGCCCAACGCGACTGATCATCTCGGCCCTGACGGCAAGGAGCCCCAACAAGAGGCCACCGGGCCCTCGAACCGACCTCCTTGTCGCACCACCACGACAGCCCCATCAGCACAACCGGCAACACTGGGGCCCGATTTCGGCATATGCCGAAAGAGCCCATACGCGTGATCACTGGCTGGCTCACCGCTTTCCCCACCTTCTACAGTACGGAACGAGGTGATCACCTGGGTCACGAAGTCATGTGGGGAGGGAACGTTCATGCCCGGAACGGAGGTGTTGCGGGCGTACCGGTTCACCCTGGACCCCTCCGATGCCGAGCTTGCCGCCCTGTCCCGCTATGCCGGCGCCTGCCGGTGGGCCTACAACTACGCCTTGGCCAAGAAGACCCAGGCCCATCAGGCATGGGCCGGCCGCCGGGCCGCCTACCTCGAGAGGGGACTGAGCGAAGCCGAGGCGAAGGAGCGGATCAAAGCCGACGGCGCCGAGCTCACCGACCGCATCAAGGTGTGGGACCACCACCGCAAGAGCCTCACTCTCACCGTCGCCGGAAAGCCACCGCTGCCCGCGATGCAGCCCCCGGCCGGGCAGGAGGCCCTCGTCCGCCGACTGGCCGCTGTCCGCGCGGACGCCGCCGGTACCAGCCGTGAACGCGAGGTCCTGGCCGAAGGCCGTGCCACGGTGAACGCGCTCAAGGCCCAGGCGTTCAGCGCCGGCTTCCGCACGCCGACCGCCACCGACACGAGCGCCCTGTGGCGGATGGAACGGGATCTGCCCAAGGAGGAGGGCGGCAGCCCCTGGTGGGCCGAGGTCAACGTCTACTGCTTCACCTCCGGCTTCGACCGCGCCCAGGTCGCCTGGAAGTACTGGCAGGACTCGCTCGCCGGCCGCCGAGCCGGCGAGCGCCAGGGATACCCCCGCTTCAAGAAGAAGGACCAAGCAGAATCGTTCGCTCTCTTCCACGACGTGAAGAGGCCGATCATCCGCCTGGAGGGCTACCGGCGCCTGGTGATGCCAGGCCTGGGCAGCATCCGCGTCCACGACTCCGGCAAGCGCCTCGCGCGGCTCGTAGAGCGTGGGCGGGCGGTCATCCAGTCCGTGACCGTCACCCGCGGCGGCCACCGCTGGTACGCCTCAGTGCTGGCCAAGGTGCAGCAGGACGTGCCCGTGCTGTGGGAGCACGTCCACGACGACGGCACTCGCACCCGGTACCTGAGCCGCACCCAGGCCGAGAAGGCCGCCGCCAACGGCGGACACGTCGAGCAGATCGGCCGCCCCACCGCCCGCCAACGCGGCGGCGGGATCGTCGGCGTCGACCTCGGCTCCCACCACCTGGCCGCCCTGTCCAGCCCCCTCGACCCGGCCGACCCCACCACCGCCCTCGTACAGCACCCCCCTCTACTCGTCGACAGCCTGGCCAAGCTCGCAAAGACCCAGCGCGCGATGTCCCGTTGCCGACAGGGGTCGGGGCGGTGGAGGAAGGCCACCGCCCGGGTCTCCCGCGTCCACCAGCAGATCACGGTGCGACGCGCCTCGTTCCTGCACGGCCTGTCCAAGAAGCTGGCCACCGCCTTCACGCACGTGGCGATCGAGGACCTGGACATCATCGCTCTCACCGCGTCGGCCAAGGGCACCCGGGACAAGCCGGGCAAGAACGTCAAGATCAAGGCCCGCCTCGACCGGCATCTCCTGGACGCCGGCCTGGGCAGCCTGCGCAAGAAGCTCGCATACAAGACCGCCTGGTACGGCTCGCAACTCCTCGTCCTCGACCAAGGAGAGCCCGTCACCGGCACCTGCGCGAAGTGCAAGGAGCGAAACCCAAGCTCCGACCCATCGTGCAACACGTTCCACTGTCCCTCGTGCGGGGCCGTCGTACCCCGACACGAGAACAGCACCGCGAACATCGTCGACGCGGCGCACAGGCATCTCAAGACGGTCGCCTCCGATAGGGGGGAGACCCAAAACGCTCGCCGAGCCACTGGAATCCCGAAGCCCGCAAGGCTCCCGGGCAAGGGGCGCTGAAGCGAGAAGACACCGGCCGACGCCGGTGCCACCCCCGGAGAGCAATCTCCGGGCGTCCCACAACAGCCCCACAACCAATGCGGCAGGGCAGCCACCACCGAGGGTCACCAGACCATTCGGCCGCCGCCCCCTACGCGCCTGGGACGATCCGTGTTCTGGCAGATCGACAACTGCACCACGATGCCTCGGACGAGTCAGTGCCTCCCACTCACTCTCCGTCGGAGACCGTCCGCCACGCACATCGGGTCCGACCCGGTCATGTTCGGCGATGGTCTCGGGCCGCCTGACCGTTTTGCCCACGTCGTAGCTGGTGGCGGGGCGGCAGTCCTTGGAGCCGGCGGGCCGTGCCGGCCCTGGCCGTGATGGTTTGGGTCCGCGGGCCGGACAGGCGTGGTGCGGGCGGAGGTTCCTGAAGCCCGGCGGACCCGTGCGAGGGTGAGCCGGCCGGGCTCGGCGGGCTTCTCCAAGGGCGGCGGAGGTCCGCGGTCAGCGGCCGGGCGAGGGCGGATTCGGGCGTGGGCGGCGACGACCAGCCTCGTCCACCGGTCCGCGGCTTCGGGTGTGCGGAGCTTCGGGCGGGTCCAGCCCAGCGTCTGCTTGATCATCCGAGACGTGTGCTCCAGATCGGATCTGCGCAAGCACGACTGCCGGCGCAGGTCGACGTCCATGGTTCTGTGAATTCAGGATTCCCTGTACTGTCGTGGTCGTGTTGACCGTTGCCTCCGACATCGACGTGCTGGCCCGCTTCGGCCGCGCGCTCGCCGACCCGATCCGCTGCCGGATCCTGCTCGCCCTGCGCCAGGCGCCGGCCTACCCGGCCGACCTCGCCGACGCGTTCGGCGTCTCCCGCACCCGACTGTCGAACCACCTGGCCTGCCTACGGGACTGCGGCCTGGCCGTGACCGTCCCGGACGGGCGGCGCACCCGCTACGAACTCGCCGACGAACGCCTCGGCCACGCGCTCGACCACCTGCTCGCCGCGGTCGTGGCGGTGGAGACGGACAAGACCTGCCCCGACGCCGCCACGGAGGGCTGCTGCTGATGGTGTCCATATCCCTGGGGCCCACCCCGGCCCGCCGCGAACAGCTGGCGAGCCGCATACGGCTGCTGGTGGCGGCGACGATCACCTACAACGTCGTCGAGGCCGTCGTCGCGCTGACCGCGGGGACCGTTGCCTCCTCCACCGCGCTGATCGGCTTCGGACTGGACTCCGTCATCGAGGTCTCCTCCGCGGCCGCGGTCGCCTGGCAGTTCTCCGCCCGCGAGCACGCGGTCCGTGAGTCCCGGGAGACGACCACCCTGCGGATCATCGCCCTCTCCTTCTTCGCCCTGGCCGCCTACGTGAGCGTCGACGCGATCCGCGCGCTGGCCGGCACCGGCGAGGCCGACCGCTCGATCACCGGCATCGTCCTGGCCGCACTCTCCCTCGCGGTCATGCCGTTCCTGTCCGCCGCCCAGCGCAGGGCCGGCCGTGAGCTCGGCTCCGCCTCCGCGGTCGCGGACTCCAAACAGACCCTGCTGTGCACGTACCTCTCCGCCGTTCTCCTCGTCGGCCTGGTCCTCAACGCCACCCTCGGCTGGACCTGGGCCGACCCGATAGCCGGCCTCGCCATCGCCGCCATCGCCATCAAGGAAGGCCGCGACGCCTGGCAGGGCAAAGGCTGCTGCGCGCCCGCCGCGGCGAGCAGCGCGGCGCCGGGGGCCGGCGCGGACGAAGACGGGTGCGGCTGCCGTCCTGGATGCTCCTGCTGCTCGTGAACATCAACTCGCCGTTGGCTCGCTCGCTCCGCTGATACTGGCCGGGCAGCGACGGGAGGGTGGGAAGCAGCGTGGAGTGGACGGTGTGGGCGGGTCTGGCCGCGGGGCTGCTGATCGCGGTGGTGACCGCGCCGGTAGGGGTGTCCGGCGCGGTGTTCCTCCTTCCGGTCCACCTGAGCGTCTTCGGTGTGCCGAGTCCGGCGATTACGCCGACGAATCTGCTGTTCAATGTGGTGGCCGGGCCGGGCGCCCTGTGGCGGTACCGCCACGACGGCGCTCTGCGCGGCGGCCTGGCCCGGCGCCTGGTCGTCGGCACCCTGCCCGGCGTCGTCCTCGGAGCCGCGATCCGCATCTTCGCTCTCCCTGGTCCCGGCGTCTTCCGGTTCCTGATCGCCGTACTGCTGCTGCCGCTCGGCTTGTGGCTGTGCGTCCGTACCCTCTCCCCGGCCCGCCATCGGCCGGACGTCGCGGCGGAGCCGTCTCCGGCCGCGCTCACTGCCCTGGCTCTCGGGGTGGGCGTGATCGGTGGCATCTATGGCATCGGCGGCGGCTCCCTCCTCGGGCCGGTCCTTGCCGCCCGCGGCCTGCCTATGACCCGGGTGGCGCCGGCGGCCCTCGCGGCGACGTTCGCCACCTCCGTCGTCGGTGCCGCCGCCTATGCGCTCCTGTCCTTGCTCAGCTTCGGGGACGTCGTTCCCGACTGGTGGCTGGGGCTGGCCTGCGGGGTGGGCGGCCTGGTCGGCGGCTACGTCGGGGCCCGGCTTCAGCCCCGTCTGCCCGAGACCGTGCTGCGGCTCCTGCTCGGCATTCTCGCCACCACCGTCGGCGGGATGTACGCGCTCCAGGCCCTGACGTGAGCCCGTCCGGCCTCAAGCTCGCTGTCTGCCGCATCCAGCGGAGCGGCTGATCGTCTGGCCGGCGATCAGGCGGAAGGCTCGGGGCTGCCGTGGAAGGCGAGGACGGTGGCCCCGGTGAACTCTCCCCGCTCCCAGGTCCTCCAGCGGGCACCGGCCTCTAGGCCGAGCTGTGCGGCGACCTCCTCGAAGGGGAGGCCGGCGGTCTTCAGTTGCGCTACGCGGTCGCGGATGTGGGCGAGGAAGTCGCGGTCCTGGCGCAGGACACTCACGTCGGTGACCTCGCCGTGCCCGGGCAGGACCGTGCGCGGGGCGAGGTCGAGCAGCTGGTCGAAGACCTCGATCCAGTGGTTGCCGTCCGCGTCCGTGTCGTGGGGGCCGTGCATCATGTAGGGCACGATCGGGAACATGCGTGTCACCGCCAGATCGCCGCTGAAGAGCACACTGTCGTCGACGAGCACGGTCTGGTCCCCGTGGGTGTGCGCCGGGCCCCATTCGCGCAGCACCGCGATGCGCCCCCCGAGGTCGAGGTGCAGTTCACCGTCGTACGCGATGTCCGGGTCCACGAACTCGACGTCCGCCAGTTCGGCGGCGATGCTCTCGGCGAAGCCCTTGAACATGACCAGGTCGGCGGCGCCCTCGCGCTGAAGCTCGCGGTGCTGCCTGCGGTCGTGGACGATCGTGGCCGAGCCACGGAACGCCTGGGCGCCGAATCCGTGCTCGGGGTGGCAGTGAGTGATGGTCAGATACGGGTGACGGTCGCCTGCCAGGCGCTTGGCCTGGTCAAGGACGTAGGCACCGTTGCGGGGCCCATGCAGGTGTCGATCACGAGGGCGGCGCGGTCGCCGAGGACGATGCCGATGTTGGGGACGGCCGGCTTGCGCTGGTCGGGGATCACGAAGACGCCGTCGGCCATTTCATGGGGCTCGCCCTGCACCAGGGGTGCCGGAACGGCGCTGAGGTCAGGAGTGGTCATGGAAGGACTCCGATCTGAGGAGCTGGGTGTCCGGCTGGGACAGGCCCGGCCCGGAAGGTTCATCCGGAGGTGGAGGGAGAGGGCTGTGGACCTGTGAGTTGGGCGGAGCGGTCCCACAGCTGCCGGGCCGGCT
This sequence comes from Streptomyces sp. NPDC041108, assembly GCF_055592645.1. Taxonomy (NCBI): domain Bacteria; kingdom Bacillati; phylum Actinomycetota; class Actinomycetes; order Kitasatosporales; family Streptomycetaceae; genus Streptomyces; species Streptomyces sp. NPDC041108. The sequence goes on along the minus strand of NZ_JBVIYK010000007.1, from coordinate 104,223 downwards.
CGGGGTCACGGGCTTGCCCCGGGGCGGGGTTCTCGGGCGTGAGGCGGTTGAAGCAGGCGCCGTTGACCGCCAGCGGGTCGGCGACGGTGGCCATGTGCAGCAGGGGTGCGGCGCCCTGGGCGGGCGTGGACAGCACAGCCCTGCCCTGCCCAGCGGCGAGTTCATGAGCCGGAAGAGGGCGTGGCGGGCATGGCCCGCCACTTGATCCCGTTGGCGGCGAGGTAGCGGATCGCGTCCAGCATCGCCCGGTGGCAATACGCCTCCGGCTGCCCGCCCCGACCGCGCAGCCAGCCAGCCAGCCGGGCACGGGCAGTGACGGCCGGACCTCAGCCCACTCCGCGTCCGTCATGCCCGTCGGATACCGGCGCGCTGCGGCTCAGCCCGGTCACCCGCGTTGCCGTACACGTGCGCGAGGCAATCACGCGATGGAACAGCCGAGTTGGAGCTGGCCCGGCCATGATCAGCTGTAGACGTTGAATTCTGCGACTGACCACCAGCTACGCGCCACATTGCCGGTATTGACGACCTTGATGTAGCGAGCTGTCTGCGTCGGGAAGGAGACCAGGTGGACTCGTTGGCCGTCCGCTACCGAAGAAACCTTGGTCCAGTCGGTTCCATCCGCAGATACGTGGACGTCTGCGCTTCGCGCATAGTCGCTGAAACTGCCGCCGACATCCAGCACGATCTTGTCGAAAGTCCGCGTCTGCCCCATGTCCACTTGGATCCAGAGACCGTCGTACTGCCCTGTTCCGGAGCTGTACCGAGTGTCGGCGTTTCCATCCAGCATGTTTCCGGGCGCATCCCACTGGCTTGCATCCGAAGCCTTTGCGGTCCACCCCGTCCGCGGCAGCGCAGGACCCAGATCCGTGACCTCGAACGAAGATCGACCTGCGTCCACTCCGCTCGTTCCCTTCACGGAAACCGTGACCTTCCCCGACGGAAGCCCTTTCGGAACGTAAGCGCTGATGCTCGTGTCAGACCAGCTGTCTATTTCGGCATAGCTTGTTCCGAAATACACCGTGCCCAGCCCTTGCGCGTCGCCGAAACCAGTACCGCGAATCGTGAACTTGGAGCGCGGCATGCCGTGTTCCGGAGCCAGACTGCTGAAGACCGGCGTCGGGAAGCCGGACAGCTTCTGGGTGGTGAACATCGCCGAGGTCCCGCTCGGCAGCGTATAGGCGTACGAGCCGTCGCTGGACATCTTGAAACTCTTGCTTCCGGAGGTTCCGTTGAACACTACGGTGACCTGGGCCCCTTCCTTGCTGCTCCAGGTTTTCAGCTGGAGGCCGTTCGACACCGCTGTCGGAGCTGTGACCGAACCGGTTCCACGCGAAGAGCCGTACACCTCGATGTCGCCGATGGCCCACCAGAAACCGGATGCCGCGGTGCTGACGACGCGAATGTACCGCGCCGTCCGGGTGGGCAGAGTGACGGCCACCTTTCCTATGCCTCCGCTGCCGCCGGCGATCGCGCTGCCCCAATCGGCACCGTCGTTCGACACGTATATCTGGTACTTGGGGACGTAGTCGAACGAGTTGTTCACGCCGGTGTCGAGCACGATCTTGTCGAAGTTCGTAGGACTCCCCAGATCGATCTGGAACCAGTCGCCGCTCGTCGTCCCGTGCCCGAGACTCCATCTGGTGTTGATGTCACCGTCGATCGCGTTCGCGGCCACCCCCCAATCCGGCTGCGCCGAAGCCGTGGCGGTCCACTTGCCGCGGCTCAGCGCCCTTCCTGTCGTCTGGATGGAAGCGCCGACCGGAAGGGAGTACGTGAGCAGCTTGTTTCCGGTGCGGATCGAATTTTGGTAAGGCAGGAGTGCCGGATCGTACGTGACGGTGACCGGGCCGGATGGCGACTTGAACGTAAAGTCGTGGGTCGGGTCCGAGACCTTGGTCGCCGCAGGGGTGCGGCCGCTCTGCGCAGGCCCGGAGTACGTGAAGGTGACGGCGTCGCCGGCGTCGAGGGTGTAGTCGAACGATTGCGTCCCGTCGGCCACGCTGAAGGTTTTCGTGGCGCTTCCCGAGTTGTACGCGATCAGGACCTTCGATCCGTCCGGGTTCTGGAACGCGACGTTCTCCATGCTCCCGTCCCCGAAGATGTTCGAGTAGATCCGACGTGCTCCAGGCCTGACGAACCTGCTGGCGTGAGCGAGGGCGTAGTAGTCCACGTTGTAGGACACCCGCCCGTCGGCGGGATCGATCGTGAGCAGGCCCCGGCACATGGGTATACCGCCGGTGTCGCTGTTGAGCGGACCCAGATCGGGGTCGAGTGCGATGTTCCACAGCATCACCCCGTTCGCATAATTGCGCACGCCCTTGATGATCCAGGTACCAAGAGCCTCACCGAACGCTGTCTGCTTGCTGTCCTGCCAGACACCTCCAGTGGCTTCCGTGATGTAGGTCTCTTTGCTCGGATAGTCGTTGTGGACCAGAGTCTGGGAGGTCGGATTGCCGCTGTAGATGTGCCATCCGGTTCCCGCGGTGTACTTGGAGGCAGCGGGGTCGCTGAAAACTGTCTCGGGATACGAGGGCACATCCCAGTTGTGGTCCCAGGCCAGGATCTTGGTGGAGATTCCGTTGTCCTCGAACGCCTTGCCGATCTCCTGAATCAAGTCGGACTCCTGGTAGGCGGACAGGAACATGCCGGGCCAGGAGGGAGTGCCCATCGGTTCGTTCTGCGGCGAGATGTAGGAGATGGGCACGCCGGCCTCACCGTAGGCCTGGATGAACTTCACGAAGTAGTCGGCCAGCGCGGACGTGTACTCGCTCTTGAGAGTGCCTCCTACCATGGAGTCGGAGGTCTTCATCCAGCCTGGTGGGCTCCACGGATTGGCCATGACCTTGAGGGACGGGTTGAGCGAGAGAGCCTGCCGCAGTGCCGGAATGATGTACGACTCGTCGTGCTGGATGGAGAAGTCGGACAGCTTCGGATCCGTCTGCCCCGCCGGCATGTCGTTGTAGGAGTAGTTCCCGGAGGCGTTGAAATCCGTGGCGCCCATCGGAGAGCGCAGCAGGCTGAGGCCGATGCCCTTCGAGGGGTCAAATAGCTTCTTCATCAGCTTGGCCCGCTCGGTATTGGACAGCTTGTCGATGAGCCAGGCGGAGGAGTCGGTCATGGCCGCCCCGAAACCCTGGATCTTTTGATACTTGACGCTGTCGTCGATCTTGATCGTCAGCGGATTGGCCGCTTTCTCGGTCGTGAACAGCACATCGCTCTGGCCGGCAACCCACTTGTCGGCCGATACGTCTGTCAGCCAAACCTGCACGGAGTTGCCAGGTGCGGCTTTCTTCGGCCGCGGGGCGGCGATGGCATGCCCGGAGACCTGGGTCCAGGCGGCGGCGACACCAACGGCGGTGGCCAGGAACTGGCGTCGTCCGAGACCGTACGAGCTCATGGAAGATCCTCCTTCGGACCTGCTTGATCAGTACTTTTGAGGCGGGGTGGGAGACCAGGCCGAGGTGGGGGGACCGACCGGATGAAGTCGGCTCTACGGCGACACCGGCGCCGGCTCCGTGGCACCGGTGCTCGGCTCCTTGATCACGAGCGGGTGCAGCTCCCACGCGTCGATCGCGTAACCGAGGCGGGTACCCGGTGTGGCGGTGCGGGCCTGGAGTCGCCACGGGCCCTGTCCCGTCGGGTAGCAGCGCAGCGTGAGCACCTGGCCGGTGGTGGTCAGGAAGATTTCGGCGATGGAGTGGTCGACGACCACGCGCAGGCCGACGGGCTGGTCGGCTGGGCAGGGCATCCGGTAGGAGCCACCGTGGGCCCGGGGGTCCAGTGAGGCATGGTCACGGTCGACGACCAGTTCGCCTGCGTCGGCATCGAGGCGGATGTCGAGGTACTCGGAGCCGTCGGGGGTGGTGAGCAGCCGCAGACCGGCGCCTCTGGTCGGCTCCAGACGTGCCGTCAGATCGAACGCGTGCCCCACGCTGCCGAGGTCCACCGGCCGTGGGCCGTGCGTCTGGCCTGCGGCGTGGATGAGGTGTCTGCCGCGCAGGGCGAGCAGTTCGGTGGCGGGCTGCTGGCGCAGTGTGCCGTCGCCGTCGACATGGATCTCGCGGGGCAGGGTGAGGACGCCGGCCCACCCGTCCGCGACCGCCCAGGCCTCGTCGCGGGCTTCCCATGACCAGCCCCACAGCAGCCACCGGTTGCCGGGTGCACGCAGGAGGGCGGGTGCGTAGCAGTCGGGGCCGTGGTCGGCGGGTACCGCCGGGCCGGCCCTGAAGTGGCCGTCGTGCTCGTCACCGATCAGGGCTGCGACGCTCTGCGGGCCTGTGGGTTCGGTCCATGTGCTGACGATGAGGGCGCCGCGTCCGTCGGTTGCCGGGAGGTACTGGGGGCATTCCCAGCCTTCCCCGGTAGGTGAGCCGGTGCCGCCGACGGGCTCCGGACGGCGGGCCGCGAAGGGCCCCCGGTAGGTCCAGGTCTCCAAGTCGGGTGACTCGTACAGGAGGGCGGCGGCGCGGCCGTCCGCGAGGGCGGCGCCGACCAGCATCCGCCAGCCGTCGCCGTCCTGCCAGACGTACGGGTCGCGGTACATGGTGCAGTCCTCGGGCAGCTCGGGGATGAGCAGTTCGCCCCGTGGGCTGAAGCTTCTGCCGCCGTCGCGGGAGACGGCGCAGGTGACCGGCTGGTGCTGGAACGAGCGGTCCTCGCGGTGCGCGGAATAGAAGGCGACGACACGGTCGCCGTCGGAGACGGCGTTGCCGGAGAAGCAGCCGTCGGTGTCCACGCCATCGGGGGTCGGGGCGAGGGCGATCTGCAGGGGCTCCCAGGTCAGCAGGTCGGGGCTGCGGAAGTGGCCCCAGTGCAGGTTCGCGTGGGTCGCTCCGTACGGGTTGTACTGGTGGCACACGTGGTAGTGGCCGTCGTGGAAGACCAGCCCGTTGGGATCGTTGATCCAGTTGTGGGGCGGGCGCAGGTGCGCCACGGGGCGGTGTGGGTCGCGAGGTGGGGTGGACACACGTGTGCCTTTCGGTATGTCAGACGGTGCCCGCCCCGCCGGCCCTCGGTTCGGCGGGGCGGCAGGCCGGCGGGGCGGGGGTCTTCGAGCCTGAATGCGGGCTCACCGGATACGGGCTTCAGATCCGTGTACGGCCTTCAGGTCCGGACGCGGAATTCTGCGCTCAGTTGCTGCTCCCGTCGTGAGTTGGGGCCGACGCGGAGTGCGAACTCACCTGGTTCGACCACTCGGCGGTTGTCGGCTGTGACGAGTGAGCACTGCGCGGCCGGGATGCCGATGCGGACGTCCAGGCTTTCGCCGGGCGGGATTTCGACCTGGGTGAAACCCTTCAGCTCCTGCTCGGCCCAGGTGACGCTGGTGGTCAGGTCGCTGATGTACGCCTGGACCGTTTCCAGGGCCGGGCGGCTGCCGCTGTTGGTGAGTCGTACCGTGGCGTCGACGGTGCCGTCAGCGGTGACGTCCGGGTCGTGCACGACCAGGTCGGAGTAGGTGACGGTGGTGTAGGTGAGGCCCTCGCCGAACGCGAACAGGGGGTCCTGGGTGAGATCCGCGTAGCGGTTCCCGTGCTGGCCTCGCACCTGGTTGTAGAAGACCGGTTGCTGTCCGACGTGGCGGGCGAAGGAGACCGGGAGCCGGCCACTGGGTTCGATGAGTCCGAGGAGCAGTTCGGCGACGGCGCGGCCACCGCGCATGCCCGGGTTGAACGCCTCGATGAGTGCTGCCGCGTCCAGGGCCGAGTCCGGGAGGGTGCTCGGCTTGGATTGAACGAGTACGACGATCATCGGTGTGCCGGTGGCGGCGACCGCGTCCAGCAGAGCGATCTGGCCGCCTTGGAGGTCGAGTGTGGCGGTGGAGCGCACCTCGCCGGTGAGGTCGATGGTGTCCCCCACGACCACGACGGCGTAGTCGGCGGCCTGTGCGGCGGCGGTGGCCTCCCGAAGTTGTGCCTGGTCGACCGGGGCGGGGGTGAAAGCGGGCGGCTGTGGTTGGCCGTCGGGCCCGAGGGACCACTCGGAGTCGGAGGCGGGGCTTGCGATGTCGGCTCCGCGGGCGTACGTGATGGTCCAGTCGGCGGGTGCGACGGCGCGAAGGCCGTCGAGCACGGTCTCCACCGACTCGCGGGGATGTCCTTCGGGCATCCAGGGGACCTGGCCGGTGGCGCCCGCCCAGTCGCCGAGCATGGCTTCCGTGCTGTCGGCGTTGGGGCCGATCACCGCGATCGTCCGCGGTGCGCCCTGGCTCGCGGATCGGCCGGCTCCGTCCGCGGTCAGCCCGCCTTCCAGGGGCAGGATCCCTTCGTTGCGCAGCAGCACCAGGGAGCGTCGGGCGGTCTCCAGGTTGAGGTCGGCGTGTGCGCGGGAGCCGATCACCTGCGCCTGCCGCTCGGGGTCGGGAGTGCGGGGGTCCTCGAAGAGTCCGAGCTCGAACTTCAGCCGCAGAACCCGCCGTACCGCGTCATCGATCTGTTTCTCTTCGGTCAGGCCGCGGGCGACCGCCTCCTGGGCGCCCTCGAAGAACGCGGGTGTGGCCATGATGAGGTCGTTGCCGGCGTTGACGGCGACAGCCGCCGCCTCGGCGTGGTCGGCGCAGGTCCGCTGGTCGTAGACCATCCGGCCGACGTTGTCCCAGTCGGTCACCAGCGTGCCCGTGAAGCCCCACTCGCCCTTGAGTACATCGTTGATCAGCCACTTGTTCGCGGTGATGGGCACGCCGTCGATCGACTGGTAGCCGAGCATGAAGGCGCGGCAGCCGGCCCGAGCCGCCTGCTCGAACGGGGGCAGGAACCACGAGCGCAGCTTGCGCGGGCTGAGATCGGCTTCGCTCGCGTCGCGCCCGCCGAGGGTCTCGGAGTAGCCCGCGAAGTGCTTGGCGTACGCCAGCACGGCGGTCGGGTCGCTGAGGCCCTCACCCTGATAGCCGCGCACCATCGCCGCCCCGAGTTCACCGATCAGGAACGGGTCCTCGCCGAATGTCTCGTTGATCCGGCCCCAGCGCAGGTCGCGGGTGATGCACAGCACCGGGGAGAACGTCCCGTGGATTCCGGTCGCCGCGATCTCGATCGCGGCGACACGGGCGACCCGACGGAGCAGAGCGGGGTCCCAGGTGCAGGCCATGGCCAGCTGGGTCGGGAAGATGGTCGCGCCCGGCCAGAACGAGTGGCCGTGGATGCCGTCGTCGGCTGTCAGCAGCGGAATGCCGAGCCGCGTCCGCCGGGCCAGTTCCATTGCCTGAGGCATCAGCGTGGGTGACACGTGCAGGACCGATCCGGCGAGCTTGGCCGACACGATGTCCGTCAGGTCCCCGTGTTGTGCGTCGAGCATCAGCAACTGCCCGACCTTTTCCGGCAGGGTCATCCGGGACAGCAAGTCCTCGATCCTTGCTTCCACGGATGCTTCCGGATCCAGGTACGCGGCAGGGCGGACCGGCTGTCCCACTTTGGTCTCCAAGGATGAGTCGACACAGGTCAGAGAGTTGGTTGGCGACGGCGTGCGTTTCGTCGCAAGGACGCGTTCACCTGCCGCGGCGGGGCTCGCGCGCCTGCTGCCCGCCGCATCGGGCGGGGCCGGTGGCGCACAGGGCGGCGGGGTGGGAGCCGGGGTGTCACTTCAGGCCGGTGGTGGCGATGCCGGCCACGAACTGGCGTTGGAAGAGGAGGAAGACGATCATCACCGGCAGCAGGACGACGACGGCGCCGGCGAGCAGGATGCCGAAGACGGTGAAGGACTGTCCGCTGCTGGCCAGCGCGAGCCCGACGGGGAGGGTGTACTGGCTCTCGTTCTGGGCCACCACCAGCGGCCACAGGAAGTTGTTCCAGGAACCGAGGAAGGTGATGATCCCGAGGGTGGCGAGGGCCGGCTTGGTCAGCGGCAGGATGATCTTCGCGAAGATGGCCAGTTCGCGGCAGCCGTCGACGCGGGCGGCGTCGATGAGTTCGTCGGGCAGGGTGGAGATGAACTGCCGCATCAGGAACACCCCGAAGGGTCCGGCCAGGAACGGCAGGATCAGCCCGAGCAGGGAGCCGGTCAGCTGCATGTTGGACACCAGCACGTAGAGGGGGACGAAGGTGACCAGGCCGGGGATCATGAGTGTCCCCATGACCAGCAGGAAAACGGCGCGCCGGCCGCGGAACTCCAGCTTGGCCAGGGCGTATCCGAGCATCGAGCAGAAGATCAGGTTGCCCGCGGTGACGGCGAGGGCCACGATCACGGAGTTGGCGAACATGCTCGTGAAGTCGAGCGAGCTGAACAGCTCACCGTAGTTGGCCGTTGTGGGCGCCGTGGGTATCAGGACCGGCGGTACTCTGCGGATGTCGGCCTCGGGTTTGAAGGAGCCGGAGAGCATCCACAGGAACGGCGCGATCATCAGCAGCAGGGCACCGGCGAGCGGCAGATACAGCCAGGGTCGGCCCCAGGTCTGGCGGATGCGGCGGCGCCTCAGCACGCGGTCCGTGCCCGGGTGCGGCGTTGGGAGAGTGGAGAGGGTGCTCATGGGTCGTCAGTCCTTGTCTCGCAGCACGCGGAACTGCAGCACGGTCAGCGCCACGATGAGGACGAAGACGACGTAGCTGGCGGCCGACGCCATCTCGTAATTGCCGTTGCCGAACTGTTTGTAGGCGTACAACGTGGCCGACAGGGTGGAGTCCAGCGGTCCGCCGCCGGTCATCACGAACGGTTCGTCGAAGAACTGCAGGTAGCCGATGCCGGTGGTGACGGCGGTCAGCAGCAGGGCAGGACGCAGGAGCGGGAAGGTGACACGCCAGAACCGCTGCCAGGGCCCGGCGCCATCGAGTTCGGCCGCCTCCATCAGGGACTGGGGCACGGACTGCAGCCCCGCCAGCATGATGATCATGACGGTGCCGAGGTTGCGCCACATCGCCATCACGATCATGACGGGAAGAGCGAAGCGGGTGTCCGCCAGCCAGGCCGGGCCGTCGATCCCGAACCAGCCCAGGACGAGGTTCACCAGTCCCGCGCGAGGTTCGAGGAGCGTCTTCCACACCACGGCGACGGCCACGATGCTGGTGATCACCGGCAGGTAGAAGCCGACCCGGAAGACGGCCCGGAAGCGGCGGATACCGCGGTCGAGGGCGACCGCCGCGGCGAGCCCGGCGGCCAGCGTCAGAGGCAGGGCCACCAGGACGAACACGGCCGTGTTGCGCAGGGCCGTGAAGAACTGCTCGTCCTGGAAGAGCCGTACGTAGTTGTCGAGGCCGGTGAACGACACGTTCAGCGGCGTGCGCAGGTCGGCGCTCCGGGTGTCGGTCAGGCTCATCAGCAGCGACCAGACCACCGGCAGCAGCATGAAGGCCGCGAACAGCGCGAGGAACGGGGCGGCGAGGGCCCAGGCGGCCCGGGCCTGCCTGCCGTGCGCCGTGCTCCGCAGCGGGGAGTGCCGGCGATCGGCGCTCCGCTCCGGCCCCTTGGTGCCCTGCTTGCTGATGGCGTCCCGCCCGGGGAGCGTTTTCGTGGACATGGATGTCATCCGTCCGTACGAGGGGTGCTCATTGCGGTGGCGCTCAGCGGCCGGTGCCGATGCCGGTGGCCTTGGACTGCAGCGTCTTCTGCACCTCGGCGACGGTGGCCTTGCCGAGGATCAGCTTCTCCAGTTCGGAGTCGATGGCGTCGGCGATCTGCTGCCAGGTCGTGATGGCGGGCGGCGCCTTGCTGACCTTGAGCTGCTCGTCGAACGCCTTCATGTTCTCGTCCGCGCTCAGATTCCCCTCCGACCACGCGCCGGGCGAAGCGGGCAGACTGCCGGTGGCCTTGGCGTAGGTCGCGAGGTTGGCGGGCTCGGTCAGGAACCGGGCGAACTTCCATGCGGCGTCGGGGTTCTTGGCTTCCTTGAACACCGCCAGGTCGCTGCCGCCGGCGAACCCGGCGGGCTGCTCGGAGTAGGGCACCGGCATGGTCTTCCACTTGCCGTCCAGCTCCGGGGCGTCCTTGTGGAAGCTGCCGCCGGCCCACGCGCCCTCCTGGTAGACGGCGATCAGCCCGTCCCGGAAGCCCTGCACGTTGTCCGCCCTGTCGGTCGGCGCCAGGCCCTGCTTCGGGACACTCGCGTAGTACTCCAGCGCCTTGGCGACCTCGGGCGAGTCGAAGGTGAACTTCCCGGTCTCGGCGTCGTAGATGTCACCGCCCTGCTGCCAGACCATCGGCACCCAGAAGATCCAGGAGTTGAAGCCCATCACCAGCCCGCTGGCACGGCTCAACTTGGGGTTCTCCTTGCCGGCGGTTGCCTGAATGGCCTTGAGGTCCTTCAGGTATCCGGCCCGGTCGCCGGCCAGGGCGCCCTTGATACCGGCCTTCGTGGTGATGTCGGTCCGGTAGTAGATCGCTTGGGTGTCGGCGATGAACGGGACGCCGTAGGAGGTGTCCTTGTACTTGGTGGTGTCCCACTGGCCGGGGTAGAAGTCCGACGACCTGATCGACGCCGGGGTGGCCTGGAAGCCGTTCATGGCGGCCATCTCGGCCATCCAGGTGGTTCCGACCACGGACATGTCCGGGGTGTTGCCGCCGGCGATCGAGGTGGTCAGCTTGTCGTGGGCGGCGCTCCACGGGACCGCGGTGATCTTGACGTCGGCGTCCGGGTTCTCCTGCTCGAACTTCTTGGCCAGGGACTTCAGGTTTTCGTCGGGGTCGCCCATGGACCACATGACCACGGTCCCCTTGGCCTTGCCCGCGCCGATCTCGGCGGGCGCGTCCTTGCCGGGGCCGGAATCCTCGCTCCGGCCACAGCCGGTGGCCACCAGGGCGGCCGTGACGGCGAGGCACAGGGTCTGGACGGTCCTGACGGTGTGACGGGTGGTGATGCGCATGATGCGGCTCCTTGCCGTTGGGCGATACAGGCGCGGGGGGGCGAAGGGTGAGGGCGGGCGGGTGCCCGGATGAGTCAGCACACGAGGGGAGACCGTCTGCGGTGGCAGCGCCGTACGGCGGTCGGTCGCGGGTCGCGCCGGGAGCGTCCGACGCGAAGTGGGTAGCGGCCGGGCGAGGTGTGCCAGGCGCATCGTTCGGTGTCCCGGATCGGGAACGCACGGGCGGAAGGGTGCATGTGGGCGGTGCCGCGTGAACGCGGGTGCAGCCGCCAGGGTTCGTGAGAGGCGAGACCTGAGTAGCTCGACGAGGATTCAATGAGACAGGGGGCGGTGCGCCGCCGGCAACGCACCGCCCGGCTGCGAGGCGCCATCATGTGCGCGTCGCGATGACTCCACGTCAGTTCGAGTTCGGCTCCAACGTCGAGCCACGGATCACGAGGCTGGTGGGAATGATGCGCGAGGGGGCGGCCTCCGGCGATCTGCGCACGTGGTCGAGCAGCAGACGGGCCGCCGCCTCGCCCATTTCCCGCATCGGCTGGCGGATGGTGGTCAGTGCCGGATAGGTGTACGACGCCAGCTCGATGTCATCGAACCCCACCACGGCGACGTCCTGCGGAATCCGCAGGCCGGCCTCGTGCAAGGCCGTGAGCACGCCGGCCGCCGAGGGGTCGTTGTGTCCGAAGACCGCGTCGAACTCCACGCCGTCCGCGAGAGCTCGTGCGACCGCGCTCCGGCTGCTGTCGAAGAGGAAGTCTCCGTCAATGATGCGGCGTTGGTCGAGCTCGATCCCCGCCTGCGCATAGACGTCGACGAAGCCGCCCAGCCGTTCCTGAGTACAGCCGTACGCCTCAGGACCGGTCACCACCAGAGGACGGCGGCGGCCGAGGTCCAGCAGGTGGCGCGCCGCCTGCTCACCGCCCTCCCGGTTGGTGGTGGCCACGTACGGGAATCCCGGCCGCTGGAAGCGGTCGTCGATCAGCACCACCGGCAGTCCGGCTTCGTGCAGTTCCGTGATGGCTCCCAGGGCCCCCTCGGGCTCTATCACCAGCAGACCGTCGAACGACTTGGCAGCGACCTGCAAGCCCAGCCTTCGCAGTGACTCCTCACCTCGGTTCACGGTCAGCATGCGCAGTCCGAAGCCCTCGGTCTCCAGCGTCTCGACCACCGCCTGCACGATGCCGGCCCAGGCCCAGGCCATGTCAGGGACCAGCATGCCGATCATCTGGGTCGTGCCGCGTGCGAGCCCCACTGCCCCGGCGCTCGGCACATAGCCGAGCTCCGAGATCGCCTGGCGGACCTTCAGGACGGTGTTCTCGTTGAGCTCGCCCTTGGCGTTCAGCACCCGCGAGACCGTCGTCTTGCTGACCCCGGCATGCGCGGCCACGTCGGCGATAGTGACTCCCATGTCACCTCCCCTCCTTCCCTGCAGAGGCGGAAGACGTCCTCCCGCACCGAAGGGCCGATCGTACACAGACCCGTGGAAGCGGTACCGGAAGCGGTACCGGAACCGGTTTCGGTACCGGTTCCGGAAGTGAAGCACCGAGAGGCCCGACCGGTCAACAGGCCGGAAACAACTCGTTAACTTGCTGATCTCGGTCACTCGCGATGCAGGCGGAAGCGCGCTGGTTCGCCACCCAGGTCACCGCCCTGACCTGGATGTTTACCGACCTCAGCCCGCCTTGCCCGAATCAGGCGGCGAAGTTCGCGACCGCCGGCGACGCCTGATGGTCTGCGATCGGCACCGAAACAGTCGCGCCCGCACCGTTGACGCACTGGCGGGATTGCGCTTCATAATCGGGCACTCGATGTCATCGCTGACATAGGTCAACGTTGACACCTCTGGTCGACGGCGTGGACGCCGCGTCGGCCAGGGTGTGTCACTTTTCGGTCCGTCCGCGCCGGGGCCGCAGTCACCGCTGCGCGGACGACCGCGGGACAAGGAGACACCATGAGCTCTGTACACGTATCCCGGCATGCCCGCATGCGGCTGATGGCGGCGGTGACGACGGTCTGCGCCCTGTCCGCAGCCCCGCTCGCCCCTCAGGCCGTCGCGGCCGGCGCCCCGCCGTACTCCGAGACCTACAGACCCCAGTTCCACTTCACCCCGCAGAAGAACTGGATGAACGACCCCAACGGCCTCGTCTACTACAAGGGCGAATACCACCTCTTCTACCAGTACAACCCGAACGGCAACTCCTGGGGCGACATGTCCTGGGGGCACGCGGTGAGCAAGGACCTCGTGCACTGGGAGGAGTTGCCGCTCGCCCTGTCGCACGACGACGAGGAGATGGTGTTCTCCGGCAGCGCGGTCGTCGACGAGAACAACACCACCGGCTTCGGCACCAAGAAGAACCCGCCGATGGTGGCGATCTACACCAGCGCCTACAAGGACGGAGGCAAGCAGGCCCAGTCGCTCGCCTACAGCACCGACCGCGGCCGCACCTGGACCAAGTACCAGGGCAATCCCGTCATCGACATCGGCTCCAAGGACTTCCGTGACCCGAAGGTCCAGTGGTACGCGCCGACCAAGAGCTGGCTCATGACGGTCTCGCTGTCCGAAGAGCACAAGGTGCGGTTCTACTCGTCGAAGAACCTCAAGGACTGGGACCTGCTCAGCGAGTTCGGGCCGCAGGGTGCGACGGGCGGCGAGTGGGAGTGTCCGGACCTGTTCCCCCTCGCGGTCGACGGGGACAAGAAGAACATCAAGTGGGTCCTGGTCGCCAACATCAACCCCGGTGGTATCGCGGGCGGGTCGGGCTCGCAGTACTTCATCGGCGACTTCGACGGCAAGAAGTTCACCGCCGAGGACAAGGGCACCTACACCCCGCCCACCGGCACGGTGATGCAGGACTTCGAGGGCACCGACTTCGGTGAGTGGACGACAGTCGGCGCCGCGTTCGGCCAGGGACCGGCAGCCGGGGCGGTGGACTGGCAGGGGGCCGTCACCGGCTTCGACGGCAAGGGCCTCGCCAACAGCTTCCACGGCGGTGACGGCGCCACCGGCATCCTCACCTCCCCCTCCTTCACCGTCGACAGCCCCTACCTGAACTTCAAGGTCGGTGGCGGGCGGCATCCGCACGAGGCCGGAACCGTCATGGACAGGACTCCACCCGAGGGCACGGTCCTCGCCGACTTCGAAGGCGGAACCTATGGCGACTGGGCGGCGACCGGGGACGCCTTCGGCACCGCACCGGCCACCGGCACCCTCCCCGGCCAGGGACAGGTCTCCGGCTTCCTGGGAGACGGGCTGGCCAACACCTTCCAGAACGGCGACGCCACCACCGGCACCCTCACCTCACCCGAGTTCACCATCGACAAGAAGCACATCAACTTCCTCATCGGCGGCGGCAACCACCCGGCCGACTCCGACAGCCCCACCGCCGTCGAACTCCTCGTCGACGGCCAGGCCGTCCGCAGCGCCACCGGCAAGGACGCCGAGACACTCAACTGGGCCTCCTGGGGCGTCAGCGACCTCGCCGGCAAGAAGGCGCGGATCAAGATCGTCGACAGCAACACCGGCGGCTGGGGCCACCTCAACGTCGACCACATCATGCTGTCCGACACCAAGGCCCAGCCCGTCTCGCAGGAGACGTCCGTCAACCTGCTCCTCGACGGCAAGATCGTCCGCAGCGCCACCGGCGCCGACAGCGAGAGCCTGGACTGGGCGTCCTTCGACATGCGCCCGTACGTCGGCAAGAAGGCGCAGATCCAGGTCGTCGACATGAACACCGCCGGCTGGGGCCACGTCATGGCCGACCGGTTCACCGCCGCCGAGAAGCCCGCCAAGTCGGTCGTGCAGCGCGCCGACTGGGCCGACTACGGCAAGGACTACTACGCGGCCGTTTCCTGGGAGAACGCCCCGGGCGGCAAGCGGTACATGATCGGCTGGATGAACAACTGGGACTACGGCCAGTCCGTCCCCAACGTCCCCTGGCGCGGCGCGCAGAGCGTTCCGAGGGAGATGGCCCTGCGCACCGTCGACGGCCGAATCCGGCTCACCGGCAAGCCGGTGGGCAGCCTGGATTCCCTCCGCCAGAAGCGCCCGGCCGCGACCGCGTCCGGCGTCACCGTCAAGAACACCTCCAAGCGCCTGACCGGCCCCGCGGCCAAGGGCAAGGCACTCGACATCGAGGCGACCTTCTCCCTGAAGGACGCCGACCGCTTCGGTCTGAAGCTGCGCACCGGCGCGGGTGGCGAGGAGACCGTCATCGGCTACGACAGCACGACCCAGGAGCTGTACGTCGACCGCACCCGTTCCGGCGCCGGAGACTTCAACAGCACCTTCCCCAGCGTCCAGACCGCACCGCTGAAGGCGGCGAACGGCAAGATCAAGCTGCGGGTCCTGGTCGACCGGTCGTCCGTCGAGGTCTTCGGCGGCAGTGGCGAAGCCGTGATCACCGACCAGATCTTCCCCGACCCTTCCAGCACCGGCGTCGAGGTCTTCGCCGAGGGCGGCGCCGCCACCCTCGACCGCATGCAGGCGTGGCAGCTGAGGTCCATCTGGCGGTGACGGTTCCTGGTCCGTGCGCCTTCGCAGGCAGGATCAGCTGACACGGGCCCTGCTCTGCCGCGCCGTCCGGACGAGGCAGAGCAGGGCCGACCAGCGAAGCGCGGTGAGCCGTGCTCGTTCCGACGGCGACCGCTCCCGGGCCCGTACACCACCGTTCCCACTCGCCTGATCGGCCGAGGCTCGGGGAGCAACCACGCCGAAGCCATAGGCGGCGTGCTCCCTGTCGGACGACCGGCCGGGACCACGCTCAGACGGCCTCCAGCAGGCTGGGTTCCCGAACAGCCGCTCGGAGTCGCCTGTCCATGAGAGCGAGCCCGCCGTCGATCTCCTCGTCGCTCGGCTCGCCGGCGGCGGTAGCCCTTCGGCCGGGATCGTTCCGGAGAACCGCCAGGTCGACGCCCCCTCGACGTCTGTGGCGAAGGCGTCCTCATCTCCGTGGACAGCGCCGCGAACCGGAACCAGGTGTCTGTTTGTTCGCTGTTCCGACCGTGGGCGACTACCTCGCCGTCAGACTCACGAAAATCTGCATCGGTCAGAGTAGACATTGGGCGCTGGGCTGGTTATGGTTTCTCTCGTAGCCGAGATCAAGAGGGCCCGGCAGAGATGAACTGCCGGGCAGCAGTACGCAGTTGCAGTACGCAGGGCGGTGCGGCGGTGGAGTTCCGAAGCCAGGGTTGTCGCAGGACGGTGACGGGACTGACGGCCGGACCGGGTGGCCCGCAGTGATCAGGGGCCGCCATGAGCAGGACCGCAGTACCCGCAGTGCATTTTTCGAGTGGTACCCCGGTAAAGGCGTCTGACTGCGGGCGCGCGTGCCGGGAGGTTCGGCAGTGGGGTTCTAAGCCAGAGCAGATGCAGGACGGGCGACGGGGCTGGCTGCCGAAGGGTGGTGCTGTGGCAGGCCACCAGCAGTACCGCAGTACCGGTTCGGCAAGTGAGTGATCAGAGGAAGAACGGAGGAGCAGAGCGCCATCAGGATCGCCCGGACGAGCAGTGGGTCCGGGTACCGCAGGACATCGATAGTGAGGTGGTCTCCGGTCACGCATCCGCGATCCCCGCACCCCCGGCAGCGTTCAGGCCGGGCTCGCGGAAACAGAAGGCCGGCGCATTACTGGGGCCGGCAGATGGTGTAGCAGTTCCTTCGGGGCCCTGGTGCAAAATGGCACCAGGGCCCCTCCACGCGTCCACAGAGAGGTGCGATGACAGCAGACGATTTCTTCGGGCGTCTCGACGATGACGACTATCCCGCATACACCATGGGCCGGGCCGCCGAGATGCTCGGCACCACCCAGAGCTTCCTCCGCGCCGTCGGCGAAGCCCGCCTCATCACCCCGCTGCGTTCCGCAGGCGGACACCGCCGCTACTCCCGCTACCAGCTGCGCATCGCCGCCCGCGCCCGCGAGCTCGTCGACCAGGGCACCCCCATCGAGGCAGCCTGCCGCATCATCGTCCTCGAAGACCAGCTCGAAGAAGCCCAGCGCATCAACGCCGAACACCGCCGCGCCGCCGAAGCATCCAAACCACCCGCAGCCTGAGGCGGTGGGATCATTGCCTCAGATGACAGAGTCCACGGCGTGCAGCGCCTGCGTCAGCTGTCATGGCGTGAAAGTTCTCCCTCGCCCACGTCTTCGGCGTGGGCGTTCTGCTGTGCTACTGGACCAGGCGGTCACCTCCGCCTTGGAAGTGGCGACGCGGCGGTCCTGGTCGCCTGCGTGCTGGTCCCCGGCGACCAGGGTGTGGCTCGGAAGGGGCAGGGGCACCGGTCCGGAGGATGAGGGCTGCGAGGCCCGTGGCTGCGGGCGGCGTGGCGGTCGGGGGCCGCAAAACCGGTGTGGCAGTCGTGCGGTTTGGGGGAGCGGGCGTTCGGACACTCGTCCAGACTTCGAATCCCTGGCCGCGCCGCGTTCGGGCCGGGGTATCTCATCGACAGCCGAGACGATCCGTCGGGTCAGGCCGGTTCCTTCACCTGTCAGGGCCTGCAGCACCTCGGCCTTGATGTCGGCGGGCAGCGGGTGAGTGAGGCCCGAGGGTCACTGCACACCTGGCGGCCTGCCCGTCGGCTCGGCTCACCTCACCAGCGCCCGGATGCGCGGCGGGACCAGCGCACGGGTCACTGGAGTGCACGCCGGGCAGGCAATCGCCACCGGAATGCGCGCTCTTTTGAGCGCTCAACGGTCCGCTGTTCCTGAAACCCTGCGCTTCGGGTCGGTCAATATCTATATCCGCGACATGAGGGTTTGGCACGTGGCACGGAAAGCGTTTTTGCTGCAATCGGCAGGATGGAGCCGCTTATTGCACCCGGCCCGCCATGTCATGCTACTGTCGATCTCAGTTGCAGTTGTGGTTCCCAAAATCTGCGTCGGCACTTTCCGCCGCCGGCGGCTTTTCGTATGGCCGGTTGTTTCCGGACGGGGCATCATCGCGGCGACCCGGTATCCGTGCATCGCGGGTCCCGGCGTACTGCCCAAGAGGAGACATGACATGGCGTCAGGCACTGTGAAGTGGTTCAACGCGGCCAAGGGATTCGGCTTCATCGAGCAGGACGGTGGAGGGCCCGACGTGTTCGCCCATTTCTCGAACATCGCCGCCCAGGGCTTCCGTGAGCTGCTCGAAGGCCAGAAGGTCACTTTCGACATCGCGGCGGGCCAGAAGGGCCCGACGGCCGAGAACATCGTCATCGCCTGACGCTGACGCGCACTTCGTAGCTGGGGCCCGCATCCCTCGGGGTGCGGGCCCCAGCTACGGACATGCCCCGCAGTGGTGCGACCTGCGGGACGAGAGGCGTCCGTGGTCCCTCGTCCAGGGACACGCGCCTGGTCCTGGTGCGCAACCGGTAGGCGTCCGGGATTCACGTCCTTATGGTGCCAGAGATTCCGTCGATGCAATCCGCGCCAGATCTGCCGCACTCCTAATTCTTTTCGCATTCAATTCGGTCCGTTCTTGCGATTCTCCGCGCTGCTTCTGCTGCGGGAATTCCTTGATACGTGCCGTATCAAGGAAGGGTTCTCGATGAACTCCGCACGTACGAATACTCGTTCTTCCCGCCGCAGCCGTGGCGACGGCACCGCTTTCGGCGCCGGCGGCGGTTCGAGGCGGGGCGGCCGTTTCGGATCGTCCGCCCCGAGCCGTTCCGGGGGTCCGAGCCGTTCGGGCGGCTACGGCCGGCGGCCCGCAGTGGTCCAGGGCGAGTTCGCCCTGCCGGAGACGATCACTCCCGCACTCCCCGCGGTCGAAACCTTCGCCGACCTCGACATGCCCAAGCCACTGCTGGCGGCGCTGACCGCGCAAGGCGTGAGCGTCCCGTTCCCGATCCAAAGCGCGACCCTGCCCAACACCCTCGCGGGTCGCGACGCCCTGGGACGCGGGCGCACCGGCTCCGGCAAGACCCTCGCTTTCGGCCTGGCCCTGCTGGCCCGCACCGCCGGACAGCGCGCCGAGCCGCGCCAGCCGCTGGCCCTGATCCTCGTCCCCACGCGTGAGCTGGCCCAGCAGGTGACCGACGCCCTCACCCCCTACGCCCGCTCGGTGCACCTGCGTCTCGCCACAGTCGTGGGAGGAATGTCGATCGGCAGGCAGGCCAATGCGCTTCGCAGTGGAGCCGAGGTCGTCGTCGCGACGCCGGGCCGTCTCAAGGACCTCATCGACCGCGGGGAGTGCCGGCTGAACCAGGTCGCGATCACCGTCCTGGACGAGGCGGACCAGATGGCCGACATGGGCTTCATGCCCCAGGTCACCGCGCTCCTGGACCAGGTCCGCCCCGAGGGCCAGCGGATGCTGTTCTCCGCCACCCTCGACCGTAACGTCGACCGCCTGGTCCGCCGCTATCTCGTCGACCCGGTCGTCCACTCCGTCGACCCGTCCGCGAATACGGTCAGCACGATGGAGCACCACGTGCTGCACGTCCACGGCGCGGACAAGAACTGGACGACGACGCAGATCGCGGCGCGCGAAGGCCGGGTGATCATGTTCCTGGACACCAAGCACGCCGTAGACCGGTTGACGCAGGACCTGCTGAACAGCGGGGTGCGGGCTGCCTCCCTGCACGGCGGCAAGTCACAGCCGCAGCGCACCCGCACCCTGACCCAGTTCAAGACCGGGCACGTCACCGTGCTCGTGGCCACGAACGTCGCCGCCCGCGGCATCCACGTCGACAACCTCGACCTCGTCGTCAACGTCGACCCGCCGACCGACCACAAGGACTACCTGCACCGCGGTGGCCGCACCGCCCGCGCCGGCGAGTCCGGCAGCGTCGTCACCCTGGTCACCCCCAACCAGCGCCGCGACATGACCCGCCTCATGGCCGCCGCGGGCATCACGCCCCAGACCACGCAGGTCCGCTCCGGCGAGGAGGCACTCGGCCGGATCACCGGCGCCCGGACACCTTCCGGCATCCCGGTGACGATCACCGCGCCGGTCACCGAGCGGCGTCAGCGCAGCACGTCGTCCTCACGCGGCCGACGCAGCCCCGCCTCGTCCGCCCGGCGCAGGACCCGGCAGTCCTCGCTCGACCCGGCGGCGTAAAGACTTCGTGTTCAGGTCCAGGAAGCCGGCCCACCTTCGGAGGAGACACGTTTTGACGATGGTTCAGATGCAGCTTCGTTCGACGGGCGCCGCCGCCCCCGTGCCCAGGACGGTGGCCGATGTCATGGAAACCGCCGGACCGCAGGTCTGCGACGACATGACCGTCGAGGTGGCCCTGTCCGTCATGGCGAGCGCCCGCACCGGGCACCTGCTCGTCTGCGACGACGACGGCGTGTGCACCGGACTCGTCACCCGGGCCCAGCTCACCGCCGTCCTCGACAGCTCGGTGTACACGGACCGGGTCCAGCTGCGGGACATCCTCGTCGACCCGGGGCCCTTCGCCTCCCCTGTGACCACGATGGCCGAAGCCGAGCACGCGATGCGCTACCGGCGCCTCGTTGCCCTGCCCGTGGTCGACGAACACGGCAACGCCCTGGGTGTCCTCGCCCTGGCCGGCTGACGGCCTCGACCGTGACAGAACCATCCCCTCGTCCTTCTCCCTGTGAGGCATCATGCGCTGTGTCATCGCCCGCTTCCCCTTCGACCTCACCAAGAGCGGCGTCCTGGAATCGATGAAGGGCGTCAAGCCCGAGGAAGTCGTCGGGGCGTCCGTGACCATCGGTCGTCGCACCTACCCCGTCAAGCAGGTCGGCCAGGTCATCACCCGCCAGGACCGCCGCGACTTCAGCGCCGGTGAGGTCCTGCGGGCCATGACCGAGCTCGGCTTCACCTGCCGCGACCTCTCCCGGGCTGCCGCACCCGAGCGCATTGTCAGCCCGTTGCAAAAAGCCTCCGCCATGCTCGGGGCCCCCGCGGCAGTCTGACCGACATACAGGTGTGAGCCGCCGTCGCCATCAGAACCGGCGGCCACCCCGCGCAGGTCAAGTCTGTCGTGGTCGTTCAGTACACGCGCAAGGATGGGGACGGGAGGCATGACGCCGTCCGTGGACAGAAGATCGGCGTCATCAACGCCTTCTCCCGCAACCAGCCACAGAACAAGTGCCCCGCATGGGTGAACCAGTGATCGATTCCGAAGACCGGGAGCAGCAGGCGGCTGTCAGCCGCCTGCTGCTGTACTACCTCAACGCGCCCATCGCTGAGGGCTGCCGCCTGCGCGGGGTCCTGCCCGCCCCAGGCGCCGTCCGGATCGCCGTCCATGCCGGAGACGACGAGGACGGCACGACCTTCCTGTACGAGATCCCGAACGACACCGTCGCGCCCTACTACATCCCCGGCATCCTTCGCACCGTCCTGGCCGGCACCCAGCTCTACAGCAGCAGCGACATCAGCGAAGCCATGGGGATGACCGTCATCCGCCTCCGTCCCACGGAGCTCACCCCGGACCCAGAACCCGAACAGGGCCAGGCACTCACCGTCCTGCGCGCCCTGTCGGACCCCGATGACGAGGAGAACCCCTTCGTGATCGGGTTTCTGCTGCTGGGCCGCAGCCTGTTGCGCCTGTACGTGCAGCGTCCTGATCTCCCGGGCGTCATCGGCGTCGACACCCGCCTCACGGGTACGCCCACCGCGCTGATCGCCTCTCTGCCGAGCCTCATCGAAGAAGAGCAGCACCAGTGCCCGGCCCCCGACGACCCGCACTGCGATCTCCTGGTGGACCTGACCGGCCGGTAGAACATCCGAGCCGCACCTGGCACTTGATCCCACCGGGGTCACCATCGACGGCGACATGGCCTTCACGTGCCGGGTGTTCTCCGGTGGCAACGGGGCCTCACCAGCGCGAGGTTCTCCGGCGGCAGCGTGTTCTTCGGCGGTGCGACGTTCTCCTGCAGCAGCATGGACGTCGAGGTGTCGATACCGGCCCTGTTCCGAGGGCAGGCGGCACCCCGGTGCCATCCGGGTGAGCCTGCGCGCCGACTGGCTCTCTCCTGGTTCATGAAGGCTCAGGGCGAGTCAGATCATGGGGACGGGCTCGGTGGCCGACGGGGTGAGGGTCGATGACACTCGCTCGACGCTGCGGCAGTAGGGCAGGCCCTCCAGCGGCTTGCCGGCGAGGAAACGGGTGATCGCCGTCGGACTGGGCGGCCTGGATGAGGGTCGTCAGGGCCGCGCCGGCGCGGTCCTCGTCGGCCTTGTCGTCCGGGACGGCACCCAGCGTCTGAGTGGCGGCCTTCACGGCATGGTTGGTCGCCACCTCCTCGGTGAGCCGGGTCAGGAACCCGGTGACCTCGTCCCACGCGCGGGCTCCCGACGCGACGCGCGCACAGGCGGCCTCGGCGTCGGCGGCCACCTGCGCGACGAACTCCTCGACGACGGCCGCCACCAGGTCGGTCTTGGTGGGGAAGTGGCGGTACAGGGTCTCCGGGTCGGCCAGCGCGTGAGCGCCTTCGGAGAGCACGGCTCACGTGCGCCGTCACCGGCGAACTCTGGCGTACGCGTGTGCCCTCGCGTCTGAGGACGGCGTGCAGGCGCGGTGAGCCGTAGGTTTCGCTGGACTCCGTGTGGACTCCTTGATCCGCTCGGCCGGTTCGGCGTCGCGGCGTCGCCGTTCGCACGGTTCCTTCTCCGCGCGGCGTCGGTGCATGCCGAGGCCGACGGCCAGCTCCTTGATCTGCGGCTTCGGCTCGGTGATGCGATACGTCCGTACCGGACGCTCACGCAACTCGGGCGAGTATTTCCGGGGTGCAGCCATGGTCACAGGCGCTATGAAGGGCGGCACGGCAGTGTCATCGGGCCCGGCCTGTGTCACAGTCGCACTGGGCGGTTGCCGCGACCTCGTTGCTTGCGGCGGACTTGGGGCGTGTGGTCACGACCGAGGCCGGTTGAGCAGTCGGGAGAGCACGATGACGCTCTCGGTCCGGTCGACGGGGGCGGTGGCGCGTACCCGTTGGATGGCCAGTTCCAGATGGGTGATGTCTCTGGCAAGCATGTGGAGCACTGCGTCGGCTGCTCCGGAGACGGTGCAGGCTTCGACGACTTCGGGAATGTCTTCCAGGGCTTGGCGCAGCTGGGCGGGGGTGGGGTTGCCCGTGCAGTAGACCTCGACGAATGCCTCGGTGTGCCAGGCCAGCGCCTGAGGGTCGACGAGAGCGGTGAATCCACGGATCGCGCCCGTGGCCACCAGGCGGTCGAGACGCCGTTTCGCGGCGGGAGCGGACAAGCCTGCTGCCTGGCCGATCTCGGCGTACGTGGAGCGGGCGTTGCGCAGCACGCAGCGGATGATCGATTCGTCGATGGTGTCCACGACTTCGCTCCAGACGTCAGCAGGCGCAGCAAGGGCACAGCAGGGGCGCAACAAATAACTATATGAAGGTCGATATTGCAAGAAATCAATAGAAGATTGCATTGAATGGCGATTGTTTGCGTCCTGTCGCAACCGTAGCCTCCGGCTTGTCCTGATGTCATATGCCGGGAGAGCGTTTTCGATGACAGCACACGTGAGCGGCAGGGAAGCGTCCGCGCTGGCCGCAGTGGACGAGGAGGGCATCGCCCGGATCTTGCAGGACCTTCTCAGCGTCCCCAGCGTGACGGGGAGCGCCGCGGAGTCCGAGTTGCAGCACATCCTGGCCCGCCACCTGGAGCGGTTGGATCTCGATGTCGACCTGTGGTCCATGAACCTGCCCGAGTTGCGTGTGCACCCCCGGTTCCCGGGCGGCGAAGCCCCGCGTACGGAGGCGTGGGGCTTGGTGGGCGGCACGCGGCAGCAGGGCGACGGGCCGATCCTGGTCCTTCAGGGGCATGTCGACGTCGTTCCTCCCGGGGACATGGCGCAATGGGAGGGAGACCCCTTCCGGCCTCGGGTCGGCGCAGACGTAGTGCATGGCCGCGGAGCATGCGACATGAAGGCGGGTGTGGTGGCGATACTCGCCGCCCTGGCCGCGATACGGCGGGCGGGCGCGAAGCTGCGTGGCCAGGTGTCCGCGCACTTCGTTGTCAGCGAGGAGGACGGAGGACTCGGAGCGTTCGGCACCCTCCAACGCGGCCACACCGGTGATGCCTGCATCATCACGGAACCGACCAGCGGCGCCCTCATGACCGCGAACGCCGGCGCCCTTACTTTCCGCATCGAGGTACCCGGTCGCGCCACCCACGGCAGCACCAGATACGCGGGCATGAGCGCCGTCGACGCCTACCTGCCCATCCACCGCGCGCTCGCCCGTCTCGAAGCCCGCCGCAACACCGACGCCGATGCCCTGATGGCCGAATACCCCATTCCGTACCCGTTGTCCGTGGGGACCGTCCGGGCCGGCGACTGGGCCAGCAGTGTGCCCGACCTGCTGGTGGCCGAGGGAAGACTGGGTGTCCGGCTGGGCGAGGATCCGGTCCGGGCGCGCACCGAACTGGAGGTGTGCGTGGCCGAAGCCTGCGCTGTCGATCCGTGGCTGCGCTCTCACCCCGCCGTGGTGACGTGGCCCGGAGGTCAGTTCGCCAGCGGACGGCTGCCCGCCGGACACCCGCTCGCAGCCCTGGTCGGCGACGCGCACGCCGACGTCACCGGCGGCCCACGACCGCCGGAGCGAGGCGCTCCCTACGGCAGCGACCTGCGATTGTACGCAGGGGCGGGCATCCCCACGCTGCAGTACGGCCCCGGCGACGTACGCCTCGCGCACGGCCCGCAGGAACAGGTCCGCGTCAGCGAAATCGTCACCGTCACCCGGGCACTGGTGCTCGCCACGCTGCGTGCAGTCGGCACCGAGTAGAACCGCCAACACCCCGGGAACTGCCTGTGGGCCCCGGACGTATCCGGGGCCCACAGGCATGCCGCTGCTTGGCGGATTACCAGCGATACCAGCGTCCCCTGCGGCCGCCTGCGTCCGCGGAGCGCATGACGAAGCCGAGCAGCCAGACGACCAGCACGATGACGGCGATCCACCACAGTGCCTTGAGCGCGAAGCCCGCGCCGAAGAGGATCAGAGCCAGCAGAAGAACGAGAAGCAGGGGAACCATAGTTATCAACCTCCGTCGCTCCTCGTGCCCGGCGAATGCAAGAACACACGGTCGATTTCCTTGGTTTCTCCACTGCTCTTGCGGGCACTCAACCCAGTTCCTCAATGGCGTTCCCCTCACCACCGGGTGGGCGGTTGTCGGTTCAGCCGAGTTCCACGCAGGGTGGCCGCAGGACCGAGTACGGGACACGGCGGCCCCGCTACCGCCACCCCGGTCGGCGCAGCCTGGTGACCGGACGGCGGGGCATTGGCATCGACGGCCCTGGGGTGTCTCCTTCCGCTGCGCGCCGGTCTGCGCGGGGCGGCGGCGTCGCATCCTCGAATCGGCTGCGGCACCCTCCTTTGGTGCCCGTCCTCGCCTGCACGGCCATGAAGAGCGTGGGCGCGGTGACCCCTCGGCTCGCGATCAAGTACGGAGGCGTGCTCCTGCAACAGGACACGTGAGCCCGGGTGAGGCCATGACTGCCGGGCCGGGCCGGGCGCAGCGGTGGGCGGCGGGGCCACGCGCCGCTGGTGTTGAGCGGGGCTGCGGACACGGGCCGTGCGGGTTGCTCAGGACGACTCAGGGGCGGAGGCGGCAGTCTTCTTGGTCAAAATGGGTTCCAGGTGGCGGGCCTGCGTCTGCTCTCGGAGGGGCTGAGACGCTGTTGTCCTTCCGGTGGTGAGCGCTGCGTGGCCTTGCTTCCCGAGGACGTACCGAGGTGCTCTCGCCTCAGCGGCCGAAGACCGGAGGGCTTGCGAGGCGAGTGCCCGTCCTGCGAAAGCTGGGGCATCTTCACCCCGGTATGCCCGGGGCGGACGGCGCCGGGACTCTGCCGCTGAAAATATCAGTGGATACAGACCTGTCTGATTGGCGCGGGCCAAATTTCGCTTTGGCGCGCCCAGGGGCTCCGGCGCCAGACGAGTATCGGCAAGGCAGCGCCTGTTAAAGAGAACGTCGGGATTGAGCCCGATCTCGACGACTGCCTTGTCAGCAGAAGCAGGCAAGGTTGTATGCTTTCCCTATTGATGCACCCCCCCCGTAAGCCCCCGTGCCCCTGTGCGTAAGGGGGGTGCAGTGAGGAAGAAGCGGGAAGTTGATGGAGAAGCAGTCCGAAGGTACCCGACAGATGCTCATCCATGCCGCGGCGTCCCTCATAGCCAACGGCCAGCCGGCCGACGCCGGACTCGTGAACATCTGCCGTGTCGCAGGGGTGAGCCGGGGCGCGCTCTACCACCATTTCCACTCCGTCGCGGAACTGGTGGGGGAGGTGCACGCGCAGGCCCGGGTCCGTGTCGAGGCATTGGCCGGCGAGGCGTTCCAAGGGGGCGCGGCCGAAGCCCCGGAGAAGTTCAGCACCGATCTGGGCGTGACCCTGCGCGAGGACCAACTGGTCCGTGCGGGCATCCAGGTCGCGGCCGACGGTACGAGCGGGCCGCCGCGGCTGCGTGAGGAGGCGCTGACGCGGCTGCGTGAGCGGATCGCCGCTAGCGCCCCCGAAGGTGCTGACATGCACTGCCTCGCAGACCTCGCCGTGGTGGTCACCGCCGGCCTCGAGTCGCTCGGCCACGCCGACGACTACTGGTGGGACCCCAAGACGGCAGAACACGTCTGGGGTCTGCTCAAGCCCTTGTTCTCCGTGGCGGGTTGGGCCCGGCAGCGAGATTGAACCGGTTGTCAGTCGGCCCTGTCGGTCCGTTGCTGCGGCGGAGCGACCCGAAGGTGGCCGATCATGCCGGGGCTGACAAGCCCCGGCAGCAGGAACCGCCACATGATGCTGACGCGTTCGGGCAGATCCTTCCGGCCGGTCTGCACCCTTGACAGCACCTGTATCCCGGTGAACGTGCCATTGATCATCTCGGCGGCCTCCAGCAGTTCGACGCCGGGCAGGAGTTCGCCCTGCTCCTTCGCCTGGGCCAACAGCTCTCGTACGGCCATGCTGGACTGTTGATACGGGGCGGCCGCCGCGCCTCGCAGGGAGGACTGCTCCACCGCCAGGCGTACGCAGGCGCGCAGCATCGGGTCACGTTGGAGCTGGAAGGCATAGGCGAAGGTGAGGTCGATGACGGCCTGCATCTTCGTTGACTGCGCGGGTATCTCGAGGGCTTCGCGGTGCGTAGTGAGCAGCGCGACGGCGATGGCTTCCTTGGAAGGGAAGTGGTGGTACAGGGCCCCGCGGGTCAGTCCTGACCGTTCGAGGATCTCGGTGGTGCTCGCCGAGTCGTAGCCGCGCTCGTCGAAGACCTCCGCGGCCGCTTTCAAGAGCAGTTTCCGGGACCTGATCCCACGTTCCTGCTGTCTCATGCCTCGGGTCCTCACATAGAAATATACCGACTTATCTGCATCATAGGCCCGCTCGTCGGGGCGGACGGCGTGCTCAAGGATGGCCGAGCCGGAAGCCGACACCGCGGACTGTGATGATCCAACTGCTGGAACCGAGCTTGCCCCGCAGGCTGCTGACGTGGGTATCGATCGTACGCCCCCGCTGTGACCAGGTGTCTCCCCAGATCTGTGCCATCAACTGCCGACGCGAGACGATGGAACCGGGGTGCGTGGCGAGGAGGTGCAGCAGGTCGAACTCCTTGCGGGTCAGTTCCACCGGGTCGCCCTCCAGGGTGACTTGGCGCGTGGTGGTATCGATGTGCAGCGGTCCCTGGGAGATGGCTCGAGCCGCTTCCGCGCGAGGCCCGGACCGCCGCATCACCGCCTCGATGCGGGCCAGGAGTTCACGGAAGCCGTACGGCTTGACCAGGTAGTCGTCCGAGCCGGCCTGGAGGCCGAGCACCCGGTCGAGCTCACTGCCGCGTGCGGTGACGGTGATGATCGGTGTGTCGCTGACGGCTCGGATGCCGCGGCAGACCTCAAGACCGTCCAGGTCGGGCAGGTCGAGGTCAAGTAACACCAGGTCGGCGTGGTGATGGACGCGCAGGGCCTCGCCGCCGGTGTTCGCGCGCTCGGCGTGGTGGCCCTGCCGCATCAGCCCTTGAACCAGGGTGTCGGCGGCGGCTGTCTCGTTCTCGACGACCAGGACATGCAGGTTCTTGTGCTCGGCGTTGGGAGTCCAAGTGGGGCGAGGCGCGGGTGCAGTGGTGTGCCGCGGCGAGGGGTTCGCGGGGTGGTGCCCTTCCCTGCGATGAGGCCGGAGCTGGTCTATGGCCTGCTGGTTCATCGGGTTCTCCTGGGTGACAGGCATGACGTCGAGGGTTGTCGGAGCGTGACGCAGCCCCAACATACCAAACAGACTTGTCTGATTGTAAGGGAGTGTACAACTTATGTACCTGCCCCCGGGGTCCGCCAGGAGACGGGGGCGTTGGGGCGGATCTTCGGTGGAAGGGTTTGCGCCACAGTAAAATCTTTCCCTTGATTTTTCGAGCAGACATGTCTGTACTTGCCGAGTCAAGCATCGAGCCGAAGGGGGACGGCGATGTTGAGTGCTCTCCCCTGCCCACAACAGCTCAGGAGGGGCACGCATGCAGACGCAGGCCTTAGCAGTGCACGAGCCCGGCGGGAAGATCGAGGTCCACAGCCCGAGCGGCGATCCGGGGCTCACCACCACGGTGCCGCGCGAGTTCGTCCACCGTGCCGCGGTCGCGGAAGTACTGCTCACCGGCTGGGAGGCGGTTCCGCAGCCGGAAGGGCGGTCCGAGTGCTTCATGGTCAGAGCGCAGTGGCCCCGAGGGCACTCTCTCTTTGCTCAGTCCGGCGGGTACCAGGACACGATGCTCCTGGTCGAGTCGGTCCGCCAAGTAGGAGCACTGCTGGCTCACGCCGAGTACGCGGTGCCGTTCGACCATCAGTTCATGATGCGGGACATGGCGATAACCGCAACCCCAGACCTCCTCCTCGCGACTCCGACGCCGGCTGAGGTCGAACTGCGCACGGAATGCCGTGAGGTGGTCCGCCGGGGTGGGAACCTCGCCGACATGCGGTATGTGGTGACCGCGCTGCTCGGGGGCACGGCCCTGGCCACCGCATCGGCGTCCTTCAAGTGCATCAACCCGGCCGTCTACCGGAGACTGCGCAGCGACCGGCCCACGGGTACGACGCAGGTGGCCGGCGCGCCTGTCGACCCGGCGAGGGTTGGACGGTGCAACGCCGAGAACGTAGTGCTCACCGAGGATATGGCTGTGGTCGACGGCCACCGCTCCTGGGGGCTGCGCGTCGACAGCACGCACCCGATCTTCTTCGACCATCCTGTCGACCACATCCCCGGCATGATGCTTCTGGAGGCGGCCCGACAGGCCGCGTACGCGGTCACCGGCCGGCCCGACAAGCTCGTCACCGGCATCAGCGGCATCTTCACGCGCTATGCCGAACTCGACGCGCCGTGCCGTATAGAAGCGATCCAGGGAGTGTCCGTCGCCGGTGAGACGCCCGTGCGGGTAACAGGCGTGCAGGACGGCGAGTCGGTATTCACCGCCGACATCACGCTGAGCACGACGAACCGCTGCCCTCCGGAGCAGCCGAGAGGTGCCTGGTGCACACTGTCATGATCACGGGCGCGGCCGGGTTCGTGGGCCGGCACGTCGCTGCGGAGGCCGCCCGTCGAGGAGCAGCCCTGAAGTTGCTGTCACACCGCCGTTCTCCGCCCCGATCCGGCCCTCGCCCGGTGCGGTTGGTGCAGGCCGACCTCGCGAACCCACACTCACTGCGCGGGGTCTGTGAAGGCGTCGACGTACTGCTGCACTGCGCCTCGCAGATCGGGGGGACACCTGAGGCCAACGACATCGTCAATGCCCGGGGGACTGCCGAGCTGGTCGCCGACGCCCGACGTGCCGGAGTGTCCCGCGTCGTGTATCTCAGTACCGCCGCCGTCTACGGCCGCGGCACCTACCGTAGCGCTTGCCACTCGCAACTCGAACGCAGACCGCAGTCACCGACGTCACGGTCGCGGGTGGCGGCCGAGGACAGCGTGCTGGCCGCCGGAGGCATCGTGCTACGTCCGTACCTCGTATACGGGCGTGGTGACCAGTGGGTCATCCCCGGGCTCGCCCGACTGCTGCGGGCCATCCCCGGCCGGCCGACGGGCTGGGACGCCAGACTCTCCGTCATCTCGGTGGCCGAACTCGCGGCACTCGTGGTGGGAGTCGGGCTTGCTCCGGGCGAGAAGCTGTCGGCTTCCGTGTATCACGCGGCGCATCCCACCCCGGTCCCGGCGACGGAGTTGCTGCGCGCGGTGGCCGACTGCGTGGGCCTTTCTCCGGCCCCGCCAGCGATCACTCCCGCAGAGGCCCGCGCCGAGTTGCGCGACGACAGGGAAGCTTCGCACGCGCTGGACATGGTGGCCACGGACCACTGGTTCGACAGCAAGCGGATCTGGAGCGACGTGGGGCGCGCGGCGCCGGGCCCGGCATGGGACGTGGACTTCCCCAGGTTGCGCGAGTGGTACGCGGGCCGGTCGGCCGACTGAGCAGTGCGCGGAGCCGCGGCATCCGCGCGCATCACGGCGATTCGCCCGGTCCTCGGACCTCCGGGGTGCCGATCGTCGGGAGAGTCGATCCATCGTGGGCAAGGTGCTCATCGCCAGCCGTGGCGAACTAGCTGTCCGTGTGGCCCGGGCGTGCCGGGATCGCGAGCACTGCCGTCTGCGCCGACCTCGACCGGGACGCTCTGCACGTCCGCACTGCAGATGCGGCGTTCGCCCTGGGCGGTGACACTCCGGACACCAGCGATCTGGACATCGACAAGGTCCTCAGGGCCGCGCGCGAGTCCGGGGCGGACGCGGTCGCCGCGGGCTACGGCTTCCCCTCGGAGAACCCGGAGTTCGCCCGGGCGGTCCTGGACGCGGGTCTGATCTGGATCGGCCCGCCCCCGCAGGCGATCCGTGACCTGGGTGACAAGGTGGCGGCCCGTCACATCGCCCAGCGCGCCGGCGCGACGCTGGTCGCGGGCACGCCCGATCCCGTCTCGGGAGCCGAGGAGGTCGTGGCGTTCGCCCGGGAGCACGGTCTGCCGGTTGCGATCAAGGCGGCCTTCGGTGGCGGGCGGCCGCGGCCTGAAGTCCGAGCCCCGTGGACCGGGGTGAGCCCGGTTCCAGGATGCACGTCCTGTCCGACGCGAACGGACTGCCCCTGCGCGTCGGACTCTCCGCGGCCAACACCCACGACAGCCAGGCCCTCAAGCCGATGCTGTCCCATTTCCACATGGGACACGAATCCCACGCGACCGATTCCAGGCTCCGGCGCCTTCACGCCGACAAGGTATACGACGTGCCTCACCTGAGGCGATGGTGATGGGGCAAACGCACGCCATGTAGGAAACGGTCCAAGAACTGAGGCGTCAAGGGGCCGGGCCCAGCTGACCCTTTCCTGGGTGATGAACCAGTGCACCCTGCTTCCCCGGCGACGGGATTACCGGCCTCAATGCCTTCCGGAATTTGGACGAGAACGACTCGTGGTCTTCTGTCACATTTCCGATGGTGCGTGCGGGGAAACCGGTGGATGACCCTCCGGTTGTATGGAACTCGCATTCTCCTCGGCCGAGTGACACCAGCCGTGCCGAACCGGCGTTCGCGCCTGTGGTCACCCGGCGGCCCGTCCCCGGCTCGAGCGCCCTCCCGGCATCCCTCGTCGACTGGCTGCCTCCTGGGGGTCGTACGGCCTTGCCGGCCAGGCGCCGCTGCCCCGCGCCCGGCCCTGCCGACGGACTCACGACGCAGGCATCCCGCGCCCACGCTCGCGCACGCTACGTCACTGAGGCAGTACTGATGGTAGTCCCGTGCCGCACCGCAACCCAACTCCTGGCTCCGGTCCCGGTCTCTTCAGCAACGGCAAAGCTGATTACGAGGCTTGGTGCGGGCGACCTGAGAAACACGGTATGGGCCGCCGTGCCCGGCACGGAGTTTGCAAGCCTCTGACGCTCTTCGCACATGCTCTTTTCCCTCATGTAGCTGCCTGGCGGAACATTGCGGAAACCTGAACAGCGAAGCCTTGAAGTTCCATTCTCCGGCGAAGAGGCTCGCTACTAGCTTCCGCTGCTCTGTCTTGAGCCGCACGTGGTTCGGCATTTGTGTGCCATCGATATGCCGATGCTCCAACCCTTTGACGCAACCCCTGAGATGGCCGAGGAGAGGTACATGGACGCCACAGTTATAGTCGTGGGCGCAGGTCCCGCCGGAATCGTGCTGGCCGGTGAACTACGGCTCGCGGGAGTCGACGTCATCGTCCTGGAGCGTCTGGAGAAGCGCACCGGGGAATCCCGCGGCCTGGGCTTCACCGCGCGCACCATGGAGGTCTTCGACCAGCGCGGCATCCTGTCCCGGTTCGGCGAGATCGAGACCAGCAACCAGGGCCACTTCGGCGGGCTGCCGATCGACTTCGGCGTGTTGGAAGGCGCGTGGCAGGCGGCCAAGACCGTTCCGCAGTCCGTGACCGAGACGCACCTGGAGGAGTGGGCCACCAGCCTGGGCGCCGACATCCGCCGCGGCCACGAGGTCACCTCCCTGACCGACGACGGCGCCGGTGTCACCGTCGAGGTCCGCGGCCCTCAGGGTGAACAGACGCTCCGCGCCGACTACCTGGTGGGCTGCGACGGCGGCCGCAGCCTGGTCCGCAAGGCCGCCGGCTTCGACTTCCCCGGCACCGCCGCGACCATGGAGATGTTCCTCGCCGACATCAAGGGCGTCGAGCTGCAGCCGCGCATGATCGGCGAGACGCTGCCCGGCGGCATGGTCATGGTCGGCCCGCTGCCCGGCGGGATCACCCGCATCATCGTCTGCGAGCGCGGCACCCCGCCGCAGCGCCGGGAGGCCCCGCCGAGCTGGCACGAGGTTGCCGACGCCTGGAAGCGGCTCACCGGCGAGGACATATCGCACGCCGAGCCGGTCTGGGTCAGCTCCTTCGGTGACGCCACCCGCCAGGTCACCGAGTACCGACGCGGCCGCGTCATCCTGGCTGGCGACTCCGCTCACATCCATCTGCCCGCCGGCGGCCAGGGGATGAACACCAGCATCCAGGACGCGGTAAACCTGGGCTGGAAGCTCGCCGCCGTAGTCAACGGCACGGCCACGCAGGACCTCCTCGACACCTACCACAGTGAGCGTCACGCGGTCGGCAAGCGGCTCTTGATGAACACCCAGGCCCAGGGCCTGCTGTTCCTGAGCGGCCCCGAGGTGCAGCCGTTGCGTGACGTACTGACCGAACTCATCGGATACGAAGAGGTAGCCAAGCACCTCGCCGCCATGGTGAGTGGCCTGGAGATCCGCTACGACGTCGGCACCGGCGAGCACCCGCTGCTCGGCAGCCGCATGCCGCATCTGGAGCTGACGACCGCCAAGCGCACCACGTCCAGCACCGAACTGCTGCACTCCGCCCGCGGCGTGCTCCTCGACCTCACCGACAATCCGCGTCTGCGCGCCCGTGCCGCCGACTGGTCCGACCGGGTCGACATCGTCACCGCCGAACCGGGCGAGGTGTCTGCGACCAGCGGGCTCCGCGACACCACGGCCGTCCTGATCCGTCCTGACGGCTATGTCGCCTGGGCCGCACCCGGTTCCCACCACGACCTGCCGATGGCGCTGGAGCGCTGGTTCGGCGAGCCCCTCGGCGGCTGAGCACCGAGCGCGCGGAGGCCGAACCCTTCCGGTGCGGGCCCAGCCGATGGACCAGCACGTGAATCGAGAGGAGAACCGAATGGCTACGCAGGCAACCGTCGAGCGTGTCCAAGCCGGTCCGGCGGAAGAGCGCCGGGAGGTCGCGAGCCGGCCCGCAGGCTGCAGCGCCTCGCCGACGCGCGTCTGCTCGACATCCCTGACCCCGACCACGTGGCCGGACCTTCGTCCAGTTGGTCGCCGCGGGCGTCGTGCAGCGCTCGTTCCACGGCGCCCTGCCGCTCGCGGACTTCGCGACCGACGCACCGACCACCGCCGGGGTGGCGGACTTCGTCCGGCTGTTCAGCCCGAGGCCGCTGCGATGACCCACGAAGAGCTCCCGTCACGGAAGAGAGAGAAGACATGCACAGCACCCTGATCGTGGCCCGGATGGACGTGGAGTCCAGCGTCGAAGTGGCCCGGCTGTTCAGCGAGTTCGACCGGACCGAGATGCCGCATCGCATGGGCACCCGGCGCCGCCAGCTGTTCTCGTACCAAGGCCTGTACTTCCACTTGCAGGACTTCGACGGCGAGAACGGCGGCGAGCTGATCGAGGAGGCCAAGACGGACCCGCGGTTCGTGCAGATCAGCCAGGACCTCAAGCCGTTCATCGAGGCGTACGCCCCTGCGACCTGGCGCTCGCCCGCCGATGCCATGGCCACGCGCTTCTACAACTGGACGGCCGCTCAGTGAAGCCGTCCTCCGCCGACACGATGGGAGGCCACCGCTAGTGGGCCGCCGGGTAGTAATCACAGGAGTGGGAGTGCTCGCGCCGGGCGGTATCGGCGTCAAGGACTTCTGGAGTCTGCTGAGCGAAGGACGCACTGCGACCAGGGGGATCACCTTCTTCGACCCCTCCTCCTTCCGTTCCAGAGTCGCGGCCGAGGCCGACTTCGACCCCTCCCTGCACGGTCTGACTCCGCAGGAGATCCGCCGCATGGACCGTGCCGCACAGTTCGCCGTGGTCACCGCGCGTGAGGCCCTGGCCGACAGCGGACTCGATCTCGCCGGCTTCGACCCGCACCGAGCCGGAGTCACCATCGGCAGCGCGGTCGGCGCCACCACCGGACTCGACGACGAGTACCGCGTGGTCAGCGACGCAGGCGCACTCGACCTGGTCGACCACACCTACGCGCCGCAGCACCTCTACAACTACTTCGTGCCCAGCTCCTTCTCGGCCGAGGTGGCCTGGGCGGTCGGCGCCGAGGGCCCGGCCACGGTGGTGTCCACCGGCTGCACCTCCGGCCTCGACTCGGTCGGCCACGCCGTCGAGCTGATCCGCGAGGGCACCGCCGACGTGATGATCGCCGGCGCGACGGACGCCCCGATCTCGCCGATCACCATGGCGTGCTTCGACGCGATCAAGGCCACCACGCCGCGCAACGACGACCCCGAGCACGCCTCACGGCCCTTCGACGGCACCCGCAACGGCTTCGTGCTGGGAGAGGGCAGCGCCGTCTTCGTCCTGGAGGAGCTGGCGAGCGCACAGCGGCGGGGGGCACACATCTACGCCGAGATCGCCGGCTACGCCTCGCGCTGCAACGCCTTTCACATGACAGGTCTGCGCCCGGACGGACGCGAGATGTCCGAAGCCATCAACGTCGCCCTCGGCGAGGCACGGATGAACGGCGATCAGATCGACTACATCAACGCACACGGCTCCGGCACCAAGCAGAACGACAGGCACGAGACCGCCGCGTTCAAGCTGAGCCTCGGCGACCACGCGTACCGCACACCGGTGAGCTCCATCAAGTCGATGGTGGGCCACTCGCTCGGCGCGATCGGCTCCATCGAGATCGCCGCGTCCGTCCTGGCGATGGAGCACCACGTGGTGCCACCCACCGCGAACCTGCACACGCCCGACCCCGAGTGCGATCTGGACTACGTGCCGCTCACCGCGCGTGAGCAGCGGACCGACGCGATCCTGACCGTCGGCAGCGGATTCGGCGGGTTCCAGAGCGCGATGGTGCTGGCCCGACCCGAGAGGAGCGCGGCATGAGCGCCCGGACAGTCATCACCGGCATCGGCGTCGCGACGGCCAACGGACTCGGCGTGGACGAGTTCTGGGCCGCCACGAGGGTCGGCAAGAACGCCATCGGCCGCGTCACCCGCTTCGACCCCTCGTCCTACCCCGCGCGGCTGGCCGGCGAGATCCGTGGCTTCGAGGTCTCGGAGCACCTGCCCAGCCGGCTCATCCCGCAGACCGACCGGATGACCCAGCTCGCCCTGGTCGCCGCCGACTGCGCCTTCGAGGACGCGGGGGTCGAGCCCGGCAACATCCCGGAGTTCGACATGGGCGTCGTCACCGCCTCCACCTCGGGCGGTTTCGAGTTCGGCCAGAACGAGCTGAAGAAGTTGTGGAGCCAGGGCAGCCAGTACGTCAGCGCGTACCAGTCCTTCGCCTGGTTCTACGCCGTCAACAGCGGCCAGATCTCCATCCGTAACGGCATGAAAGGCCCCAGCGGTGTGGTCGTCAGCGACCACGCAGGCGGCCTCGACGCCATCGCCCAGGCGCGCCGTCAGATCCGCAAGGGCAGCAAGCTGATCTTCTCCGGCGGCTTCGACGCCTCGATCTGTCCCTGGGGCTGGGTCGCCCAGGTCGCCGGCGGGCGGCTCTCCACCAGCGACGAACCCGAGCGCGCCTATCTGCCCTTCGACGCGGACGCGAACGGTTATGTGCCGGGCGAGGGCGGTGCGCTCCTCATCCTTGAGGACCTGCGGACCGCCCGCGAGCGGGGCGCTCAGAACATCTACGGCGAGGTCGCCGGTTACGGCTCGACCTTCGACCCGAAGCCCGGAAGCGGCCGTGAGCCGGGGCTGCGCCGCGCGATCGAGGTGGCGCTCGCCGACGCCGGCGTCCAGGCCGGTGACGTCGACGTGGTTTTCGCCGACGCCGCCGGCAGCCCGGATCTGGACCGTCAGGAGGCCGACGCGCTCACCGCGGTCTTCGGGCCGTCCGGGGTCCCGGTCACCGCGCCCAAGACGATGATCGGCCGCCTCTACTCCGGCTCCGCCCCGGTCGACGTCGTCTCCGCCGTCCTGACGATCCGCGAGGGTCTGATCCCGCCGACCACCAATGTCGAGCTGTCGCCCGAGTACGACCTCGACCTGGTGACGGGCCAGCCCCGCACCGCGTCGGTGCGCACCGCCCTGGTGCTTGCCCGCGGTGTCGGTGGCTTCAACTCCGCCGTCGTCGTCCGCGCAGCCGACTGACCTTCCGTCCGTCCCCGCCGCCCGTCCAGTTGCCCGGGCGACGGGTACTTCACCGCTCCGCACCCGTGCAGCCGGTGCGGCAACCAAGAAAGGGACCCCTATGTCCGAGCAGGAATTCACCATCACGGCCCTCAAGCGCATTCTGCTCGAGGGCGCCGGTGCCGACGAGGGCGTCGACCTCGACGGCGACATCCTCGACACGGACTTCGAGGAGCTGGGCTACGAGTCCCTCGCTCTCCTGGAGACCGGTGGGCGAATAGAGCGCGAGTACGGCATATCCCTCGACGACGACATCTTCACCGACAACCGCACGCCGCGGGCCCTGGTGGCAGCGATCAACGCCCACCTCAAGGGTCTCGTCGCCCCCTGACGGGCAGGGTCCCCGGCCCGCCCGGAGGCCCGCCCGGAGGCCCGCCCGGAGGCTCGCACGTACCCGCCGTCACGGCTGCCGCGCCGGAGCCGGCCCGGCGGGCGCGTACGCCAAACCCCTTCGCTCATGGAGAACTGACACATGTCGCAGCAGGACAACAGGGTCGCCCTCGTCACGGGTGGCACCAGCGGAATCGGGCTCGCCGTCGCCCGGCTTCTGGCCCGCCAGAACCACCGGGTGTTCATCGGCGCCCGCAGTGCCGACAAC
The DNA here is from genome assembly GCF_055592645.1 of Streptomyces sp. NPDC041108. NCBI lineage: Bacteria > Bacillati > Actinomycetota > Actinomycetes > Kitasatosporales > Streptomycetaceae > Streptomyces > Streptomyces sp. NPDC041108. Next base: position 67,090 of record NZ_JBVIYK010000007.1, on the reverse strand, counting down.
GTCGGCGAGACCGTCAAACAGCTTCGGGACGAGGGACTCGACGTCGACGGCACCACGCTCGACGTCCGCTCGACGGACGACGCCCGCGTGTTCGTGCAGGCCGCGGTCGACCGCTTCGGCACCGTCGACGTGCTGGTCAACAACGCGGGGCGCAGTGGTGGCGGGGTCACCGCCGACATCACCGACGAACTGTGGGACGACGTCATCGACACCAACCTCAACAGCGTCTTCCGGCTGACCCGCGAGGTGCTCACCACCGGCGGACTGCGCGCCAAGGACCGCGGCCGCATCATCAACATCGCCTCCACCGCAGGCAAGCAGGGTGTCGTCCTCGGCGCCCCCTACTCGGCCTCCAAGCACGGCGTCGTCGGCTTCACCAAGGCCCTCGGCAACGAGCTGGCCCCGACCGGCATCACCGTGAACGCGGTGTGCCCCGGTTATGTCGAGACGCCGATGGCGCAGCGGGTCCGCCAGGGCTACGCGGCCGCGTACGACACCACCGAGGAGGCGATCCACGACAAGTTCCGGTCGAAGATTCCGCTCGGCCGTTACTCGACTCCCGAGGAAGTGGCGGGTCTGGTCGGCTATCTCGCCTCCGACACCGCCGCCTCCATCACCTCGCAGGCCCTCAACGTCTGCGGTGGCCTCGGCAACTTCTGAGCCGAACGGGGCCGAGCACACACGTCCGGCCCGCCCGCCCGAACCCGATCCCCGAAACCGAGGAGCAACAGCATGTCGCAGCCCGGCCTGCGTGAGGTGGAGCACGAGATCACGGTCGCCGCTCCGGCCGCCGCCGTGTACCGGCTGATCGCGGACGTACGCAACTGGCCGCGGATCTTCCCGCCGACCATCTACGTCGAACGTGAGGCCCAGGGCGAGGGCACCGAGCGCATCCGCATCTGGGCCACCGCCAACGGCGAGGCCAAGAACTGGACTTCGCACCGAACCCTGGACCTGGAGCAGCTGCGGATCACCTTCCGCCAGGAGGTCTCCGCACCCCCCGTCGCCGCCATGGGCGGCACTTGGATCATCGAGCCCGTCTCCGCGGGGGAGTCCCGGGTCCGGCTCCTGCACGACTACCGGGCCATCGACGACGACCCCAGGAGCCTGGAGTGGATCGACGAGGCGGTCGACCGCAACTCCCGCTCCGAGCTGGCCGCACTGAAGAACAACGTCGAGGCCGCGCACGCCGCCGAGGACCTGACCTTCTCGTTCGAGGACACGGTCCAGGTCAACGGATCGGCCAAGGACGTCTTCGACTTCATCAACGACGCGCAGGCCTGGCCCGAGCGGCTGCCGCACGTGGCCACCGTCCGCTTCGAGGAGTCCACCCCCGGCCTGCAGGAGCTGGAGATGGACACGCGCGCCAAGGACGGGTCGGTGCACACCACCAAGTCGTACCGGGTGACCTTCCCGCACGAGAAGATCGCCTACAAGCAGGTGACACTGCCGGCGCTGATGACCCTGCACACCGGCTACTGGACCTTCGCCGAGAACGACGCGGGCGTCGCCGCCTCCTCCCAGCACACCGTCACGATCAACACCGACAACATCACCAGGATCCTCGGCCCCGACGCGACCGTTGAGCACGCCAAGGAGTACGTCAGGAGCGCCCTGTCCACCAACAGCCGCGCGACCCTGGGGCACGCCAAGGACTACGCGGAAGCGCGGGCCTGACCATGACCGGGGACCCCACCGAGACCCAGGTGGTCGTGGTCGGCGCGGGCCCGGTCGGGCTGTTCCTCGCGGGTGAGCTCCGGCTCGCCGGCGCGGACGTGGTGGTCCTCGAGCAGCTCACCGCGCCGACCACCGAGTCGCGGGCCTCCACGCTGCACGCCCGCACCATGGAGATCCTCGACAGCCGCGGCCTGCTCACGCCGCTCGGCGACCTGCCGAACGAGCCGATGGGCCACTTCGGAGGGATACCGCTCGACCTCACCCTGCCCAGTCCCTACCCGGGCCAGTGGAAGGTCCCACAGACCCGCATGGAGGAGCTGCTCGGACAGTGGGCGAGCGACCTGGGCGCGGACATCAGGCGTGGTCACGAGGTGACCGGCCTGACCGTGACCGGGGACCACGCCGAGGCCGAAGTGCGCACCGCGGAGGGGACAACGGCGTACTTCCGCGCCCAGTGCGTCGTCGGCTGTGACGGCGAGAACAGCATCGTGCGCCGCCTGGGAGGCTTCGGCTTCCCCGGTGCCGACGCGGAACGTGAACTCCTGCGCGCCGACGTGGCGGGCATCGACATCCCGAACCGCCGCTTCGAGCGGCTCGACGGTGGACTCGCCATCGCCGCCCGACGTCGCGACGGAGTGACCCGGGTGATGGTGCACGAGTTCGGAGTCCGACCAAGAACGGGGCAGCCCGGGTTCGCGGACATCACGGAGGCCTGGAAGCGCGTCACCGGGGAGGACATCGGCGGTGGCACCCCGCTGTGGGTGAACTCCTTCGGTGACGCCTCACGGCAGGCGGACCACTACCGCGACCACCGGCTCTTCCTCGCGGGCGACGCGGCCCACCAGCAGATGCCGATCGGTGGCCAGGCCCTCAACCTCGGTCTGCAGGACGCCGTCAACCTCGGCTGGAAGCTGGCCGCACAGGTGGCCGGGCGGGGCCCGGACGGCCTGCTGGACAGCTACCACAGCGAACGGCACGCCGTCGGCCGGAAGGTCCTCGGAAACATCAGGGCCCAGGCGTTGCTGCTGCTTGGTTCGGCCGAAGTCGAGCCGGTCCGGCAGGTCCTCGCCGAACTGGCCGGCCGGAGCGAGGACGTACGGACCCACCTGGCCGGAGCGATCTCCGGCCTCGACATCCGCTATGAGGTGGGGCCCGGCGAACACCCCCTGCTCGGGAGCCGGTTGCCGCACTGGCGGCTCACCACCGACGAGGGAGCCCTCACCAGCACGGCGACGCTGCGCTCCGGGCGCGGCGTGCTGCTCCTGCTACCCGGCGACGAGGCTCGGCGCGAGGAGCTGCGCGCGGTCGCCGCGCCCTGGGCGGGACCGGTGCGCACGGTGACCGCCGGCTCGTACTCCGGCGCCGAGGCACCGCTCACCGGCGCCTTCCTGGTGCGCCCGGACGGATACGTCGTTTGGGCCGACGCCCCGGGAGCGGAGCTGGAGCAGGCGCTGAAGCGCTGGTTTGGAGCGCCGGCGGCCGGGCCGGCGGCAGCAAGGGCGAACAACACCTCGCCGGCCACAGCGACGGCGAAGAACACGGCGAAGAACACGGCGAAGAAGTGGAGAACAGACATGAACAGGCTCAAGGGCAAGACCGCCCTGGTCACGGGCTCCAGCCGAGGAATGGGCCGGGCGGCCGCGCTACGCCTCGCGCGGGAGGGCGCGCTCGTCGCCGTCCACTACACGGCGCGCAAGGACGCGGCCGACGAGGTCGTCACCGAGATCGAAAAGGACGGCGGCCGGGCCTTCACCGTCCGTGCTGAACTCGGCGTCCCCGGCGATGTGCACGAACTCTTCCTCGGTCTGGAGCGTGGCCTACGGGAGCGCACCGGCTCCACCGACCTGGACATTCTGGTCAACAACGCGGGGGTGATGGGCGGCGTCAAGCCCGAGGACACCACCCCGGAGAAGTTCGACGAGCTCTTCGCGGTCAACGCCAAGGCCCCGTTCTTCCTCATCCAGCGTGCGCTGAAGAACATGCCCGACGGCGGCCGCATCATCAACATCACCTCCGGCCTCACCCGGTTCGCGAACCCGGACGAGATCGCCTACGCCATGACCAAGGGCGCCGTCGACCAGCTCGCGCTGCACTTCGCGAAGTACCTCGGCCCGCGGAACATCACCATCAACTCCGTGGCACCGGGCATCACGCGCAACGACAACCCGGTCTTCGGCATCCCCGAGGCGGTGGAGCAGATGGCACGGCTGTCCGCCTTCAACCGCGTCGGCGAACCGGAGGACGTCGCCGATGTGGTGGCCTTCCTCGCCACCGACGAGGCTCGCTGGATCACCGGCTCCTTCATCGACGCCACGGGCGGCACGCTGCTCGGCTGAACGCCCCGCTCCCGGAGGGTCGTGTGCCCCGCCCCAGCAGCGCCGACCGGCTGGCTGCGGACGTCTGCGCCCGCGGCCGGGCCACGCTCCCTTCGCAACCCACCACTCCTTCCACCATCCCTGCGGCGAAACGGGACCATGACGCTTTCGACGACGCCCCGCGGCACGGGGCCCGCCCCGGCCGACGGGCGCTTGAGCTCTGGCCTGTGGGGGCTGCTGCTCGTGCTCGCCGGCAACATGCTCATCGACGCTCTCGAAGTCTCCGTGGCCCTCGTGGCGCTGCCCGCCATCGGCGCCGACCTGGGCTTGGCGGCCTCCCAACTGCACTGGGTGGTCTCCGGGTTCGCCGTCGGCTTCGGCGGTCTGCTGCTCTTCGGTGGCCGTGCGGTGAAGCTCCTGGGCCGCAGACCCGTCTATCTGGCGGCGCTGCTCGTGTTCGGTGCCGCGTCCCTGGCGGGCGCGCTCGCCGACAGTGCGGCGTTGCTCGTCGCCACCCGTTTCGTCAAGGGATTCTGCGCGGCTCTCACCGCGCCGACCGGGCTCGCCATCATCGCGTCCACGTTCCCCGAAGGGCCGGCACGCAGCCGTGCTCTGTCCGTCTACTCCCTCTTCGGCGCCAGCGGCTTCTCCGCGGGACTGCTTCTGTCAGGAGCGCTGACCGAGCTGAGCTGGCGCTGGACCTTTGCCGCCCCGGCCCCAGTGGCCCTGCTGCTCTTCGTCGCCGGACTGAGGCTGATCCCACGCGACCGACCCGACCCCGGCACCCCACGGCGCTACGACGCCGCCGGCGCCCTCAGCCTGACTGGGGCGACGCTGGTGCTGGTGTACGCGATCGCCTCCGGCGCGGGCGCCGGCTGGGACCATCCGCGCACCATCGGTGCGTTCGTGCTTGCCGCGCTGCTCACGGCGGTCTTCCTCCGTGTCGAACTCTCCGTCGCGCAGCCCCTGTTGTCCCTGGAGCTGTTCGCGCATGGAGCGCTGGTGCGCTCCGCGCTGGGTGCCGGCGCGCTCAACGGCTCGTATCTCGGGCTGCTCCTGGTCAGCACCCTGCACCTGCAGCAGAAGGCCGGATGGAGCCCCCTTCAGACCGGCCTCGCCTTCCTGCCGGCCGCCGCACCGCTCGCCCTGACGGCGCTCTGGTCGGGGCGGATCGTGGCCCGGTTCGGCCCCGCCCGGCTGATCGCGGCCGGTGCCCTCGCGGCACCGCTCGGCTATCTGCTCTACCCGCGCGACGGCTCGGCCACCGTGCACTACACCACCGACATCCTGCCCACCATGCTGCTCGTCGGCGCCGCCTTCGTCCTCGCCTTCACCGCCTTCCACGTACAGGCCACCGGCGCCGTACCGGACGGCCGGCAGGAGGCGGCCGGGGGTCTCTACCAGACCACTGTCCAGCTGGGCGCAGCTCTCATGACCGCCCTCTGTGCCGCCCTCTACCCGGTGAGCACCGCGGCGGTGCTCTGGCTGATCGCGACCGTCGGCCTGTCCGGCCTGGCCGTCGCTCTCTTCGGCCTCCTACCGCGAAAGGCGGCCCCACCGGGCGCCCCCACTTCACCGGATGAAAGGAAACACCATGTTGAATGAGCCCCTGAGGCTCGCGGTCATCGTCGGCAGCGTCCGCGAAGGCCGATTCGGGCCAGTGGTCGGCGAGTGGTTCGCCGGGCAAGCCAAACAGCGCGAGGACATGACGGTCGATGTCATCGACCTGGCGGACCACGAGCTGCCGGCCGCCCTCTCGCACGATCCGTCGCCGGAGACCGCCGAAGCGCTCTCCAAGGTGTCGCCCCGCCTGGCGGAGGCTGACGCGTTCGTGGTGGTGACGCCGGAGTACAACCGCAGCTTCCCGGCCTCGCTCAAGCACCTCATCGACTGGCACTACACCCAGTGGCGTGCCAAGCCGGTCGGTTTCGTCTCCTACGGCGGCCTGTCCGGCGGTCTGCGTGCCGTGGAGCAACTGCGCCCTGTCTACGCCGAGATGCACGCCGTCACCGTCCGCGACGTCGTCAGCTTCCACACCGCGTGGGAGCGGTTCGGCCGGGACGGCAAGCCGGTGGACGAGGAGGGCCCGGCCGGCGCCGCCAAGGTGCTGCTCGACCAACTCGCCTGGTGGGGCACGGTGCTGCGGGAGGGGCGCGCCAAGCTCCGGTACCAGGCCTGAGGGCAGACCGGACAGGACACCGGGCCGATGAGGTGCCCGGCACGTGCCACGCACCTCGTCGGCCCCCGGACTCGGGAAAGACCATGACAGCGAACCGTACGGCGCGGGCCGCCCGCGCCTGCCCGGCCGCCGGCCAGGTGACCGTGCCCGACCGGGTTGCCCTGGCCGCGGTCGGCCTCGCCGAACGCACTCGGATCCTCGACGGCTATGTACGCCAGGAGCTCGGCCGAGTCCTGGGCATCGCCCCGCACGTGGTGGACACCATGGGCCGCCCGATGAGCAGCCTGGGAATCGGGTCCATCGCCGGGCTCGAACTGCAGCACCGCATGGAGGCGGCGCTGCACGTCGAGCTGAACCTGCAGATGCTGCTGCTCGCCAACAGCGCCGCCGAGCTGGTGGACTGCCTGGCCGGACAGCTCGGGCCACGCGAGGAGGCCGGGCACCGGCCCGTCGGCGCGGTCGGTCACCAGCACGGCCCGGCGGTTTCGGCATGACGAGCCTCCCCCTGTCGGACACCGGCCCCGAGGACCTGCTGCCCGGCAGCCCGGCCGGGGAGTACACCGTCGCCCCGGACCGGCTCGACCTGTGGCTGGTGCGCCGGCCGGAGGACCACGCCGCCGAGCTGGACTGCTCGGAACTCGACGAGGGCGAGCGGCACAGGGCCGCCTCCTTCATCCGCCCGGCCGACGGACTGCTCTACGCGGCCGCCCATGTGGCCCTGCGTCGGCTGCTCGGCCGCTACACCGGCACCGCGCCCCAGGACGTACGGTTCGTCCGCGAGCCGTGCCCCGGCTGCGGCGGGCCACACGGCCGCCCCGCACTGGCGGCCGCGCCCCTGCACTTCTCCCTCTCGCACAGCAGCGGGGTCGCTCTGGTGGGGGTGGCGGCGGTGCCACTCGGCGTCGATGTGGAGGGACTGCCCCGGCCGGAGGCGGTCGAGGTGTGCACCGCGGCGCTTCACCCGGACGAGCAGGCCGAGCTGGCGGCCGCGGACGACGCGCACCGCAGCCTGCTCTTCGGCCGGATCTGGACCCGTAAGGAGGCCTTCCTCAAGGGGATCGGCACGGGTCTGAGCCGCTCCCCGGCCCAGGACTACCTCGGCGCGGACACCACCCGGCACCCTCCCGGCTGGACCGTGCTCGACGTTCCCTGCGACGACGCGCACGCGGCCGCGGTCGCGGTGCGCGGGGCGGCGCCGCGCTCGGTCAAGGTCCGTCGGCTGACGCGGCAGTGGCTCGGCGCCGGCGGTGGCACGGGTGCGTGCGCCGCCGACACGGGTGCCGCCGATCCCTCGACCGCCCCTGACATCCCGGGTGTTGAGCGGCCACTCCAGGCTTTCACCACGGCACTCGCCTGGTGACCGACGACAAGGACGCGATCAGGATGACCGACACCGCTTTCATCTTCCCCGGCCCGTGTGCCCGACGCGTGGGGATGGGCCGTGCGGTGCTCGCCGAGCGCCCCGACCTGGCCGACACGTACTGCCGCACTGCCGACGAACATCTCGGCATCCCGCTGTCGAGGCTGTGCCTGGAAGGTCCCTCCCGGGACCTGGACGACCCTGCGGTCACCCAGCCGGCCACCTTCCTGACCAGCCTCATCACCCTGGAACTGCTCCGCGACAAGGGCGTCGAACCGGATGTGGTCGCCGGCTACGGTTTCGGCGAGTACACCGCTCTGGTCGCCGCGGGTGTCCTGCACTGGACCGATGCCCTGTGGCTCGTCCGGCTGTGCGGCGAACTGGTCGCCACCGTCAACGACCGGGTGCCGGGCGGCGCAGCCGGCGTTCTCGGCCTGCCCGGCGCCGAGGTGGCCCGATTGTGCGCAGCCTCGGCCGCCGCCACCGGGCGGACCGTCGAGGTCGGCGGCGACCACGGGCCCGACCACACGCTGGTGTCCGGCGATGCCGAGGCCGTCGCCCACCTGAAGGACGCGGCCCTCGCCGCCGGGGCCGAACGGGTGGTCGGGCTGAACACCGGTGGCCCGTGTCACTCCAGCCTGCTGCGCCCCATCGAGGCGGAGTTCACCGAGGCGCTGATCGCCACCGAGTTGCGCGACCCGCGGATCCCGTTCGTCTCCAGCGTCACCGGCACCCGGCTCTCCACCGCGGCCGAGGTCGTCGTCGCCCTGCGCGAACAGCTCACCCAGCAGGTGCGCTGGAGCGGAGCCGTGCGGCTGCTCGCCGCGACGGGCACCAAGCGCTTCGTCGAGATCGGCCCCGGTCTCGTGCTCGGCGGCCTGGTCCGCCGGATCCTGCCGGGCGCCCGCGTCCATGCCACCGCCACCACCCGCCAACTCGCCCTGACCGCCGACGCACTGACTCCCGTGGCCACCGCCGGCTGAGCCCCGAAACCCGGACCCGGAGCCGAGCCCGGCGGCCGATGCCGTATCCACCGAACCACGAGAAGAGAGTGGCACGCCTATGCCCGCAACAGACGACACGATCCGAAACCGCGTCGACGAACTCGTCGAGATCAAGGAATCGGCGCGCAGCGGTGACCGGGTCGCCACCGAGCGCCAGCACGCCAAGGGCAAGCTGACCGCGCACGAGCGGATCCAACTGCTCCTCGACAAGGGTTCCTTCAACGAGGTGGAGCCGCTGCGCCGGCACCGCGCCAGCGGCTTCGGCCTGGAACACAAGAAGCCCTACAGCGACGGCGTGATGACCGGCTGGGGCTCCGTACACGGCCGTACGGTCTTCGTGTACGCCCACGACTTCCGGATCTTCGGAGGCGCCCTCGGCGAAGCCCACGCCGAGAAGATCCACAAGATCCAGGATCTCGCAGAGGCGGCCGGCGCGCCCCTTGTCAGCCTCAACGACGGCGCGGGTGCCCGGATTCAGGAGGGTGTCACGGCCCTCGCCGGCTACGGCGGTATCTTCCGGCGCAACACCAGGGCATCCGGCGTCATACCGCAGATCAGCGTCATGCTCGGTCCCTGCGCGGGCGGGGCCGCCTACAGCCCCGCCCTGACGGACTTCGTGTTCATGGTCCGCGACACCTCGCAGATGTTCATCACCGGTCCTGACGTCGTCAAGGCCGTCACCGGTGAGGAGATCAGCCAGAACGGCCTCGGCGGCGCGGACGTCCACGCGGCCACCTCGGGCGTCTCGCACTTCGTGTACGACGACGAGGAGCAGTGCATCGAGGACGTGCGCTACCTGCTCTCGCTGCTGCCGGCCAACAATCGTGAGCTGTCGCCGGTCGAACGCTCCGGCGATCCGGTCGACCGGCTCAACGACTCCCTTCTCGACCTGGTCCCGGCCGGCTCGGGACAGGCATACGACATCCGCGAGGTCATCGAGGAAGTCGTCGACGACGGCGAGTACTTCGAGGTGCACGCGGCCTGGGCCACCAACCTGGTCTGCGCGCTGACCCGCCTGGACGGCCATGTCGTCGGCATCGTCGCCAACCAGCCCGTCTCCATGGCAGGGGTCCTCGACATCAAGGCATCGGAGAAAGGGGCCCGGTTCGTCCAGTTCTGCGATTCCTTCAACATCCCGCTGGTCACCCTGGTCGACGTGCCTGGCTTCCTGCCGGGTGTGGATCAGGAGCACGACGGCATCATCCGGCGCGGTGCCAAGCTCCTGTACGCGTACTGCAACGCCACCGTGCCGCGGGTCTCACTGGTCCTGCGCAAGGCATACGGCGGCGCCTACATCGTGATGGACTCCCGCTCCATCGGCGCCGACCTCGCCCTTGCCTGGCCCACCAACGAGATCGCGGTGATGGGTGCGGAGGGCGCGGCCAACGTCGTCTTCCGCCGTGAGATCAATGCCGCGCAGGACCCCGAGGCCGTACGGCAGCAGCGCATCGCGGAGTACAAGGACGAGCTCATGCACCCGTACTACGCGGCTGAGCGCGGCCTGATCGACGACGTCATCGACCCGCGCGAGACCCGCTCGGTGCTGATCCGCTCGCTGGACATGCTCCGTGCCAAGCACGCCGACCTGCCCTCCCGCAAGCACGGCAACCCACCCCAGTGACGGAAAGGCCCGCCATGAGTGACCCCCTCACCCTGTCCGAGGTGTTCTTCCGGATCGAGAAGGGCAACCCCGACGCCGCCGAACTGGCCGCGCTCACCGCGGTACTCCTGGCGTGCGGAACGGCCGGCTCGGAGCCGCCCGCCGAGCGTCCGCGGGCCGTCGCGCGCTGGTCCGGCCCCGCGAAGTCGGCGGTGCGCCACCTGCCGCGCAGCTGGCGCACCGCCGCCTAGCACGCACGCATGTCAAGTGTCCGACACGGTCTTCAACTCCTCGTCAACTCGATTGCCTCCCTCGGCGGGGCCGAAGAGGGTTGTCTCCAGTGTCCGGCGCACTGGCTCCTACAGGTCGATGTGAGTTCCCGGCACCCTCATCGCCTTCGTTCCCTGCGCTCGCAAGAGAGACCTCCCATGACTGGAAAACCCATCAAGCTCGCCCTGCTCGTCGGGAGCGTGCGTGACGGCCGTTTCGGGCGCGAAGGCGGCCAACTGGTCCGTCAGGCAGGCCGAGAGGCACGAGGGCGTGGCCTCGACCTGGTGGACTCTCGTCGCCGCTGCAGCTGCCGGCCCGCGCCCGGCGGCCCGCGCCCGAGATCCAGGCGATCCGCGAGCGCCTCGGCGCCCGTCCCGCCGCGGACTGCGGGCCACCGATCACCTGCGGCAGGTCTTCACCGAGGAGCATGCCGCCACCGTGCGCGACGCGCTCAGCCTCCGCAACGCCCGGACGCGGTTCGGCTCCGACGACGCGCCGACGAGCCCGGACGGCAGCGAAGCGGCTGCCAGGTCCTGCCTCAGGCAGCTGAAGTGGTGGGGGACCGCGCCGTGCCAGGCCCGCGCCACACACCCGCACAAGCGCTCACGTACCGCTTGTCGATGACCGTATGCGAGGAAACGCCATGACGGCACCCGTGACAGAGACAGCCGGACCTGACCTGAAGGAGCAGCTACGGAATCTGGTCGACCGGGCCCAGATATCTGAGCTCATCGACAGCTACACCATCCTCCTGGACACCCAGGACGAGAGCGGCGTCGAGGGGGACTGGCCCCGGCGGATCTTCACCGAGGACTGCCGGCTCACCTTCCCGATAGGCGGCCACACCGGATGGGCGGGCCTGGCGGAGTTCCACCGCGAGGCGAAGCAGAAGTTCACCGCGACCCATCATCTCAGCGGGAACCACGGCATAGTGCTCGACGGTGACCGGGCGGACGTGCGGTTCCACATGGTGGCCGTCCACGTCCACCGACCCGAGGTGCGCCGGGCCGCGCGGACGGATCCCGGGCAGCTCTTCTCGATCGGCGGCCACTACCTGGGGGAGGCCGTGCGAACCGACGACGGCTGGCGCTTCAGTGACTGGACGTTCCATGTCGTGTGGACCGCGGGAGTGAGCCCGGCCGACCTGTCATGACCGAAGCAGCGCTGCGGGAAAGAGAGTCCTCACCCATGTCACCCCTGTCCGGGCAGGCGCTCAGACACTGCCACCACCTGCTGAACATCCTGCACTCCACGGTGTACTTCAGCCCCGACTTCGACAAGGAACTGTCGGGCCGAGGGCTGGACGACGCGATGGGGCGCTACCTGGCCGGCCGGTCCGCGGCCCTCGGCCGGGTCGGGCCGGGCGTCGTCACGGCCACCTTCTACAGCTTCCAGCACACCATGGTGGACCGGCACCTCCCGGCCGTATGGGATGTCGTGTCCCCGCAGGAGGCACTGGCCGCCAGGCTGCGGGCGGCCGACACCACGCTGCGACGGGTCCTGGGAGAGCGGATCGTCGACTCCCGTGCGATGAGGGAAGCGGCTGGGCTGGCTCTGCGCGCGGCCGAGGCGGGCGTCCGACCAGGACGGCCCCTCTACGCGGCCCACGCCGACCAGCCTGTCCCGCGGGAACCGCATCTGGCGCTGTGGTACGCCGCGACCGCATTGCGTGAGCACCGGGGGGACAGCCACGTCGCCGCACTCGGCGCCGCGGGTCTGGACGGCCTGGAAGCCCTGGTCTCGCACAGCGCGAGCGACGACGGCATGCCCCGCGAGGTCGTGATGACCAAGCGCGGCTGGACGGCCGAGGACTGGTCCCAGGCCGAGGACCGGCTGCGTGAGCGCGCTCTGATGGCTGCCGACGGTTCTCTCACCGAACAGGGGCGCCGGATGCGCCTCGCACTCGAGGAGGACACGGACCGCAGGGACCGCGCCCCCTATGAACACCTCGGTGAGCGGGGTGTGGCTGAACTCACCGCGCTGACCACCGAATTCGTCCGCGCCGCAGGCACCTCGGGAGTCTTTCCCGCCGAGCTCGAGGGCTTCTTCCTGGGTGCGGTCGGCGACTGAGCCGCACCGGCTTGTGGCCGACTGCGGGAGGAGATCGACATATATGACCTCCGGAGCTGATGTGCGTTTTACCGAGCTGGACATACCCGGGGTGTTCCGTATAACGCCCGAGCACATCCGTGACGCACGGGGATCCTTCTACGAGGCGCTTCGAGTGGACGATCTGGAACAGGACCTCGGACGTCCGTTCGCTCCCAAGCAGATCAATTACTCGGTCTCGCGCCGGAATACCTTGCGCGGAATCCACAGCGTGACCACTCCACCCGGTCAGGCGAAGATTGTCACGAGTGTGCGAGGGACGGTCAGGGATATTCTGGTCGATTTACGGATCGGCTCTCCGGCCTACGGCAGACACGTCAGCAACGTCCTGGACGCTGACACCGGCGTATCGGTCTTCGTGCCCGAAGGCGTCGGGCACGGATTTCTCACCCTCACCGACGACGCCTGTGTGTGTTACGTCCTCTCCACCGCGCACGTCCCCGGCACCCAGGTCGACATCAACCCGCTCGACCCGGAGCTCGATCTGCCGTGGGGGCTGACCGAGCCGCCTCTGATGTCCGACAAGGACGCGTCCGCACCGACCGCTGCCGAGGCGCTGAGGGCCGGGCTCCTCACGCCGTGGCACGGTGAGCTCCGGCCCGAACCATGACGGGCCGCCCGGCCGCCGGACACCATGTCAGCCGGTGTCCGGCGGCCGGGCGGCCAGGGCTCAGGAGGCGGGGCCGGTCAGCTGGTGGTGCAGCACATAGCACTTGCCGCCGAGGCCGCGCACTCCACCGAGCCCCTGCAGTGTGGTGTAGGCCCGGCTGGACAAGTCGCTTTCGAGGAAGGCCCGGTGGGCGTCCGCCGAGGTCCACTCGGCGTAGTTGAGGACGTGTACTCCGTCGGTGCTCAGATGGAAGTGCATCGCCTTCAGTCCGGGAAACGGCTCGCCCAGTGGCCCGTCGAGAAGCGCGTCCACCGCCTGTCGCTGCCGCTCAGGACCGTCCACGTCGAAGACCGGGGTGACCACACACACGGCGTCCTGCGTGCCCCCTGAGGTGTTGCTCCGATAGCGGCGAAACACCTGGGGGCACAGGCGGCCGACGTCCGCCTGGGTCTCCAGACCGGGGATCGGCTGCGGCGGATGGGCCTTGGAGAATTCATCGAACGACGACTCGTCAGACCACTGGGAAATGGTCATCACATGTTCGCCGTCGACGCTTTCGAAACAGCTGAGCGACCGGAACTCGGCAGGCAGGGAAAAGCTTGCCCATTGTTTCATGATGCTTTCCACGGCCGCCTTCTGGCGGTCCCGATCTCCGACGAACCGGCGGCTCACGAGCACGATCTCAGCGTCCGGTCGGTCCATGCGGGGCAACGGGGCACTGCTGACGGTCATGGTGACTCTCCTGTGATTTCGACAACCGGGGCGGGCAATCCCATCGTTGACGCCCAGCTGCCGCCGGCGGATGCGTTTTTTCGGACATTTGAAGCAAGCTGACCAAGCTCTGTACTGGAAGCTATTGAGCCTGCTCGCTGTCCTCCGTGATGGTTGAGGCGAGAGCTCGGCATCAACGCGAGGGAGAAAGATGGGTACGTCCGTCATCGTTGTGGGCGCCGGTCCGGCCGGACTGATGCTGGCCGGAGAGCTTCGCCTGGCGGGCGCCGAAGTCGTCCTCGTGGACCGTCTCGACGGCCCGACCGGCGAATCCCGCGGCATGGGCTTCACCGCACGAACCATGGAGATCTTCCGCCAACGCGGACTGCTCCATCGCTTCGGCGAAGTCGTCACCCCCATAGCCGGCCACTTCGGCAGTCTGCCGCTGGATTTCACCCCCGACAACGGCACGCACGCCGGCGTCTCAGGAGTGCCGCAGAGATTCACCGAACAGGTGCTCCGTGACTGGGTCGCGAGCCTTGGCGTCACGGTGTCGTACGGCCGTGAACTGACCGCACTGACCGACCTCGGCGTCGCGGTCGAGGCCGAGATCACAGGCCCGGACGGCACCGAACGGCTGCGTGCCGCCTATCTGGTGGGGTGCGACGGCGGCCGGTCCACCGTGCGCCGCCTCGGCGGATTCGATTTCCCTGGTCAGGACGCCACCGTGGAACTGCTCCTCGCCGACATCAGCGGCCCGGCCGTCAGCCCTCGCTTCACCGGCGAGCGTTCGCCCGCCGGCATCGTGCTCGCCGCGCCCCTGGGCCCGGACGTCAACCGCATCGTCATCCGACTGCACGGTGCCCGCCCCCAGCACCGCACCGAACCGGTGGAGTTCGCCGAGGTCGCCGCGGCCTGGAAGCAGTTGACCGGCGAGGACATCAGCGGTGCCACCGCGCACTGGGTCAGCTCCTTCACCGACGCCGCACGCCTCGCGGACACCTACCGGCGGGGGCGCGTCCTGCTCGCGGGCGACGCCGCCCACATCCATCTGCCCGCCGGCGGACAGGGTATGAACGTATCCCTCCAGGACAGCTTCAACCTGGGCTGGAAGCTGGGCGCCGTGGTCACGGGACGTGCCCCCGAGGGCCTGCTCGACACGTACCACGAGGAACGCCACCAGGTGGGCCAGACCCTGATCACCAACACCCTGGCCCAGGGCATGCTCTTCTTCGGTGGGTCCGAGACCCAGCCGCTGCGCGATGTGATGACCCGTCTCATCGGTTTCGAGGAGCCCAACCGCCACCTCATCGGGCAGGCCAGCGGTCTCGACATCCGCTACGACGTCGGCGGCGGCGCCCACCCGGCACTCGGCATGCGGATGCCGGACCTGGAAGTGGTCACGGGCGCAGCCCCCGGCACCCCGGTCCATGTCTCCCAGCTGCTCGGCCCGGGGCGCGGTGTCCTCCTCGATCTCGCCGAAGACGCCGCGCTCCGCGTCGCCGCCGCAGCCTGGAGCGACCGTCTCGAGGTCGTCACCGGAGCCTTCCGCGACCTGCCTTCCTACGAACCGTTCGCCGGGACCGACGCGGTGCTGCTGCGCCCCGACGGCCATGTCGCCTGGACGTCCCCGGGCACGGACGACGGACTGGAGACCGCGCTGAGCCGCTGGTTCGGCACCCCCCATCGACACTCCGAGTGATCGTGTCGTGCCGACCCCCCCCACCCACCAACGGAGAAAACCCTTGCGTGTCGTCTTCACGATGCTGCCGGTGACGGCGCATCTCTTCCCGCTCACGCCACTCGCCTGGGCCCTGCAGAGCCAGGGCCACCAGGTGCGTGTGGTCACCCACGCCCATCAGGAGACCGTCGACGCCATCACGGCCGCGGGACTGACCGCCGTGCCACTGAAGGAAGAGATCGACGTCCCCGCAGCCGTCGCTGCGACTGCGCACGACGAGCGGCTGGAGTCCATCGCCCGGACCCTCGACATCGACCCCGAAGACACCAACCGCTGGCAGATGGTGCGGCACTATCTGCTGGCCCTCTTCGCGATGTACACCTCCGGCGCGGGACACGCTCCCGAGGCGGACGGGCCGCCGGCCGTGGACGAGCTCACGGAGTTCCTGCGTGAGTGGCAGCCGGATCTGGTGCTGTGGGACCCGCTGTTCGCACCGTCCCCCGTCGCAGCCCGTGCCGCTGGAGTCGCACACGCCCGGTTCCTGTGGGGGATGGACCAGTTCGGCTGGGTCCGTCAGCAGTACACGCAGCGGCTGAGGAGCAGCAATCCGCCGGGTCAGGACGTCATGGCGGAGATGATCCGTCCTCTGCTCGAACGGTACGGCGACACCTTCGACGAGGAGGTGCTGCTCGGCCAGTGGAGCGTGGACCCGACCCCCCAGGGCATGCAACTCCCGGTCCGGGGCACCACCGTCCCGGTGCGCTGGGTCCCCTACACCGGGGCCGCGCCCTTGCCCGACTGGCTGCGCGAGCGGCCGGCCCGGCCCCGGGTCGCGCTGACCCTCGGCACCAGCGCCCGCGCCCTGTTCGCCGACAACGAGGAGTTCACCGCACGGCTGGTGGCCCTAGCCGACGGCCTGGACGTGGAGTTCGTGGCCACGCTCACCGCTGAGCAACTCGCCGGAGTGGGAGCCCTGCCCGACAACGTCCGCGCCATCGACTACATCCCGCTCACCCAGCTCTTGCCGACCTGCGCGGCCGTCATCCACCACGGCGGCGGCGGCACGATCTCCGCCGCCGTCGCCGAGGGACTGCCCCAGCTGATGCTGCCGCTCGAAGGTTCCGAGTACGTCGACATGGCGCGCTACGTCGAGCGCCGGAACGCGGGACTGGTGATCGAGGCCGGCCGCGCCACCGCGGAGGAGATGCGCAAGCAACTGGAACGGGTGCTCACCGAACCGGCCTTCCGGGAAGGGGCCGCCGCGCTCCGGGCGGACATGGCGGCCGCCCCGGCACCCGCGGACATCATCCCGCGGCTGGAGATGCTGTCCGCGGCACGCGGCCGCACATCTGCGTCAGACCGAAAGGACGCCTCATGAACACCTCCGCCACGCCGCGCGCCGGGCGGCGCGAGTGGATCGGCCTCGTCACCCTCGCACTGCCCACGGTGCTGCTGTCCATGGACCTCACGGTGCTGCATCTCGCCGTGCCGATGATCAGCGCGGATCTCAAGCCCAGCGCCGCCGAGCTGTTGTGGATCACCGACATCTACGGGTTCACCCTGGCCGGGTTCCTGATCACCATGGGAACGCTCGGGGACCGGATCGGCCGCCGCAAGCTGCTGCTGATCGGCGGAGTCGCCTTCGGCCTGGCCTCGGTGCTCGCGGCCCTGTCCACCAGCGCGGTCATGCTCATCGTCACCCGCTGCCTGCTGGGCATCGCCGCCTCGACGCTGATGCCTTCCACGCTGTCACTGATCCGCAACATGTTCCTCGACGCGAAACAGCGGTCCGTCGCCATCGGCGTGTGGATGACCAGCTTCATGGTCGGCGCCCTGGCCGGTCCACTGGTCGGCGGCGCGCTGCTCGGCTCCTTCTGGTGGGGGTCGGTCTTCCTGCTGGCCGTTCCGGTGATGGTGCTGTTGCTGGTCGTCGGCCCGGTGGTACTGCCGGAGTACCGCAACGAGAACGCCGGAAGGCTCGACCTGGTCAGTGCCCTGCTGTCGCTGCTGGCGGTGCTGAGCGTGGTGTACGGCGCGAAGAAGGTCGCCTCGGAGGGATTCGGGCTGCTGCCGCTGGGATTCGTGCTGCTCGGCCTGTGCCTCGGCGCGGTCTTCGTCCGGCGGCAACGCGTCCTGAGTCAGCCCTTCCTGGACCTGAACCTGTTCAAGAGCCGTTCCTTCAACACGGCACTGACCGCGATGACGCTCGGCACGCTCATGATGATGGGCGTCAATCTGCTGGTCGCCCAGCACCTTCAGCTGGTCGCCGGGCTCTCACCCTTCGTGGCGGGGCTGTGGATGATGCCGATGACCGTGACGGCGATCATCGCCGTGATGATCGCCACAACCCTGGTCCGGACGGTCCGCCCGGCCGTCATCATCGCCACCGGACTGGTCGTCGCCGCCGTGGGCTTTCTCATGCTGACCCGGCTGGACAGTTCATCCGGCATCGGCATGCTCGTGGCGTCCTCGGTGGTCTTCGCCGCCGGCCTGAGCCCGGCCGGAGTGCTGAGCACCGACATCCTGGTGGGTTCAGCGCCGCCGGAGCGGGCCGGCGAGGCGTCCGCCATCCAGGAGACCAGCACCGAGTTCGGCGGCGCCCTCGGCCTCGCCCTGCTCGGCAGTGTCTTCAACGCCGCCTACCAGGCCGAGATCACCGACAGCGTGCCCGCCGGGGTGCCCGATGCCGCGGTCGGCGACACTCTCGGCGGCACACTGGCGGCGGTCGGGCAGTACGGCGAGACCAGCTGGGGCGACCCCCTGATCGCCGCGGCCCGGCAGTCCTTCACCGAAGCCTTCCACGCCACGGCACTGGTCTGTGTTGCGATCGCCCTGCTGACCGCGGCTGTGGTGGCCGTGTTCCTGCGGCAGGCGAACGCAACCGGCGGACCCTCCTCCGACCAGGGGGACGAGACCCTCACCCCCACCGCGCAGGAGGCCACGGTCAGCCCCGAGGGCGCCTGACCCTTCGCCGTCCCGCCGCGGCACGGCCGTCACCGGGCCGCGGCGGGGTCCGGAACCGATCCCCGTACCCGACGGTGCCTCCGCCTGCCCGCGCCCGTACAGACCCATGTTTCTACAGGAGACGTACAGATGATCAACGTGTTCCAGCCCACCATAGGCGATGAGGAACTCACCGCGGTGGCAGAGGTGTTCGCGAGCAACTGGCTCGGACACGGCCCTCGCACCAAGGAGTTCGAGGAGAGGTTCGCCGCCCACCTGGGTGTCGAACCCGGCCATGTGCTGTTCATCAACTCCGCCACCGCGGGGCTCTTCCTGGCCACGGAACTACTCGGAATCGGGCCCGGCGACGATGTCGTCATGCCGTCCGCCAGCTTTGTCGCCGCGGGCAACGCGGTCGCCTCCACCGGCGCCCGGCTGGTCTTCTGCGATGTCGACGAGCGGACCATGAACCCGACCGTCGCTCACATAGAGCAGGCCCTCACCCCCGACACCAAGGCAGTCCTGATCCTCCACTACGGCGGTCATCCCGGGGATGTCGCCGCGATCGCCCGGCTGTGCCGGGAGCGGGGCATACGGCTCATCGAGGATGCGGCCTGCGCGGTGGCCTCCACGGTGGACGGCGTGGCCTGCGGCACCTTCGGTGATGTCGCCATGTGGAGCTTCGACGCGATGAAGGTCCTGGTCACAGGGGACGGCGGCATGCTGTACGTGCGGGATCCGGAACTCGCCGCGCGCGCCAAGCGACTGGCGTACCACGGACTGGAGCAGTCCAGTGGCTTCTCCGCGGCCAGGGTGTCGCACCGCTGGTGGGAGCTGAACGTCAAGGACTTCGGTCGGCGGATCGTGGGCAACGACATCACGGCCGCCATCGGACTTGTCCAACTGACCCGACTTCCGGAGTTCGTCGCGCGTCGCCGCGCCATCAGCGAGTTGTACGGTCGGCTGCTCGCGGAGGTCGACGGTGTGGTGCTGCCGCCCGAGCCGCCGCGGGGGCAGACGTCGTCGCACTACTTCTACTGGGTGCAGCTCGAGCCCGCGATCCGTGATCTGGTCGCCGCCGACCTCCTGGAGGAAGGCGTCTACACCACCTTCCGCTACCCGCCGCTGCACAAGGTCCCGGCGTACGGAGTGGATCACGCCGAACTGCCCGGCACCGAGGCATCGTCGGAGAACACCCTGCTACTGCCGCTGCATCAGGGGCTCGACGACGAAGACGTCTTCAAGGTGGCCGCCGTGCTGCGCAAGGCAGTGGAGTACCGCTCCGCGCCGGCCGGAAGCGGCCCGGCCACTTCTCTTACACAGTGAGGAACCCATTCCCATGAAGGCTCTGGTGTTGTCCGGTGGGTCGGGGACCCGCCTGCGTCCGTTCAGCCATTCGATGCCGAAGCAACTCATCCCGATCGCGAACAAGCCGGTTCTGGAGCACGTGGTCGAGAACATCCGGGGCCTTGGCGTATCGGAGATCGGAATCATCGTGGGCGACTGGGAAGACCAGATCGCCGCGGTGATCGGCGACGGCACGCGGCTCGGGGTGAAGGTCACCTACATCCAGCAGGACCAGCCGCTGGGGCTCGCCCACTGTGTCGCCCTTGCACGGCCGTTCCTGGGAGACGACGACTTCGTCATGTATCTCGGGGACAACATGCTGCCCGATGGCGTGGTGGCAGTGGCCGAGGCGTTCCGTGCGGAGCGGCCGGCTGCGCAGGTGGTGGTGCGCAAGGTGGCGGATCCGCGGGCGTTCGGTGTGGCGGAACTGGGTCCCGACGGCGTGGTGGAGAGGCTCGTGGAGAAGCCGTCGCAGCCGCGCAGCGACCTGGCCATGATCGGGGTGTACTTCTTCTCGCCGGCGATTCACCAGGCGGTCGATTCGATCACGCCGAGCGCGCGGGGCGAGCTCGAGATCACGGATGCGATCCAGTGGCTGGTCGAGCACGGTGAGGTGGTGCGGGCCAGCCAGTACCACGGGTACTGGAAGGACACCGGTCGCGTGGACGACGTCCTCGAATGCAATCACCACATCCTGGAGGGACTGCGCACCGACGGCGCTCACGCCGGACGCGGCGCGGTCGACGCGGACAGCACCCTGAGCGGCCAGGTCCGCATCGAGGCGGGCGCCCGCGTCATCAACTCCCGGATCGACGGCCCCGTGGTCGTCGGCGAAGGGACCGTCATCGAGAACTGTCACATCGGCACGTACACGTCCATAGGGCGTGACTGCGTGCTGCGCGAGACCCGCATCAGGGACTCGATCGTCCTCGACGGCGCCACCGTCTCCGGCGTACCGGGCCTCCAGGGCTCATTGATCGGCCGCAACGCGAACGTCGGAACCGGCGACGACGGAGTCGCCTGCCACCGCCTGGTGGTCGGCGACCACACCCGGATAGAGGTCGCGGCATGAAGATCCTGATCACCGGCGGCGCCGGCTTCATCGGCTCGCACTACGTACGCTCCCTCCTGGAAGGACACTACGAGGAGTACGCCGAAGCCGACGTCACCGTCATCGACAAACTCACCTACGCCGGGAACCGCGACAACCTTCCGAAGAACCACCCGCGGCTGCGGTTCGTCCAGGGAGACATCTGCGACGCGGAGCTGCTGGGTGAACTGCTTCCCGGACACGACGCCGTGGTGCACTTCGCCGCGGAGTCGCACGTGGACCGCTCCCTGCAGTCCGCTGCCGAGTTCGTCCGGACCAATGTGGGCGGCACCCAGACACTCCTCGACGCCTGTCTGACCAGTGGCGTCGGGAGGGTGGTACACGTCTCCACGGACGAGGTGTACGGCTCCATAGCGGAAGGCTCCTGGACGGAGAGCTGGCCCCTGGCCCCCAACTCGCCGTACGCGGCCAGCAAGGCCGCCTCCGACCTCATGGCCCGCTCCTACTGGCGGACGCACGGTCTCGACGTGTCGATCACTCGCTGCTCCAACAACTACGGCCCCTACCAGCATCCCGAGAAGTTGATCCCCCTCTTCGTCACCAACCTGCTCGATGGCGCCCGACTGCCGCTCTACGGCGACGGACGCAACGTCCGTGAGTGGCTGCACGTGGACGACCACTGCCGCGCCATCCAGCTGGTCCTGACCAAGGGGGCCGGCGGCGAGATCTACAACATCGGCGGCGGCAACGAACGCACGAACCTCGACATCACCGAGGCACTCCTCGAACTCTGTGGCAGCGACTGGTCCATGGTGCGCCGCGTTGCCGACCGCAAGGGGCACGACCTGCGCTACTCCCTGGACGACAGCAAGATCCGCGAAGAGCTCGGGTACGCCCCGCGCGTCGACTTCGACCGGGGCCTGGCCGACACCGTCGCCTGGTACGGGGACAACCCCGACTGGTGGAAGGCGATCAAGCAGCGCCCCGCACACACGGAAGGCTCACAGCATGGCTGAGACCAGTGCCAACAAGGCGAACGTCCTGGACGCGACCCGTGCCTACCACGAGGAACTGCAGCGCGCGAAGGGCCCGTTCGAACCAGGCGTCACCGAGGTCTGGCCGTCGGGCGCCGTCCTCGACGCGGACGACCGGGCCGCCCTGGTCGAGGCTGCGCTGGAGATGCACATCGCCGCAGGACCGAGTTCGCAAAAGTTCGAGTCCGCCTTCGCCCGCAGGCTCGGACGGCGCAAGGCCCACCTGACGAACTCAGGCTCCTCGGCCAACCTCCTGGCACTGACCGCGCTGACCTCGCACACCCTCGGTGACCGGCGGCTGCGCAGCGGGGACGAAGTGATCACGGTCGCGGCCGGCTTCCCGACCACGGTCAACCCGATCGTGCAGAACGGGCTCGTCCCCGTCTTCATCGACGTGGAACTGGGCACGTACAACACCACTGCGGAGCGGGTGGCGCAGGCGATAGGCCCCAAGACCCGGGCCATCATGATCGCCCACGCGCTCGGCAACCCCTTCGAGGTCGCCGAGATCGCGCAACTCGCCAAGGACCACGACCTGTTCTTCGTCGAGGACAACTGCGACGCGGTCGGCTCCACCTACGGCGGCAAGCAGACCGGCACGTTCGGCGACCTCGCCACTGTCAGCTTCTACCCGGCACACCACATCACGATGGGGGAAGGCGGCATCGTCGTCACCTCGGACCTCAAGCTCGCCCGAGTGGTGGAGTCACTGCGCGACTGGGGCCGCGACTGCTGGTGCGAGCCGGGCAAGAGCAACACCTGCTTCAAGCGCTTCGAGTACCAGTTGGGCAAGCTGCCCAAGGGCTACGACCACAAGTACATCTTCTCCCACGTGGGCTACAACATGAAGGCCACCGACCTCCAGGCGGCCCTGGGCCTGACGCAGCTGAAGAAGGTCGACACGTTCATCGAGGCGCGCAAGCACAACTGGCGCCGCCTGCGCGAGAGCCTCGACGGAGTGCCCCACCTGGTCCTGCCGGAGGCCACCGCCGGCAGCGAGCCGAGCTGGTTCGGCTTCGTCATCACCGTCGACCCTGACGCGCCCTTCACCCGGGCCGCCCTGGTCGACTTCCTGGAGAGTCGCAAGATCGGAACGCGTCGGCTGTTCGCGGGCAACCTCACCCGCCAGCCCGCCTACCTCGACCAGCCGCACCGCATCGTCGGGGACCTGCGCAACAGCGACATCATCACCGAGCACACCTTCTGGGTCGGCGTCTACCCGGGGCTGACCGACGAGATGACCGACTACGTCGCCTCCAGCATCAAGGAGTTCGTGGGGGCCAACGGATGACCGCCACCACTGTCGACACCGTCCGCGGCACCGACCGCACCGTGCTGCGTAAGCGCGAGGACCCGGGGCTGCCCGGACGCATCGCCCGGTCCGCGCGCACCACCGACGGGGCCGGGCTGCGAACCGAGGACTTCACGGACTGGCTCGAAGCACGCCGCCGCGCCCACGCGTTCCGGGTCGACCGGATCCCGTTCAGTGAGCTGGAGGGATGGTCCTTCCAGGAGAGCACCGGGAACCTGGTGCACCGCAGCGGGCGCTTCTTCTCCGTGGAAGGGCTGCACGTCACCGTCGGCGACGGCCCGTTTCGCGAGTGGCAGCAACCCATCATTAATCAGCCCGAAGTCGGCATCCTGGGCATCCTCGTGAAGGAGTTCGACGGGGTCCTGCACTTCCTCATGCAGGCCAAGATGGAGCCCGGCAACCCCGGCCTCCTTCAGCTCTCCCCGACCGTCCAGGCCACCCGCAGCAACTACACCAAGGCCCACCAGGGCGCGGACGTGAAGTACATCGACTACTTCACCCGGACAGGCCGCAGCCAGATCCTCGCCGACTCGCTGCAGTCCGAGCACGGCTCCTGGTTCTTCCGCAAGAGAAACCGCAACATGCTCGTCGAGGCCTTCGGTGAGGTGCCGCTCGACGACGACTTCTGCTGGCTGACCCTCGGCCAGATCGGCGAGCTGCTGCGCCGGGACAACGTCGTCAACATGGACGCGCGTACCGTCCTGTCCTGCGCCCTGGTCCCCGAACAGGGCACGGACTCCCTGCACTCGGACACCGAGCTGCTTTCCTGGTTCACCGCCGAGCGAGCCCGGCACCACGTCTGCGCCGAGCGTGTCCCGCTCAGGGACGTCCAAGGCTGGAAGCGCGGCCACGCCACCATGGACCACGAGGCGGGGCGCTACTTCAGCGTGGTGGCGGTCGGTGTGCGGGCGGGCAACCGCGAGGTGGCCCGCTGGACCCAGCCGCTGTTCGAACCCCATGGCCTGGGCGTCACGGCGTTTCTGACCCGCAGGTTCGGGGGAGTCCCGCACCTGCTGGCGCACGCACGCGTCGAGGGCGGGTTCGCCGACACCGTCGAACTCGGGCCGACGGTCCAGTACACCCCGGAGAACTACGCCCACCTGGCGGCGGCAGACCGCCCGCCCTTCCTCGACGCGGTGCTCGACGCGGACCCGTCGCGCATCCGCTACGAGGCCGTGCACTCGGAGGAAGGCGGCCGGTTCCTGAACGCGGTAAGCCGCTGTCTCTACATCGAATCCGATGAGCAGGAGGCACCGATCGACCCGCCGCCGGGCTACGTCTGGGTCACTCCCGGTCAGTTCGCCACATTGCTGCGGCACAACCACTACGTCAACGTGCAGGCAAGGACCCTCCTTTCCTGCCTGACCTCGCGGGCGGTACGGCTCTGATGGGTGCCGTGCGCATAGGAGTGCTGGGGTGTGCCGCGATCGCGCAACGCCGCATGCTCCCCGCGATGGCGTCGGACCCGGAAGTGGAACTCGTCGCTGTCGCAAGCCGGGACGCAGCCAAGGCCCGGGCCACCGCGGACCGATTCGGTTGCCGAGCGGTGCACGGCTACGCCGAACTCCTCGCCCGCGATGACATCGACGCCGTCTATGTGCCGCTGCCCGCGGCGTTGCACGCGCGGTGGGTGGAGGCGGCGCTGGACGCCGGCAAGCACGTCCTCGCGGAGAAGCCGCTGACCACGGAGCTGGCCGTCACCGAGCGGCTCGTCGAGCGGGCCGCGGCGGCGCGGCTGGCGCTGATGGAGAACGTCATGTTCGTCCATCACCCGCAGCACGCGGTGGTACGACGCCTGCTGGCGGAGGGCGCCATCGGTGAACTCCGGCTGCTGCACGCGTCGTTCGCCATCCCCCGGCTGCCCGACGGCGACATCCGGTACGCCCCGGTGCTGGGCGGTGGAGCCCTCTGGGACACCGGCGTCTACCCGGTACGGGCGGCGTTGTACTTCCTCGGGGAGGAGCTCCGGGTCGAGGGAGCGTTGCTCGTGACAGGCGCGGGCCGAGCGGTGGACACCGCGGGAACAGCGCTCCTGAGCACGCCGCAGGGCGTGGCCGCGCAGCTTTCCTTCGGTCTCGATCACGGCTACCGGTCGGCGTACGAACTCTGGGGCAGCGAGGGGCGCATCAGCGTGGAACGGGCCTTTACGCCCCCCGCCGACCATGCGCCGTGCATCCGTGTCGAGCTGGGCACGCGAACCGAGGAGATACGCATTTCCCCCGACGACCAAGTGGCGCGCACAGTACGGGCGTTCGTCGACTCCGTGCGGGTGGGCGCAGCGCCGGACCAGGCTTCGCTGCACCAGGCGGCTCTCCTGCAGGCCGTGCGACGGCACGCCTCGGTACCCGGCCCCTCACAGGCCACCTGAAAGCGCCGTTGCACCCGGTCACGCTCGCCCTCAGCGCTGAGGCACCGTTCGCGACCCGCGACCCGCGCACCGGTTGGAGGTCGGCGACCTCCGACAGACCTACCCGACCGCCCGCCCTGTCGGCGCTGTCGTCCCCATCGGCACCTCGGTGCGGCGACGCCTCGTGTGGGGCGTCGTCGCCGCCGCCAGAAACAAGGATGGCCGTTGACATGGCTGAAGCCCCGGAGATCCACAGGATCACGCTCGACGCCGCGGGCGTCCCGATCTCGGCCTTGCTCGCCGAGCCGCCCGCACCGACGCGTGCCGTGGTGGTGGCCATCCACGGCGGCGGCATGAGCGCCGGCTACTTCGACAGCCGTGCCAGGCCGGGCCTCTCCCTGCTCGAACTCGGCGTTCAGCTCGGCTACTCGGTACTTGCCGTGGACCGGCCCGGCTACGGAGCGTCCGCGGCCCCTCTGCCCAAGGGACAGACGGTCGACCGCCAGGCGGCCACGCTGCATGCCGCGCTCGGCGACTTCGCGGGCAGCCACGAGACCGGCGCCGGATTCTTCCTGGTGGCCCACTCCAACGGCGGCAAGCTGGCACTGGCCGCCGCGGCCAGACCGTCCACCGGCCGACTGATCGGTCTGGACATATCCGGACTGGGCAGCACCCTGGCTGTGGAGCCACACCAATTGCCCGGCCCGGACGGGCACGGCGACTGGCGTCGGCACTGGGGGCCTCTGCGCCTCTATCCGCCGGACGCGTTTCGGCTCGGCCGGGCACTGGTGAGCCCGGTACCCGGCCTGGAGGCGACGGAGGGGCCGCTGTGGCCCCGCCTGTACCCGGGCATCGCGGCCCTCGTCACCGTCCCGGTCCGGTTCACCTTCGCCGAGGAGGAACGGTGGTGGCGCTTCGACGACGAGGCCGTCGAGGCGCTCACAGCGCCTCTGTCCGGCACGAAGGTGACGGTGGACCACCAGCCGTACGCGGGGCACAACATCAGCCTCGGCTGGGCGGCCCGCACCTACCACCTCAGGGCGCTGGGATTCCTGGAGGAATGCCTGCTGGAACGGGACGCGGCGCCACCACGCCCGCGCGTCTGTCCCTGAGGCGGGCCACCAGCGCGGATACCTGTTGCTGGAGTGGATCCGGCAGGCCGAGCAGGACGCACCGAAGCCCATGAGGGGCTCTGCCGGCTTCCTCCGCCAGGACCTCGACGCGGTGATTTCAACAGCGTCGCTGTCCGCCCCGTTCACGGTCCGGGCCACCGGCTCGTGATCGTGCCTGGCGACGCCGCCACCAAGCACGATCACGAGCCGGCCATTACCACCGACAAGCCGCATCCCAGACATGAAGATCACGATCTACAGCTGGAGTGCCAGTGTCCCGTGGGCGACGGCTCATGTGCCACGTGCGGTGCCCGAGTGGGGGCGGCCTGCTTGACGAGGAGACATGGAGATCGGCCCGCTCCGGAACCGCCCGCTCGCCGGTACCGATCGAGGGCACGCTCGCCACGCAGGCCCGCACGTCGCGAGTTACCTACCTCGTGGGCCTGTTCAGATACAGATCGGCCTGTTCAGATGCAGACCACGATCTTTCCTCGGGTGCGCCCACGCTCGGCGTGCGCGTGGGCGTCGGCGATCCGCTCCAGGGGGTAGGCCTGTTCGATACGGGGTGTGTAGCGGCCTTGCCCGCCCAGTTCCGCCGCCGCGGACAGGAGAGTGGAATCGTTCTCCGCGTTGACCACGTGCGCGCCCAGGCGCTGCCCGCCCGCGTGGTCGGCGACCGTCGCGACGCGCTTCGGGTCGCCCGCGATCGCGACGAGGTCGTCCAATGAGCCGGAGGCGGCGGTGTCGAGCACGATGTCGACGCCCTGCGGAGCGAGGGTGGTGAGGCGCTGGGCGAGGCCGGGGCCGTAGGTGGTGGGAACGGCGCCGAGTGCGGTGAGGAACTCGTGGTTGCGTTCACTGGCTGTCCCGATCACAGTGGCACCTTGCGCTATCGCGATCTCGACCGCCGCGCTGCCCACGCCTCCGGCGGCGCCCTCGACGAGAAGGGTGCGCCCCGCGAGGGAGCCGAGCGCGTTCAGTCCGCCCATCGCGGTCACGGACGCGAGACCGGCACCGGCGGCCTGCTCGTCGTTCCACCTGGCGGGGGTGTGCGCCCAGGCCGAGAGGATGAGCAGCTCCGCGGTCGCGCCGGTGACGCCGCCCAGCCCGAAGACCCGGTCGCCGATGCTCACCCCGTGCACCCCGTCGCCGATCTCGTCGACCACACCGGCGCCGTCGCGCCCGGGAATCTCGGGCAGGTCCAGGGGAATCAGCTGGTGCAGGGCGCCGGAGCGCAGCTTCCAGTCGATGGGATTGACGCTGGCCGCCGCGACGCGGACACGGATCTCACCGGGGCCGGGGTGGGGGGCGGGGGCCTGCTCGATCACCAGGCTCTCCGCTCCGCCGTATTCGTGGAACCGGGCTGCGCGCATAATGGTCTGCCTTAATTCGAGGGGCCGGAATGACGTGTTCATCCGACGCTCGGCACTCTAGAACCTGACGTTGACGTGAGGTGCAAGTCGCAACTGCCGCCCGGCCGGAGGAGGGCAGGCGCGGATGGGTGAGGTGGCCGAGCGGGCGGGGGTGAGTGTGGGGGCCTGCGCCACTACGCGGGATCACGTCGCCCGTCACGGTCGACACCCATGTGCCCTCGGGCGGGCTCGGCGATCCCGGCACGACGCGCGGGCTGCCGTGCGTACGTGAACCGCGTGAACGCCCCTCGGGTCCGCCACCGGGTCATGATCAATGTCGGATCCGGCAACGGTTGGATCGGTCCCCAGGGCTGTCCCCGGAGCCGGTATTGCTAGCCTGAACCTGACGTCAACGCGAGGTACGAGCAGGAAAGGAGTGACCTGCGTATGCGCATCGGACAGCTCGCCAGGCGGTCAGGGGTCAGCGTGCGGGCCCTGCGCTATTACGAGGAACAGCGGCTCCTGGAATCGGCGCGGACGCCCGGTGGGCAGCGTGACTACCCCGACGAAGCCCTGGAGCGGGTCCAGCTCATCCAGGACCTCTTCGCGGCCGGCCTCTCCAGCCGTACCGTCGTCGAACTCCTGCCGTGCGTGAGCACCGGCGTCGCCACCCCCGCCATGCTCGACCAGCTCGTCATCGAACGCGACCGCATCGCCGCACGCATCCAGGACCTGACCCGGGCCAAGACCAAACTCGGCCGCGTGATCGAGAATGTGACCGCGGCGAACGTGGCGCAGGGCTGATCAACCCGTCGCGAGGGGTGGGGGCCCCGACCTATCCGGCACTACCGGGCGACATCGCGCGTGAACAGGTCTCCTCTCGTCGACCAGGTTCCTGCCGGTCGTGAAGGCAGCGGCGAGGGCCTGCGGGGAGAGGTTGTTGACCGCCCGCGGGTAGCCGCGCGAGGTGGTGTGGATCAATGTGAGGGCGTCCTCGGTGAACAGTTGGTCTGGGCGCCCGGCGATCTCCAGGTGGTGGGCGACGTAGCTGGTGGTTGGAGTGTGCGTTGTCGACCAGGTGGAGTAGTGGATGCCGGTGGTCGCCTTGGGTTCCTCGGTGGGTACTTCGGGCCTGGCCTTGGGGGGAGTGCCGCTCGATCTGGAACGGGTGGCGGTGCCCGCGTCCTTGCCGTCGAGACGGACCCGCAGGAAGGTCAGGTCGAAGGGTCGAAGACCATCTCGACCTTGTGACCGACCAGTTCGGGTTCGACTTGGTAGCGGTTGCCGTGCCGCGGGACGGTCGCGGTCCACGGGCCGGTCGGCCGGCCGGGCGGCCGGCGAAGAGCCAGCGCGATGCCGCGTTGACCGTCCGCGCGGCGGCCGACGCCTTCCTCGACTCGCTCCGCAACCCGAACACGGTCCGCAGCTACTCGGCCGGCGTCGGCAAGACCGCTGAGCGGATCGGAGAGGCCCGCCCGAACCCGGGTCCGTCGCGGCCACGAGATCGGCGAGGCCCTGGAACTGCTGTGGGGCACCGCAGATGTCCCCGGGGCCCGGTCTATGGGGTCGTGCTGTTCAACGACGCCGCTGCCGCACCGGACAGGTCACGAACTACCCCCGGACAACCCGCCACTGCCCTGCCATGGCGACGTACTCCCGCTCCTGCAGCCTGAGACACGCGCCGGCGTCCATACCCGGTTGACGACGCCCAGGCGGTAGCCGATCATCAGAATGATCAACACCCGTACATAGCAGGGGGTTTTAAGGCGGATGAAGAAGCGTTTTGCCACACTTCTGGCAGCCTGCACTTTCACGGTCGGCAGCTCGCTCACTCTGGGAGCGGGCCACGCGCAAGCGGAATCGTTCACCTTCGAGAAGAGCGCGGTGTCCGAGGACGGGAGCTACACCATCGCCGCCTACTACAACGGCACCTACGCGGGCCTCATGGAGTGGCGAGGCGACCCCATTCCGGACGACCCCGAGCACGAGCCCGGGGACGCGTTCCGTGTTCTGGACCGGCTGTCCGAGGGATACGGCATGGAAGCCACGATGATCTCCCCGGAGTACCGTCGCGCCACCACCCGGGGGCATTCGGCCGTCTACCACAGCCCCTGGCAATCTGGCAACCTGGCTGAGGGCACCAAGGTCTTCATCCAGCTCTGCGCCGTCAAGGGCGACTACGAGGCATGCAGCCTGGCGTACAGCGGACACGCCTAACCAACGTGTGCCGGCCGCGTGACCACGTCGCGCGGCCACCAGCCCGCACCTTGTGGCAATTCCCTGCACCTGTCGGCCAGCAGCACGGCCTGTGGGCCGGGGACGGCGGCGAGGGCGTGCTAAGCACTGGCTTGACATCCTCACCGAGATCAAGAACCGCGGTGTCACTACACCGCTCGTTTGACAGACCCGAGCAGTGTTCCGAGTCTGCGCTATTGGGGGATGGTGACCAGGATGCGGCCGTGGCCACCGCCGGTGTCGACGCGGTCGTGGGCCTTGGCGATGTCGTCCAGCGGGTGACGGTCGCCGACGGCGATGGTGAGAGCGCCGACGGCCGCGGCGGAGGTGAGGTCGCGGGCGGCCTGGCGCTTGGCCTCGGCGGGGAAGTCGTCGCTGCCGAGCAGCCGCAGGGTGACGTTGTTGAACAGCAGAGGCCAGAAGGGGATCTCGGTGCGGTCCGAGCGGGTGGCATAGGCGGCGATGACGGCGTTGTCGGCGGCGACGGCGTTGTCGAGATCGGCGTTGTCGGACAGCGCGACCTCGATGATCCGGTCGACGCCCCGCGGCGCGTACGAGCGGATGGCAGCGGCGGGCTCGCCGGTGTCCAGGGCGATGGCGTGGGCGACAGCCGGGTCGACGCGGTCGAGGTCCGCGGTTCGGCGGACCGTCGCGATCACGGTGGCGCCGGCCCAGTGGGCGAGCTGGGCGGCCAGGGAGCCGACGCCGCCGAGAACGCCGTGGACCAGGACCCGTCGGCCGTCGACCGGGCCGTCGGCGAAGACGGTGCGGTGGGCGGTGATGCCGGGGATGCCGAGGCTCGCGCCCAACTCGTCGCCGAGGTGGTCGGGCAGAGGTACGGCCTGGTGGTCGGGTACGACGGTGTACTGGGCGGCGGTGCCGAAGGGGCGGTAGGACTGGGCGCCGTACACCCAGACCCGTTGTCCGACGCGGTGGACGTCGACTCCGACACCCACGGCGTCGATGACTCCGGCGGCGTCGCTGTGCGGGATCACCCGCGGGAAGGGCATGGACGAGCCGAGCCAGCCGCGCCGTTTCTTGGTGTCGCCTGGGTTGACGCCCGAGACGGTGACGCGGACGCGGACCTCGCCGGGGCCGGGGACGGGATCAGGGAGTTCACCGACGTGCAGGACATCGGCGGCGGGGCCCTGGTCGTCGTACCAGGAAGCAAGCATGGGGGTACCTCCGGGGGCGGTCAGCTCGCGGGAGCGGCGGGCACATGCGGATCGCTGTCGGTGTATCCGGTGTCGAATACGGGCGGTTCCTCCCCGAGGGTCTCGCGCAGCCAGGTCCGTTCGGCGCGGCTGGTGGCGCGGGCGGTGAGCAGCATGCCCCGCCGGTAGGGGTCGGCGATCTCCTCGGCACGCAAGGGCCGCTGGTTGTCGTAGAAGAAGCTCGCCGGTTCCTCCAGGAACTCCAGCCGTCTGCGCAGCACCGCGTGCTGTTCGGCCACGTCGGGCAGGTGGGAGAGGAAGGCCAGGACGACGTAGAACCGGGTGAAGTCGGTGATCTCGTGGTCGGCGGGCTTGCGCAGGCGCTGAAGCATGTCGGCCCGTCCGGGCTCCGTCAGGCTGAGCACGTACCGGGCCGCCCCCGCGGCCGGGTCGG
This sequence comes from Streptomyces sp. NPDC041108, assembly GCF_055592645.1. Lineage (NCBI taxonomy): Bacteria > Bacillati > Actinomycetota > Actinomycetes > Kitasatosporales > Streptomycetaceae > Streptomyces > Streptomyces sp. NPDC041108. Next base: position 35,233 of record NZ_JBVIYK010000007.1, on the reverse strand, counting down.
CGCGCCGCTCGATCAAGCCCGCCCTGGCCAGGCGATTGATCGCCGGATACAGGCTGCCGTCACTGACCGGCCGCGTGTAGCCGGTCAGCTGTGAGATGCGGCGGCGCAACTCGTGTCCAGGCAGGGGTCCCTCGGCGAGGAAGCCGAGTATCGCGAGTTCCAGCATGAGTCCATCTTCCCACGCGAACATCGAATCGATGTGAACATCGATTCGATGTTACGCTCGCCAGGTACCCGCCCACACGTCTCTGGAGAGGCACAGCAACATGCCATCGCAGTCCACCGAGTCAGTAATGAACCGTTTCGTCGAGTTCATCAACACGGGCAACGAGGATCTCGCCCGCGAGGTCATTTCCCCGGACGCGGTGTTCCACGCGCCGAGCCACCCGGAACCACTGCGGGGGCCCGACGGGTACTTGGAAGTCATCGGGATGATGCGCAGCGCCTTCCCCGACGTCCAGTGGACGCTGGAGGAGACGGTCGCCGAAGGCGACACCGTGGCCGCGCGGTTCACCATGCGGGGAACCCACGACGGTGAATTCTTCGGGATCCCGGCGACCGGCAACAAGATCTTGGTGCAGGCCATGAATTTCTACTACCTGGCCGACGGCCGGATCGTCGGCGAACGGGGCCAGCCCGATCTCCTCGGGGTGATGCAGCAGATCGGTGCCGTACCGGCGCCGTGAACCTCGTAGCGCCGGGTGAGCCATCTGCCGCGCGGGAGTGCCGCTGCCGGGAGGGGGCCGTACGGCGCGGTGGCAGAGGGCGAAGGCCCGCCGGCGCGCGGGTGTCCGTCGCGGGTTCACCGCAAGACGCCGATCTTCTACTTGATCCGGCGTCTTCGCACAGACAGCGCCCGTCGCAGCGAGAGCTTTACACCTTGTCACCGCCGACGTGACCGAGCCGGGTACGGAACTACTCGCTCTACGGCGAATACCGAGCCCTCTCCAACCTGCGCCTTGGGCGCAGCAGTTGGGCTGACAAGTGGCGAAGTTTCTGGTAGGAGAAGACCACGTCGTGGCCGACGCCGGCGGCGTCGAGCGAGGTGACGTCGTCCATGTCCCCGGATTGCCGAAGCACGATAGTTGGCACCACCGGCATCCGCCCGCCTGCGGCTTCAGTAGGGCAAAGCCTGGCGATTGTCACGGATGCGGCGCGCTACCTGGCATCAGCGGCAAGCGAAGCAGGGGCGATGTGACCGCGTTCGGCTTCTGGTGGGCAGGGTGCCGGGCGGCGGCCCTTGGCGATCACGGGCCATATTCGCGCGCCCTGCGCGAACCCCGCACCCTACGATCACCTGCTACGACTGCTGGGGGCGGGAATGCTTGAGGACATCGAGGACGGGACAGCGGCAGCGACGCGGCTCGCGGGAGGTGCGCCGCTTCCCAGCACGCTTGATGTCGCCGACCCCGCTGACTGGCTCGCGCTGGACGCAGGAGTGCGTGAGGTGGCCTGGCACCGCTCGGAGTTCCTGCCGGGGTGGGAGCACTCCGCCCCACTGCCCGCCGACCTGACTCAGCTCGGCGAGTCTCGGCTCGCACTGGCCCTCTGCCACCGCGACGGGAGGATCCGTCAGGAGGCGGTGCGTCAGTCGGTCCGATACCCCGGTCTGCTGCCGTTGGTCGTGATCCGCTGCGCCGATTGGGTCGCCCCAGTGCGCGAACACGCCCGGAAGTTGCTGCGCGAGGCCCTGAACGTGGACTCTGCCCTCGACCTCGCGCCGCTCATCCTCCGCGTCGGCCGCCGCGACAGAGGTGCCTTCGGCGTCGATGTGCTCGGTCAGATCCTGCGACAGGCATCCCACGGGCAGCTCGCTGTTCTCTTCGCTGACCCCGACCGCATTGTGCGGCGGTTCGTGTACCGGCTGGCCGTCGAGGGCCGACTGCTCCGTCCCGCTGAGCTGGCCCGCGTGGCCGCCCGGGACCAGGACACCGTGGTCCAGGACCTGTGTGCCACAGCGGCGCTCGCGGCTCTGGGGGATGAGGATGCCTACGAGGATGTGCTGCTTCTACTGCTGTCCGCACGCAACCCGCGTACCCGTTCGGCCGGCGTCACCGCGCTGAGACGGGCAGGGCGGTCAGAGCAGGCGGAGCCGTTTCTCAGCGACCGGTCCGCGCTCGTGCGTGCTTGCGCACGGTATGTCGTACGGCAGCAGGGCGTTGACCCGGCGGCCTGGTACCGGGAGCGGTGCACGGCACCGGACGACCCCGATGTGCCGCCCGGTGCAGTCATCGGGCTGGCCGAGTGCGGGAGCCGCGCGGACGCCAGGCTGCTGCGGCCGCTGCTCGTGCACCCGGCGGCCGGGGTGCGGGCGCGAGCGGTGGCAGGGCTGCGGGCACTGGACTGCGTGGATGCGAAGCAGTTGTGGCCGCTCCTCGACGACCCGGCCGCCGGTGTCGTCCGCGAGACCGCCGCCGCCCTGCTGCCCTCGGCGAAGGAACTGCCCGCCGACTGGCTATTGGAGCGCACCGGTACCGATCGGCCGCGGCACGTCCGCGTCGGCGCATTCCGGCTGCTCGACGCGCGCGGCGGCATCGTGGCGCTACGGGCGGCGGTCGGCCTGCTCGAGGACCCGGATATGAAGCTGCGCACCTGGGCTGCGCAATCAGTGCAGCGCTGGCATCCGTCGCCGGACGGGCGGCGCGGCGACGCGGAGGTGGGTGAGCTTCTCGACCGGAGCCGACATCTCTTCAGCGACTACGTACTGCGCCGACGCAAGTGGGAAGCCGGGCTGGACATCTGAGAAGTTGTTGTCCTTCCGGACGTGATCGCCGCGTTTCCGCTGGTCGGGCATAGGGCGGTGATTCGGTGGGAGTCGTGGCCTGTCGGGTTGTTTCTTGCCGGGAGGTCGCGGATGCCGTCGGTCGTTGGACTGCTGGAACAGCAAGAGCTCGCCGCTCGCCGTCGGGTCGACGGTCTGCGGGAGGAGGCCGACCGCATCCAGGCCGAGCTCGCTGCGGCCGAGCAGGAATGGCAGGAGTGGGCGATCGCCCGCAGGCGGGTCGATACGGTGCTGGCTCCGGATGGCGGCGACACCGCCGGCACGGAGGTGAGCCCGGATCCGCGGGATGCGGACGCTCACTCGGCGCCCCGGGATGCAGCGAAGCCGAAGTCGCAGGTGCCGGTGTGGCGTGAGGGGCTGGCCTGGTCGGTGTCGGTGGACTACCAGCGCATCCTGCAGACGCTCGCGGACCGTCTCCGGCTCGGTCAGGGGCCGCTGTCCTGCCGGGAGATGGCCACAGCGTTCGGCGTGGACCTGGTGCCGACGCGGGTTGAGGCACTGTGGTCGAAGGCGAAACCCCTGGTCGCGCGCGGCTGGCTGGCCGAGCCGACACCGGGCCGGTTCAGGCTCGCGAAGGGCGTGAACCGGGCCAGGCGACGGGACATGAGCAGGGTCCATGAGCAGGGTCATCGACCAGTAGACCATCGCCTCGGCGCTGGTGGTGCGCCGCTCGTAGTCGCGTGCCAGGCGGCGGGTGCGCATCAGATGGGCGAAGAACCCGCTCGACGATCCACCGCTTGGGCAGCACCACGAACCCCTTCTGGTCGTCGCTGCGCTTGACGATCGCCAGGACCAGTGCGAGCGCGGCCGGGAAGTACTCGACGAGGCTGCCGGTGTAGCCGCCGTCGGCCCAGACCAGGGCGAGGTGGTGGTGCGCGTTGGCCACCCGCTGCAGCAGTACCCGGGCGGCGGCCCGGTCGCGGTGTCCGCCGCGGTGACCATCACGCCCAGCAGCAGGCCGAGCGTGTCGGCCACGACGTGCCGCTTGCGCCCGTTGATCAGCTTGCCGCCGTCGAAGCCGCGGCGCGGCTGTCGCCGCCGACGACGGCGTCCGCCTTGACCGGCTGCGAGTCGATCACGCCGGCCGTCGGCTCCGCGTCCCGCCCCTCCCTCTCGCGGATCCTCACGCGCAGCCGGTCGTGGAACGCCATGGTCGAGCCAGCGGCGGAAGAACGCGTCTACCCGGTCCCACGGCGGGAAGTCCCCGGGCATCGCCCGCCACTTGATGCCGTTGTCCACCAGGCAACGGATGGCATCGAGTATCGCCCGGTGGCAGTACGCTTCCGGCTGGCCTCCCCGACCGCGCATCCACCCCGGCACCGGCAGCAACGGCCGGACCGCCCTCAACTCCACGTCCGTCATGTCCGTCGGGTGACGCGACTTCCGAAACCCGTTGTCGGCAGCGTTTCCGAACCGGTGCGCCAGACAGTCACACTCCCGGGCGACCGAACTGGGCTGCCCGGCCATCGACACGGAACACCGCGGCACCAGGGCCTCCTGATGCTGCTCGGTGATTCGACACCAACGAGCTGTTCAGGAGGCCCCGCTCGTATACACCAAGCACCCCGCGACCACCCGATCGAAACTCCCGTTCGACGGACACCGCTCAAGATCGCAACGACAACAGCTACTGATAGCGGCAGAGCTCGTCGAGGTCCGCGGCGAAGCTCGCGAACTGAGCCTTGGCCTCCGTGATGATCTCCTGGGCCGGCCGACGCGGGGTGGTCGCGTGCCGCTCGGCGAGCGCGGTCAGGACTGCGTCGGGACGCACGTCGTAAGTCTCGTACAGGGCGGCTTCTTTTGGTCCGATGCCATCGGCCAGCACCCACAGGAAGCTGGACAGGTCCCCGGCGACTACACCGCACTCGCCCTCCGAGTCCATGAACACCACGGGCTGCTCGGCGAGGGGGCGCCCCGGCCGCGCGCACCAGATGGCGGCCTGACCGCCGCTTCCGTCCATCCCGAAGAGCCGGTAGGCGTCGCCGTCGAGCTCGTGGTTCCCGGTCCAGTGACGCAGCCAGTCGGTGGTCTCCTCGGCGGATTCGAAGGCGTCGTACGGCTCGAAGTCCACGCCCTCACCGTCGTCGTCGTAGTCGAACTCGACCCTGGCCACATCGGCGAGAGCAGGCGGAAAGCGGCGGTCATCATCTGTCGTCTCGATCACCTGTGCAGACTAACCGCCACCACTGACACCACCGGGTCGATCCCGAGCCAGGACTGAGGCGGATGGCTGGACCGACGACGACCCGACATCCGAAGCTCACGGGTGTGCGAAGCAACCACACGACCGGGCGGACGAGTTGGACTCTACGGCCGTCGGCACGGAAGACCGATCCGGTCCTCGGCCCTGGCCCGCAGCCGGTGACGGAGCTCGAGTTCGGCGATCGGCCGTCTGGGGTGTTGGTGCGGAGCACGTGATCCGCATGCCGTCCGCGTCCGTGATCCGCAACTGGGCGCCAGGATGGGGCCGCTCCTTTCGGACGATCAGCCGCATGCACGTGGGCCAGCCGTCCAGGAGCCTGCCGGTGGGCGCGGCGACCCAGGCCCCGTCATGGGCCTCGCCGTCGGCCTCGACTGCCGGGGTCCAGGCTGAGGCGGGGACCCTTCAGTACGAGTTCGGGGATCGCTTCGGTGATCACCATGCCGACCGGGTAGGCCAGCCATCGTCCTCGTTTCGCGAACCAGGACATGAAGTCGTGGGTGCTGCCGACGGAGTCCGTGCGGATCAGCGCCTGCCGCGCTCGCCGGTAGTACTTCGGCAGCTGGGCGAGGGCCGGTTGGGCGGCGGTGATGCAGTCGGCAGCGGGGTTGGAGCCCGCGTTCCCCGGTCGCAGGAGGGCAGCGACGGGCTCGCCGGTTCCGCCCGGGCCGTGGTCGACGAAGGCCGTCAGGGGGCGATGGCCGTAGGTCTGGAGCATCGGCAGGTGACTGCCGAGGAGGGCGTCGGCGCCGAAGCGATGGGCTCGTAGTCGCAGCAGGAAGACGACGGGGCCATGAGGACGACGGCGACACGGGCCGGTGCCCCGGATGAAGCCGGCGGAATTCTCGGCACACCACGGCCGGCAGGCGGAACCCCGGTGGCGTCGTAGGGCTTCGGTCCGTATCCACGATGAGAGTCCACGAAAGGGAGGAACCCCAGCCGACGCGCGGCTGGGGTTCCTCGAGGCGGTGAGTATTGGTCAGCAGGTGGAGTCGCCCACGCCGTAGACCGCTCGTCCACGCGTCGGCGGACCGCACCCCATCGCGATCACCGTGGACCGGGCGGTTCAGCGCTGCAGGGTGAGCAGGCCCGGCCGGTACGGCAGGCTCATGTAGCCGGTGCCCGGCGGGATGTCCTTGAGGAGGCCCTGGTAGAGGAACTGCAGGTTGCAGGGATCGATGGTCATGGTCTGGTCGGGGTTGCTGCGGACCAGGTCACCGTGGCTGACCCCCTGGGCCCAGGTGGAACCGCTGTTGGCCTGGCCCGCGAAGGGGTTGCTTTCGGTGGCGGCCTGCGGGGTCCACGGACCGTCCAGGCTGGAGGCGGTGAACGAGCGGAAGTAGCGGTTCGTACCCGACGCCTCAACGATCATGAGGTACTGGTTCTGGCCCTGGACCTTGTAGACCTCCGGCGCCTCGAACAGAAGGTCCGTTTCGTCGCTCATGACCGTCGTGTACGAGGAGCCGAAGCTGCTGGGGAAGTTCGCGAGCGGCATGCTCGTCCGGTAGATCTTGCCGTTGTCACCGGCGAAGAACATGTACATGTTCTGGTTGTCGGCGATCAGGGTCGCGTCGAGCGGGGCGTCGTGCTTGTTCGGATCGGGGTTCGGGGGGAGGGTGCCGGTGAACAGCGACTGCGGGGCGGACCAGCCGTTGGGGTCGGTGGGGTCGCTGGACGTGCTGTAGAGGAACGCCGGCCACTGGTACACCATCACCCAGATGTTCTTGGTCGAGAGGTAGAACAGTTCGGGCGCCACCGCGGTGTGGTTCGTCTTGGTCTGGGTGGCCGCCCCCATGTCCGACCAGTTCGTGAAGGGACTGAACATCGTCGAGCCCCACCCGCTTTCGTTGGCGGTGGTTGCGTAGACCAGGTTCTTGCCGTTGTACTTCACGGTGGTGAAGTCCTTCAGCGCGAGCTGCCCGTTCGCCGGCTGCGCCAGCGGGCCGGTCGATGTCCAGCGGTAGGTCGATGGAAGGGCACACGTGTTGCTCGTCCCGGACAGGCCGGTCCACTTCTGGTTGGTGCCGCCGTGGCAGGACCAGATCTGCACTGCCGTGCCGTTGGCCTTGCCCCAGCCGGCGACCTCCAGGCACAGCCCGGACCGGACGCCGACGATCGTGCCGTCGGGGTTCACCCGCCACTGCTGGTTGTCACTGCCGTTGCAGTTCCAGATCTGCACCGGGGTGCCGGACGTGGTGGCGCCGCCCCGGACATCCAGGCACTTGTTGCCGTACACGGTCAGCTGGTTGCTGTCCGTCAGTGTCCACTGTTGGTTGACTCCGCCGTGGCAGTCCCAGATCTGGACGTTCGCGCCGTCGGTCTGGCTGAAGCCCGACACATCGAGACACTTGCCGGAGTCGACACCGCGCACGTCGCTGGTGGTGGCCGCCTGAGCCGGGCCGGCGACGAGCAGCGCCGCCAGCGCGGTCAGGGCCGCGACCGCGGCGGCGAGCACCGCGGAGGGGCGTCTGCGGCTGAAACTACGTCTGTGCATAAGGACCTCGTCATCCTTGAGCAAGCGGCTCCGGTTCGGCCCGTCCGGGGCTGTCCGAAGGCGGTGTGGTGCGACCCTCGATGTCCGGTATGCCGAACAAGGGTCGAAGTGTCGAGCAATTGGATGATAAGGATCCGGTGATCAACGTCAACACCTCGCGCACAATTCGCAAGCAGGAACATTCACAGACTGAAACCGGGCGGCTTCAAGACCCGTGGTCGTACGGGTCTTCGGCGTGAGGGGCAGGTAGCGGTGCGGGCGCAGGCTCGGTGATCATTACGTACCCCCGGCCAGGTCGCCCACCCGAGCCTCAGGCTCGGATCGATGCCCGACCCGCGCTCACGGCGGGGCCGGTGACACTCACTGACGCCGGTCCGGTCGACGTGCGCCCGCGGCGGCCGCCTGCGGTGCGGGGAGTGTCGAGAACTCGCCGAGCGGCACCGACCAGTACCGCGGAGGGATCGTCGGCGTCCGCACCCGGAGTTTGCGGTCCCGAAGGAACCGCACGAGGGGTGTGTGCCGAGAGCGTGCGGCGATGGCGGCGGGCGTGGGAGAAAGGTGACCCTTCGGCCTTGCGGCGGCGTGCGGCTACCGGTCGTCCGCCCAAGCTGGACGACGCCCAGGTCGAGACCGTCCGGGCCGCGTTGGAGAGTGGAGCCCAAGCCCATGGTTTCGAGGCCGACCCGGGGACCCTGGAGCGAGTCGGCGCCGTCGTGGAGCGCGTGACGGGAGTGGTGCCGTCAAGGGCGTCGGTGTGGCGGTTGCCGACCGGGCGTCTCGGATGGAGTCTGCAGCGGCCTGAGCGGCGGGCGGTCGACGGGGACGAGTCAGAGATCGCCCGCTGGATCGCGCACGAGTGGCCGCGGATCAAAAAGGGGCGGTGAACACACGTACCCGGATCGTCTTCCTCGACGAATCAGGCGGCTCCTTGCTGCCTCAGGTCCGCCGCACCTACGCACCCCGAGGTCGGACCCCGCTGCTGCGGCACCGGCTGAACTGGAAGCTGGCGTCGATGGCCGGGCCCTGGGATACCACTCCGCCGACCCCGGTCGAGGGGCCCGCTGTGTTTCCATCTCAAGCCTGGCAGCTACGACACCGCCGCCCTCATCGAGGTCATGGAGCAGATGAAGGCGTCTACTGCGGCGAGCGGGTGGTCCTGGTCAGGGGCGATCTGTCTGCCCATTGGAGCCGCGCGATGCGGGCGTGGGTCGCCGGCCAGGACTGGCTCACTCCGGGCGATTTCCCGCCTACGCTCCCGACCTCAACCCGGTGGAACCGCCGTGGCCCTCACTCAGGAAACGTGAACTCGCCAACCTCGTCGGCGACCACCTCGCCGATGTCGCCGACGCCACCGAGCAAGGCATCCACCACATCAACCGCAACCCACAACTGCCATGGTCCTCCCTCACTCACACAGGCCCGACCCTCCACCCACCACATGCACCGAACTTACGAAAAGATCAGTAGTACTACAACGGTGCCTGTCCAAGCCTGCGCCCGCACCGCTACCTGCCCCTCACGCCGAAGACCCGTACGACCACGGGTCTTGAAGCCGCCCGGTTTCAGTCTGTGAATGTTCCTGCTTGCGAATTGTGCCCGAGGTGTTGACGTTGATCACCGGATCCTTATCATCCAATTGCTCGACACTTCGACCCTTGTTCGGCATACCGGAACATCGAGGGTCGCACCACACCGCCTTCGGACAGCCCCGGACGGGCCGAACCGGAGCCGCTTGCTCAAGGATGACGAGGTCCTTATGCACAGACGTAGTTTCAGCCGCAGACGCCCCTCCGCGGTGCTCGCCGCCGCGGTCGCGGCCCTGACCGCGCTGGCGGCGCTGCTCGTCGCCGGCCCGGCTCAGGCGGCCACCACCAGCGACGTGCGCGGTGTCGACTCCGGCAAGTGTCTCGATGTGTCGGGCTTCAGCCAGACCGACGGCGCGAACGTCCAGATCTGGGACTGCCACGGCGGAGTCAACCAACAGTGGACACTGACGGACAGCAACCAGCTGACCGTGTACGGCAACAAGTGCCTGGATGTCCGGGGCGGCGCCACCACGTCCGGCACCCCGGTGCAGATCTGGAACTGCAACGCCAGTGACAACCAGCAGTGGCGGGTGAACACCGACGGCACGATCGTCGGCGTCCGGTCCGGGCTGTGCCTGGAGGTCGCCGGCTGGGGCAAGGCCAACGGCACGGCAGTACAGATCTGGTCCTGCCACGGCGGCACCAACCAGAAGTGGACCGGCCTGTCCGGGACGAGCAACACGTGTGCCCTTCCATCGACCTACCGCTGGACATCGACCGGCCCGCTGGCGCAGCCGAAGGCGGGGTGGGCCGCGCTCAAGGACTTCACCAGCGTCGTCCACAACGGCAAGCACGTCGTCTATGCCACGACGCACGACACCGTCGCCGGTGAGAATGGGCGCTGGGGATTGACGACTTTCAGTCCCTTCACGAACTGGTCCGACATGGCCACCGCCACCCAGAACAAGATTCCCTTCGACGGCATCGCGCCGACGCTGTTCTACTTCGCCCCGAAGAACATCTGGGTGCTCGCCTACAACGGGGGTTGGCCCTACAGCTTCTCCTACCGCACCTCTAGCGACCCCACCGACCCCAACGGCTGGGGCCCGCAGCAGGATCTCTTCACGACCACCCTCCCGGACGTCGTAGATCCCGACGGCACGAGCCGGAAGAGGGGCCCCCTCGACGTGACCCTTATCGGCGACGACACGAACATGTACATGTTCTTCGCCGACGACGAGGGCGGTATCTACCGCGCCAGCATGCCCATCGGCAACTTCCCGGGCACCTTCGGTTCGTTCACGAAGATCATGAGCGAGTCGTCGCTCGACCTGTTCGAGGCGCCGGAGGTTTACAAGGTCAAGGGTCAGAACCAGTACCTCATGATCGTCGAGGCCCAGAACTACACGGGGTATGGTCGCTACTTCCGCTCGTTCACGGCCACCAGCCTCGGCGGCACGTGGACACCTCAGCCGCAGGCCAACACCGTGACCAGCCCCTTCGCCGGCAGTGCCAACAGCGGCGCGACGGCCTGGACCAGGGACATCAGCCACGGCGATGTGGTTCGCACCAACCCCGACCAGACCAAGACCATTGACCCCTGCAATCTGCAGTTCCTCTACCAGGGGCGCGACCCCCGCACCGACGGCGGGGACTACGGCACCCTGCCGTACCGGCCGGGGCTACTGACACTGCAGCGCTAGCCCGTGGCGTGACACGGGTCCTGGTGTTCCTGACGTTCGCGGGCGTCCGCTTCGAGTCCGCCGCGGTATGAACTGATGGTCGTCTTCGGGGCCTTGGTGCCACTGCCGGTTCCAGGGCCCTTCGCCTCGGACGCGCGAGGGGCCCAGGGGCGCGCCGCATTTGGGGAAACGTCGTGCGGGTGGACATCACACGGCCTTGAGCTGGGTGTCGAGCCAGGCCACCGCGCGGTCGGTCAGGCCAAGATCCGTCCGGGTCATACTGGCGGAGCGACGCTCAGGAGGGGGCCGGCTGGAAGCCCAGGAGGCTCGCGAATCCGGGGCAACTGGTCTTGCTCACCATGCCCCGTACCTGGCAAGCCTGTGACTCGTAGCCCTCCTGAGGGGGATTCCCGGCGACCGAGGCCCCCCGGGAGGAACGCTGCGTACTTCGCGTGCCCCGCGTGCGGGCTGATGGGGGAGCCGGACTGTGGTCAGCGTCGCCCACTCAGGATGATTTTCCAGACGCGTGTTGCCACCTGCAGATTGAGCCGGGTGTCCACATCCGCCAGGTCGAGGTCGCTGATCTCACGGATGCGCTGCAGCCGGTAGCGCAGGGTGCTGCGGTGGACCGTCAGCGCGGCGGCCGCATCGTCGTAATTGCCTCCGCAGTCGAAGTAGCGCGAGAGCGTCTCCACCAACTGCGTGTCGTGCTCTGCGTCGTAGTCGATCAGCCGGCCGAGCCACTCCCGCACGAAGTCTTCGAGCTCCCGGAGATCGTTTCCGGGGCCCAGGATCCGGTACAGCCCGAGGTCGTCGAAGAACGTCGTCCCGCTGCGCTGGCGGGAGTTCTGTCGTACCTCCAGGGCCCGCAGTGCCTCCTGATAACAGCGGGGAATGCCGTCCGGGGAGTCACAGCGGGTGCTCACCCCGATCGCTCCGGCGGGCGTCCCCAGCTCATGGGCCAGCGCCGTGTACACGGCATCGTCGTCGGGCCTCGCTTCGGTCAGCAGGACCATCCGGCCGCCGCGACGGGTGATCAGCGGGCGGGTCGCCGTGGTGGCCGTCGCTTGCTCGACGGCACGGGTGAAGGAGCTGGTCGCGGCGTTGCCCGGCCAGTGCACCACGACCACGTAGTGGGTACGGCGCAGGTCGTGGCCGACGGCTTCGGCCCGGGCGTAGGCGCTCGTCTCGTCAGTGCCCTCCAGCAGGTCGTCGATCAGCTGGCGGCGCAGGCGCAGTTCGACCTCGGCGAGTTCGCGCATATGCATGAGCTCCTGGGCGAGCGAGCGCTGGGCGTGATCCAGGGCGAAGGTGGTGTACTCGTCGGCCGTCGCTTCGGGGTCCTCGATGATGAGTACGCCGAGGACGTCGCCGCGCGGGCGGGCCAGGGCGATCAGCCGGTCCTTGACTCTGACCGGGCCCGCCTCCCGCGCGACCTGCCGCAGCATCTCTTCCTGGTAGGTCGAGGACCGCACCGGATAGGGGTCGGGCCGGTCGGGACCGGCCCAGGACCGGAGGTTGCCGAACCGGTCCTCGATGAGCGCAGAAAGCCCGGTGAGCTCGTACAGCGCTTGGGTGATGGCGTCCTCGCCGCCGCCCCGGGCGGCGACACGGGCGAGGGTCTCGTGCACGGTCTTCTGCAGGTGCAGCTCGACGCGCAGTGTGTCCAGCTGCCGCAGTGCGGTGTCCCGTTCGGTGCGCAGTCGGCTCAGTTCGCCGGCGTTGTCGGGCTGCGCGGCGCGCGTGGCCGTCAGTGACAGGGCCGCCGATGTGAGGCCCACGAGGGTCGAGAGGAGGAAGTGCCCCTGCTCGTCGGGCCGGGAGCGGGAGGAGACCAGGAGGTAGCCCAGCAGACCTCCGGCCCCGCGCAGGCCGAACGCCCAGGTCCAGGACCGTTCCGGAAGGGATACGGAGCCGTCAGCCTCGCCCAGCTCCGTCATCCGTGCGTCGTCGCCCGTTGGCGCTCCCGCGTCGTGGCCCAGGATGCGGGACAGGCCGTCGCCCGTCGCGAGGTATCCGGCCTCGGCGTGGTAGGGACCAAGGGCACTGACGTGCCGCATGGCCAATCGCACGATCTCGCTGTGCTCCACGCAGGTGAACAGGGCGTGGGACAGCGTGAGCAGCCCGTGGGGGTCCAGCGCCGCGAGTGGACGGGGGTCGTGCCGTTCGGTGCCTGCGGCGGTGCTCGGGTGGCGGGTCACTTCCTGGTCGGAGACGTGAGGAGGCGGCCTCCGTGACGGATGGCTGGCCATGGATCACTCCGTTCTCCTCCGGTCATCGGAGATCGAGCGAGTCGTGGGATCCCCGCCCGGGCGAGCCCTGAGCACCCAGGGTAGGCAAGGCCACTCGGCTTGTCTGGAATTCAGCCTTGTTCTCGTGGGCCGACCGACTGCGTCGATTTCCGACCTGCCGGGTGCAGGCGGGGCGTGTTGCTCTGTTGCCACTCTGGGCTTGTCCGGGCTTGTCCGGGCTTGCCGGGCGCACCGGTGGCCGTGGCAGGAAGGGCTGGCTGATGAACGAGCAGGCCCGCAGGATCATCGCCTCGTACGCGACCTACCAGGGGGCGGAACGTGCCGTCGATCACCTTTCCGATCAGGGTTTTCCCGTCGAGAGGGTGGCCATCATCGGGCAGGACGTGCGCCTGATCGAGCAGGTGACCGGCCGCATGGGGCCTGGTGGGGCAAGCGCTGCACGGCGCGGCGAGCGGCGCCCTGCCCGGAGCACTGATCGGGTGGATCTTCGGGTTGCTGAACTGGCTGGATCCGGTCGTGTCGGGGCTGCTCCTCGCCTTGTACGTGCTGGCTTTCGGAGCACTCGTCGGCGCTCTGCTCGGCCTGCTGGTGCACGCGGCCCAGCGTGACCGCCGGGACTTCGCCTCGGTGAGTTTCATGCAGCCCAGCCGGTACGACGTCGTCGCCGACGACGCGGTCGCCGGGGAGGCGGTGCGGCTGCTGGCCGAGCCGCCCGGCGGGACCGGCACCGGCACAAGCGGCAGGGCTTGGAAGAGCAGCCGCCCTCGGAGCGGTCCGGCCGTCACCTGAGCGATTGCGGAAGACGGGCGTGACACCGAGTGCGCACGGGGGCCGTCCATTGCGGAAGGAGTTACTCATGGCCAAGGCAGTAGGCATCGACCTGGGCACCACGAACTCGGTGATCGCCGTCTGGGAGGGCGGTGAGCCGACGGTCGTACCCAACAGTGAGGGCAACCGCACGACACCGTCCGTGGTGGCCTTCACCGACACCGGCGAGCGCCTGGTGGGCCAGCTGGCCCGCCGCCAGTCGATTCTCAACCCCAAGGGCACCATCTACTCGGCCAAGCGGTTCGTCGGCCGGCACTTCGACGAGATCTCCGACGAGGCCAAGGCCGTCGCGTACGACGTGGTCGAGGGAGACGGCGGCGCCGCCCGCTTCAAGGTGCGCGACAAGCTCTACGCTCCCGAGGAGATCAGCGCACAGGTGCTGCGCAAGCTCGCCGACGACGCCTCCAAGCAGCTGGGCGAGCGCGTCACGGAGGCGGTCATCACGGTGCCCGCCTACTTCAACGACGCCCAGCGCACCGCCACCAAGGACGCCGGACGGATCGCCGGCCTGGAAGTGCTGCGGATCATCAACGAGCCGACCGCGGCCGCCCTCGCCTACGGCATGGACAAGAAGCAGCACGAGACGGTGCTCGTCTTCGACCTGGGCGGCGGCACCTTCGACGTCAGCATCCTCGACGTCGGCGACGGCGTGGTGGAGGTACGGTCCACGGCGGGCGACAGCCATCTGGGCGGCGACGACTTCGACCGCCGGCTGGTCGACCAGCTCGCCGACGGCTTCCAGAAGGAGAACGGCATCGACCTGCGCCAGGACCCGCAGGCGTTGCAACGACTGTTCGAGGCTGCCGAGAAGGCCAAGACCGAGCTCAGCTCCGTGACCCAGACGCAGGTCAGCCTGCCGTTCATCACGGCCGACGCCGCCGGGCCCAAACACCTGACCACGACGATCATGCGATCCACGTTCGAGCAGATCACCGGCGACCTGGTGGAGCGCTGCCTGGGCCCGGTGCGCCAGGCCATGGACGACGCCAAGGTCAGTGACACCGACATCGACGAGGTCATCCTCGTCGGCGGCTCCACCCGCATCCCCGCCGTCCAGGCCCTGGTGCGCAGGCTGACCGGCGGCAAGGACCCCAACATGAGCGTCAACCCCGACGAGGTCGTGGCGATGGGCGCCGCGATCCAGGCCGGGGTCCTCAAGGGCGAGGTCAAGGATGTCCTGCTGCTCGATGTCACTCCGCTGTCGCTGGGCGTGGAGACACGCGGCGGAGTGATGACGAAGATCATCGAGCGGAACACCACCATCCCGGTGCGCCGCTCCGAGACCTTCTCCACCGCCGAGGACGACCAGCCCGCCGTCGACGTCGTCGTCCTGCAGGGCGAGCGTGAGAGGGCCGCCGACAACAGGGTCCTGGGTCGCTTCCAGCTCACCGACATCCGCCCCGCGCCGCGCGGTGAGCCGCAGATCGAGGTCATCTTCGACATCGACGCCAACGGCATCCTCAACGTCACCGCGCGGGACAAGGACACCGGCAAGGAGCAGGGCATCACCATCAGTGAGAGCTCCAACCTCGACCGCAGCGAGGTCGAGCGGATGGTCCAGGAGTCCGAGCGCAACCGCGGCCAGGACCAGGCCCTGCGCGAGGCGGTCGACGCCCGCAACGAACTGGACGCCATCGCCTACCAGGTCGAAAAGCGCCTCGGCGAGCTCGGCGACGCCGCGCCCGCACATGAGAAGGCCCGCGCCGAGATGCTGGTGTCCGAGGCCCGCGAGGCGGTCAAGAACGAGGCCGGGGTGGACAAGGTCCGGCCGCTGGCATCCGAACTCCAGCAGGTCTTCGCGGGGCTCGCGGCCCACCAGGCGGGAGCCTCCGTGGGCGGTCCGGCAGGCACCGGCTCGCCGGACGGATCGCCGCCCGGCGGGACCGCGACGGGCGGCGCCGCGGGCGACGACGATGTGATCGACGCCGAGTTCGACAAGGGCTGAGGTGCCCGCCATGCCCATCCCACCCCGGGGCCGAGAGCCCGACCCGCCGCCGGAAGGCGCCGTACAGCCGCCGCGCGGGGGCCTTACGCAGCCCGGACCGCCGATCGAGGAGGCCGAGCCCGGGCCCGACGCCGCAACCGGCACCGCCGCACCCGACGACGAACACGCGGCCGCGCTGCGAGAGGCCGAGGACCGCTGGCGCCGCTCCCTCGCCGACCTCGACAACCTGCGCAAACGTCATGCCAGGGAACTGGAGCGGGAGACCGCGGCCGAACGCGCCCGTACGGCCGCGGCCTTCCTCCCCGTCATCGACAACCTGGAACTTGCCCTGAACCACGCCGCCGCCGACCCCGACGCGATCGTCGAAGGTGTCCGGGCCGTGCGCGACCAGGCCGTGAACGTCCTGGAGCGGCTGGGCTACCCGCGCCACGCAGAGAGGGGCGTACCGTTCGACCCGGCCCGGCACGAGGTGGTCGGTGTGGTCCAGGATCCCGACGCCGATCCGAACACCGTGGTCCAGGTGCTGCGACCCGGTTACGGGGAGGCCGAGCGGCAGCTGCGGCCTGCCGCCGTGACCGTCGCCAAGCGGGAGTGACCGTCCATGGCACGCGACTTCTACGAGGTGCTCGGCGTTCCGCGCACCGCCGACCGGGACGAGATCCAGCGGGCCTACCGCACCCTGGCCCGCAGGTACCACCCCGACGTCAACAAGGACCCCCAGGCGGAGGAGCGGTTCAAGGAGGTCAATGAGGCCTTCGGCGTCCTGTCCGATCCGGAACAGCGACCCCGGTACGACCGCTTCGGTGAGGACTTCCGGCAGGTCCCCGAGGACTGGGAGGAGCGGGTGGCCGCCGGCGCGGGAGCCGGCAGTGGCTTCCGGGGGGCCACCGGCGGCGGTCCCCGGGTGCGGTACTCCACGGCAGGCTTCGGGGGCGAGGGAGTCGACGTCGAGGATCTGTTCGGCTCGCTGTTCGGCGGCGCGGGGCGGATGCGCGTGCCCGGCGCCGATCAGGAGGCCGAACTGCCGCTCACCGTCGAGGAGGCCTATCGGGGCGGCCGCCGTACGGTCACTCTCGCCGGGCCGGCCGGGCAGCGGCGCTACGAGGTCGACGTGCCGCCCGGCACCCCCGACGGGCAGCGCATCCGGCTGGCCGGGGAGGGCGGGCGCGGCAGCGGCGGCGACGCTCCCGCCGGGGACCTGTACCTGAGGGTGCGGATCCAGCCGCACCCCGAGTTCCGCCTCGACGGCCGGGACGTCCATGTGCGGCTTCCGGTCACCCCGTGGGAGGCGGCGCTGGGCGCGACGGTTCCGGTGCCCACGCCGAGCGGTGCCACGGCGAAGGTGACCGTACCGGCCGGGTCCTCCAGCGGACGGCGCCTGCGGCTGCGCGGCGAGGGCATGCCGGGCCCGCGTGGCGCGAACGGAGACCTGTACGCGGAGCTGCGGATCATGGTGCCGCCCCGGCTGAGCGACCGGGAGCGCGAGCTGCTGGAGGAACTTGCCGCTGTCTCCTCGTTCGACCCCAGGAGGACGTGATGAGCGACCGACCGGCCGAGGCCCGCCCGTCCTACGCACGCACGACCGAGGTGGGCGTGCAGTACGCGATCGTGCACGTGCCCAGGCTCTCCCTGGAGACCGTGGCCCGCCGCTCAGGCCTCCATCCCGACCTGATCCGTCGGTTCGTCGCCCTCGGACTGGTGGACGCCGACCGCGACGCCTCCGGACGGATGGTGTTCGCACCCACGGCCCCGGCCGCCCTGGCCCGCGTCCAGCGGCTGCGCACCGGGCTGTGCCTGAACTACGCATCCCTCGGTCTGGTGCTCGACCTGCTCGACCACATCAGCCTGCTCGAAGCCGCGCTGCGACGTGCGGGCATGAGGAGTGATCTACCACCATGGACATGAACCGCCTGACCCAGAAGTCACAGGAAGCCCTGCAGGAGGCCCAGAGCGTCGCCGGCCGACTGGGCCACACCGAGGTCGACGGCGAGCATCTGCTGCTCGCCCTCCTCGACCAGGAGGAGGGCTTGATCCCGCGGCTGCTGCAGCAGGCGGGCACCGAGCCCGAGGAGTTGCGCGCGGCCGTACGCGAGGAGCTCTCCCGCCGGCCCAAGGTGACCGGCCCGGGCGCGGCGCCGGGCCAGGTCTTCGTCACCCAGCGCCTGGCCCGGCTGCTGGACGCGGCCGAGCGGGAGGCCAAACGCCTCAAGGACGAGTACGTGTCCGTGGAACACCTGCTGCTGGCGCTGGCCGAGGAGGGCTCGGCGACCGCCGCCGGGCGTCTGCTGAAAGAGCGGGGAGTGACCCGGGAGTCCTTCCTCGGCGCGCTCACCCAGGTCCGCGGCAACCAGCGCGTGACCTCCGCCAACCCCGAAGTGGCCTACGAAGCCCTGGAGAAGTACGGCCGCGACCTCGTCCTCGAGGCTCGGTCCGGGCGGCTGGACCCCGTCATCGGCAGGGACGCCGAGATCCGCCGCGTCACCCAGATCCTCAGCCGCAAGTCCAAGAACAACCCCGTCCTGATCGGCGACCCCGGCGTCGGCAAGACCGCCATCGTCGAGGGTCTCGCCCAGCGCATCGTCCGCGGCGACGTGCCCGAGGGCCTGCGCGACAAGATCGTCTTCGCTCTCGACATGGGCTCCCTGGTCGCCGGCGCCAAGTACCGCGGCGAGTTCGAAGAGCGCCTCAAGGCCGTGTTGTCCGAGGTCAAGGCCGCCGAGGGGCGGATTCTGCTCTTCGTCGACGAGTTGCACACCGTCGTCGGCGCGGGCGCCGCCGAGGGCGCGATGGACGCGGGCAACATGCTCAAGCCCATGCTGGCACGCGGCGAACTGCACATGGTCGGCGCGACCACCCTGGACGAGTACCGCAAGCACATCGAGAAGGACGCCGCCCTCGAACGCCGCTTCCAGCAGGTCCTGGTCGAGGAACCCAGCGTGGAGGACACCATCTCCATCCTGCGCGGCCTGCGTGAACGCCTGGAGGTCTTCCACGGTGTCAAGATCCAGGACACCTCGCTGGTCGCGGCGGCGACGCTCTCCCACCGCTACATCACCGACCGTTTCCTGCCCGACAAGGCCATCGACCTCGTCGACGAGGCCTGTGCCCGGCTGCGCACCGAGATCGACTCCATGCCCGCCGAACTCGACGAGATCACCCGCCGGGTGACCCGACTGGAGATCGAGGAGGCAGCCCTGTCCAAGGAGAGCGATCCCGCCAGCAAGGCCCGCCTGGAGGAACTGCGCAGGGAACTGGCCGACCTGCG
This sequence comes from Streptomyces sp. NPDC041108, assembly GCF_055592645.1. Taxonomy (NCBI): domain Bacteria; kingdom Bacillati; phylum Actinomycetota; class Actinomycetes; order Kitasatosporales; family Streptomycetaceae; genus Streptomyces; species Streptomyces sp. NPDC041108. Next base: position 16,259 of record NZ_JBVIYK010000007.1, on the reverse strand, counting down.
CGGCGAGGCCGACGCCAAACACGCCCAGTGGGAGGCCGAACGGCAGGCGATCCGCCGCGTGCAGGAACTGCGCCAGGAACTGGAGCAGGTCCGCCACGAGGCGGAGGAGGCCGAACGCGCCTACGACCTCAACCGCGCCGCCGAACTCCGCTACGGCCGCCTCCAGGACCTGGAGCGCAGGCTCGCCGCGGAGGAGGACCAACTGGCCGCCAAACAAGGGCAGAACCGGCTGCTGCGCGAGGTCGTCACCGAGGAGGAGATCGCCGACATCGTCGCCGCCTGGACCGGCATCCCGGTCGCCCGCCTCCAGGAGGGCGAACGCGAGAAGCTGCTGCGCCTCGACGAGATCCTGCGCGAGCGCGTCATCGGCCAGGACGAGGCCGTCAAGCTCGTCGCCGACGCCGTCATCCGCGCCCGCTCCGGCATCCGCGACCCACGCCGCCCCATCGGCTCGTTCATCTTCCTCGGCCCCACCGGCGTCGGGAAGACCGAGCTGGCCAAGACCCTCGCGGCGGCCCTGTTCGACTCCGAGGAGAACATGGTCCGCCTCGACATGAGCGAGTACCAGGAGCGGCACACCGTCAGTCGGCTCATGGGCGCCCCGCCCGGATACATCGGCTACGAGGAGGGCGGCCAGCTCACCGAGGCCGTGCGCCGCAAGCCGTACTCGGTCGTCCTGTTCGACGAGATCGAGAAGGCGCACACCGATGTCTTCAACACCCTGCTCCAGGTCCTCGACGACGGCCGGATCACCGACGCCCAGGGCCGCACGGTCGACTTCCGCAACACCGTGATCATCATGACGTCCAACATCGGCTCCGAGTACCTCCTCGACGGCGCCACCGCCGAGGGGGAGATCAAGCCGGACGCCCGTGCTCTGGTGCTGGGCGAGCTGCGCGGGCACTTCCGCCCGGAGTTCCTCAACCGCGTCGACGACATCGTGCTGTTCAAGCCGCTCGGTGAGCGGCAGATCGAGCGGATCGTGGAGCTGCAGTTCGACGAGCTGCGCCAGCGGCTCGCCGAACGCCGCATCACCGTCGAACTCACCGACGCCGCCCGGGAGGTGATCGCCCACCAGGGCTACGACCCGGTGTACGGGGCCCGGCCGCTGCGGCGTTACATCTCCCACGAGGTCGAGACCCTCGTCGGGCGTGCCCTGCTGCGCGGCGACGTCCAGGACGGCGCGACGGTCCGCGTCGACGCCCAGCACGGAGAGCTGGTGGTCACCTACGACCAGCCCGAGGACGTGAAGGGAGCGAGGGCGGCATGAGTACCGCGCAAGCCACCAACGTCACCTGCCCGCACTGCGGGCGCACCAACCGGGTACCCGTGGCCGCCGAGGGCCGCCCCAGGTGCGGCAACTGCAAACAGCCTCTGCCGTGGATGGCCGACGCGGGTGACGACGACTTCACCGAGGTCGTCGAGCAGGCCACCGTGCCCGTCGTCGTCGACCTGTGGGCCACCTGGTGCGGCCCCTGCCGCATGGTCAGCCCCGCGCTGGAGAAGGTCGCCGCCGATCTCGCGGGAACGGTCAAACTGGTCAAGGTCGACATCGACAAGAACCCGCGCCTGGCGCGACGGTTCGAGGTCCAGGCCGTACCGACGCTGCTGGTCCTCGACAAAGGACAGACCATCGCCCGGCAGTCGGGTGCCGCACCGGCCCCTGCCCTGCGGCGGTGGGTGGAGCAGTCGATCGCCGGCCGCGAACCGGCCGGGAAAGGATGATCGGCCATGACCGTACGGACCGACCCCCACCTCGCCCTCGTACGCTCCGTCACCCCGCGCACCCCGGGATGCGAGGAATGCCTCGCCACGGGTTCCCCCTGGGTCCACCTCAGGCTCTGCCTGACCTGCGGCCACGTCGGCTGCTGCGATTCCTCGCCGAACCGGCACGCCCGCCGTCACGCCGCCGCCGACGGCCACCCGATCGTGGCGTCGATGGAGCCCGGCGAGGACTGGCGGTGGTGCTTCGTCCACGAGGCGCTCGTGTGATGCCCGGCGACGAGACGCGGCCGGGTACAGCGCCGGTGCCGGACGAGGCGCAGGAGAGCCTCCCCTTCGAGACCCCCGACGTCTACGGCGCCTATCCCCGCCTGTCGGACGAACAGATGGCCCGCCTGGCGCAGCATGGCCGGCGGCGCGCGGTCGACGCCGGTGACGTACTGATCCGGGAGGGGGAGCGGTGCGAGGCGTTCTACGTCGTCCTCAGTGGTTCGGTCGCCATCGTCGAGGGCTTCGGCACGCCCGGCGAACGCCTGCTGCGTGTGCACGGCCCTGGCCGCTTCATCGGTGAACTCGGCCTCCTGAACGGACAGGTGGCCTTCTACACCGCCGTGGTCAGGGACCCCGGCGAGATCCTCGCCCTGTCCATGGATCAGCTGCGTGATCTGGTGGCCCGGGACTCCCTCCTCGGTGATGTGGTGCTGCGCGCCTGCCTGGGCCGCCGTGCCCTGCTCGTCGGTCAGGGCGCCGGTTTCCGCATCATCGGCTCGCGCTACTCGCCCGACACCCGGCGGCTGCGCGAGTTCGCCGCCCGCAACCGGCTGCCGCACCGCTGGATCGATCTGGAGACGGACCAGGAGGCCGAGGCACTGCTGCGCCGCTTCGCGGTCGGTCCTGAGCAGACGCCACTGGTGATCTGGCGGGACACGACCCTGCTGCGCAATCCGAGCAACGCCGAACTGGCCCGGTTGATCGGCCTGCCGCCCCTGCCGTCGGGCAACGGCCGCGGCGACCTCCTGATCGTCGGCTCCGGTCCGGCCGGTCTCGCCGCCGCGGTGAACGCCGCCTCGGAGGGCCTCGGCACGACCGTGGTCGAGGCGATGGCCACCGGCGGCCAGGCCGGGACGTCCTCCCGCATCGACAACTGCTTCGGCTTCCCCTCCGGCATCTCCGGCGCCGAACTCACCGAGCGCGCGGTGCTCCAGGCGGAGAAGTTCGGCGCCCGGATCAGCGTCCCGGCGGAGGCGGCCCGGCTCGAACGGCGGGACGGCCACTACGCCGTCGGGTTCACCGACGGCAGCGAAATCACCGCCAGCACCGTCGTCCTGGCCACCGGCGCCCGCTACCGCCGCCTCCATGTGCCCGGCATCGAGCCGTTGGAGGGCGTGAGCGTCCACTACTCGGCGACCGTCCACGAGGCCCAGCAGTGCCGTACCGATCCGGTGGCGGTGGTCGGCGGCGGCAACTCCGCGGGCCAGGCCGTGCTCTTCCTCGCCGGGTACGCACCACAGGTGTATCTGCTCGTGCGTGGGCCGAGCCTCGAGGCGCACATGTCGCGCTACCTGATCGATCAGGTCGAGCGTCACCCGCGGGTGCGCGTGCTGCTGCACACCGAGATGACCGCGGCACTCGGCGACACGGCGCTGGAGGCGGTCACGGTGGTCGACCGCCGTACGGGCGAGCACCGCTACCTCGCGGTACGGGCCCTGTTCGTCTTCACCGGCGCCGACCCCCACACCGAGTGGCTGTCCGACGCGCTCGCCCTCGACGCGCGCGGCTACGTGCTCACCGGCGCGGAGGCGCAGGCCTGCGCCGTTCCCGAACTGTGGCAGAGCCAGGGCCGCGACTGCCTGACGTTGGAGACCAGCCTGCCGGGCGTCTTCGCCGTCGGCGACGTCCGCAGCGGCTCGGTGAAGCGCGTGGCCTCCGCGGTCGGCGAAGGCGCGATGAGCATCCACTTCGTGCACCGTTACCTGGGCCACACGGCCGCGCCCGGCGGCACCGACAGCTCCCCGCACACCCGTCCGAAAGAGTCCGCTTGGCTCGCATGACACCCAGCGGGTGACGAGATCACGAGAAGGAGAAGGAGGCGATGGAAATGACCACGCCCGTCCAGCGCCACCGCGGTGGCGCCATGCAGGACAGGCCCCTTGGCCGGGCACGCAATCCGCTGACGGAGTTCGACCAACTGCTCAGCGAGATGAGCGGACTGATCGAATCCACGGTGGGAGGCGCGGCGCCGGCAGTCGCGTGGGCACCCCTGGCGGGTGTCACGGGGTCCGACGACGCCTTCCACGTCGAGATCGAACTCCCCGGCGTGAAGAGCAAGGACATCAACGTCGAAGCGAACGGCCAGGAGCTGGTGGTCACCGGAGAGATCAAGGAGAAGGAACGCAAAGGCGTCCTGCGCCGGAGCACCCGCCGCACCGGAGCCTTCGAGTACCGGCTGCGGCTGCCCGGAGAGGTCGACACCGAGTCCGGGCCGAACAGCAGTCCCTGGAGAACATCGCCCGGCCGCTCACCGCCGAGAAACCGAGGCAGCCCGGCGCAACGAGCCCGCGCCACAGGACGCACGAGACCACCGTCGGCCCACACACGTCCGGCAGTCCGAGCACGAGCGGGAACTGCGGATCGCCGACCGCACCGCCCGCCGCCGGGAGCGGGAGCGCGCCGGAGCCCGCCGTTACCGCCCGGGCACCCGACCGGGCAGCAGGATGTACTCGCCGGGGATGACCGGCACCGCGGGCACGGCAAGCCGTACGTCCGCCATGGCCGAACAACGCCTCGACGACGAGATCGAACAGATCACCCACGCGCTCCAAGAAGCCGGCCCGACGAGCCGCGACCGACTCGCACAGGCCGTGGGCGGCCATTCCTGGGGCCCCGGTCGCTTCCGCCGTGCCCTGCGTGAGTCCGAGCTTCCGGGCCAAAGCCTTGCGAACGGCGGCTACGCGCCGACGGATGGACCCGGCCGGCCCGCCAGTGCACCGAGCGCCCCCCATGACCAGCGGTGACCGGCGCAGAAGGAGGCAGCGATGAAATACGACGGATTCCTCGCCCGTGTACGCGAGCGAGGCGAATACAACGACCAGGACGAAGCCGCGGACGTCACCAACGCCGTGTTGGAAGTGCTGGCCCAACGGATCAGCCCGGGAGAGGTCAAGGACCTCGCATCCCAGCTGCCCGGCCCGCTGAGACAGGTTCTGAACCAGGCCACGCCGCAGCAGGCGCGGAGCTTCGGGATCGAAGAGTTCTACCGCCGGGTCGCCGAGCGCACCCATGCCCGGCCGCGTACGGCGCAGTGGGACGCCGGCGCGGTCCTGACCACCGTTGCCGACGCTGTCACCGGCGGAGAACTGAATCAGATCATCAGCCAGCTCCCCTCCAGCTACGCGGTCCTGTTCGGCAAGCCCGAACTCGCGGACTGAGCCCGAGGCGCCCAGAGCGAAAGGCCCACGGAAAATGGGCGATACAGGTTTCTCCTCGTTCGACACCACGGAGGGCAAGGCCAATCGGCTCCTCAAGGACGTCGAGGAGGCCTTCGAATGGCCCAAGGAACGGCGCAAGCAGTGGTACGCGGCACTCCGAGCCGTGCTGCCCCCGCTCAGGGATCGTCTCCCGGTCGAGACGGCCGTGCATCGGCGCCCAGCTGCCGACCATCGTCAGAGGCATCTACTACGACGGCTCGAAGCCGGCCGAAACGCCCGTGAAGATGAGCAACGAGGAGTTCTTCGCACGGGTCCGGAGCGGATTCCCCTATGCGGTCGAGGGCGGCAGCGAGAAGCTGGTACGCACCGTACTGAAATCGCTGGGCTGCCACTCGAACATCAAGATCGTGGCGTCGTCGCTGAGTCGGGCGGTCCCGGGCGAGACCGACGGGCAGACCCCAAGGAGGCTCTGGTGGCCGCTCCAAGGCCTTGTGGAGCAGGCGGTGGCGGCGGATGAGCAACGGAGGCGGGTGGCCGCAATTGCACCAGCGCAGCACACCGGTGGGCATGTGCAACAGGGTGAAGACACCCGTGCAGAACTGCTCCGGAAGCCACTTCGCCAACGCCTCGTCCATGGTGCCCACGAGTTCGTTCAGGTCTGCCCCGCTGCCCCGCTGCCCCGCTGCCCCGCTGCCCCGCTGTGCCGGGCGTTACGGCAGCCTGCCATGGCGACGGAGGTGGCAAGTGCGGACGCCAGATCGTGCCCCATGCCGTCAAGGACTACGGCGTGCAGAACGTCCTCGGTGAACGCATGGTCGAAAGCATCGCCGCCCAGTTCGTACGCAGGCTCCAGAACCGCCGTCGACACGCCCCGCCCGGTGCCGATCGACCGGGGAGGGAGAAAGCCCCCACCCTCTCCGTGGGCAGGTGCATCGGCCGGGTACGCATGCGCTGCGCGATGGTGTCGCTGTAGGTGCGCTTGGACGTGATGATCAGTGCGAGGATCAGCGCCGCCGTTCGGCAGCGCCGTAGCTTGAGCCCGTCCAGGCTGCTCGTGTTCAGCTCCACGACGCCCAGCCGCTCCGCTCCGTCGGCCAGGGGCAGCCACATGTTCAGCCCTCCGGAGGGGGTTTCTCCCACTCGGAGAGAGTCGGTGCGGTAGGTCCATCCGGCCAGCGAAGTTTCGAGCTCCAGTTCCGGCTCGCCTTCGACGAACGGCACCAGCAGTCTGCTGGAAGTCGACCAGATAGATGACGGCCCTGCCCAAGCCCAGGGCCTCGGTATACCGGTTCAGGACCACGGGCAGTTCCGCAGGTGATGCCGGCTTGGCCGCCCTGACCAGTTCACCCAGTAGCCGCTCCCCGGACCCGACGGACACGTTCCTGTCCATGCCGCCCCGACGCCGGGCAGGACACAGCGCTGTGCCTCGCAGGCGTTCTGGATTTTCCCGCGTTGCAGGGCTCTGCCACCACTCCGGCTCCCGGCCCGGACACCGAAGCGGGGTGGTCGGTGACGCGGCGTGCGTCGTGTCGGGGTGATGCCGGAGCGGGTCTTCGCGGTGGCGGACGCGATCGTGGCCCGGTGGTGGGAGCAGGCCCTGTGCTGGGAGGACGAGGAGATTCGGCCGTACCGCCTGCACTGATGGGAGGCCAGCGTGTCACGCGGAGTCTAGGTTACCTCGGCGGCGTCTGTGGGCACTTGGGGTCGTGGGGCAGCCGACGAGAGGGTCCAGTCATGCGGGTGTCGTCTCAGGGCGTTACGGTCGTGGCTCTCCTGGCGGATCCGGACGCGCCGACGGAGATCGCGCAGCGCATGGCCCGGACACTTTCTGCTCGGCTCGCCGACAAGTCGGGCCAGGGGCGACGGTTCGACGTCGAGGTGGTCAGTGAGCCCTTCACCTCGGGGACGGAGGACCCACCCACCTTGATGCGCCGGATCATGGACCGTGGGAGTGCGGAGAACTGGGACATCATCGTGGCCCTCACCGACCTTCCGCTGCACTCACACGGGCGCAGGCTCGCTGTGAATCTGAATCACGAACACGGCTTGGCGCTGCTCTCTCTTCCTTCGCTGGGGGGCCTGCGGCTGCAGACGAGGGCCCGGCGGGCCGTCGAAGAAGCCGTGCTCGGCTTGGCGGGTCCGCAAACCACCGGGGCTGAAGGACTGCCGCGAAGTCAGCCGCTTCTGGGGCCTTCCGTCAATCGTCTCGCGCCCATTCATCGGGGCCCGACCGGTGAGAAGGAGACCGACGATCTTCGGTACGTCGCCGGCGGGCCGCGTGGCTACCTGCGGGTGCTCGTCGGTATGGTCCGCGCCAACCGGCCGTGGCGGTTGGTGCCGGGCTTGTCGAAAGCCCTGGCGGCCGCACTCGCCACAGGAGCGGTCGCCACCGTGAACTCCACCGTCTGGAGCCTGGCTGAGACCCTGAGCGTGCCACGCCTCGTGATCGCCACGGTCGGATCTGTCGCGCTCATGATCGGCTGGCTGATCATAGACGCAGAGCTGTGGCATCGATCAGCAGAGAGCTCGCCGGAGGCGAGACAGCGGGCGCGGCTCTACAACGCCTCGACGGTCGTGACCGTGGGTATCGGGGTGCTGGTCTGCTACGTGGGTTTGATGGTCATCAACTGGGTGTGGGCGCTGTTCATCCTCAACGACCAAGCGTTCGCTTCCGTGACACGAACCCCACTGCACGCCGAGGAGTACTTGACGCTGGCCTGGTTCGTCGCTTCGGTCGCCACCGTGGGCGGCGCGCTGGGATCAGGCTTGGAGAGCGACGATGCGATCCGGGCAGCCGCCTACTCCAAGCGGGAACAGGAACGTCGTCACATGCTCCAGGACCACGGTGACCAGCCCTCGAAGTGAACCGATACCGGCACAACCGGCAGTGCGATGTCGCGCCGACGGGTTGATCATGGCGATGACGGGGCGGGTGTTGTCCCGGTAGGGCAGGTCCGTGCCCCTTTCTTGGCCGGTACGCGGCCGCTGAGCTGAACGTCCGGTGCTGGGGGCGTGGTCATCCTCCACGGCCCCCGGGGCCTCGGCGAGCGCATTCTGCCGGTCGTCGCCGCGCTCGCCGAACCGGACGTCGGCGCCCCGGCGGAGGGATCCGGGCGGGACCGCGCACGGGAGTTTGCTCGATGCGGCCGCCGACGTCCTGGACGCGGCCGCCCGTTCGATCCGCCGCGGCACTCCCGCCGAGGTGCCGCCCCGGAGCGCGGACGTCCTGCGCGTCGACGAGGAGGGCGAAGTGCTGGAGGGGCCCGCCCGGCGGGCCGCCGAACGGCTCGTGGAACTGCTCGCCGAGGCGTTGGAGATCGCCGGGAGCGGCGGCGCGCGCGACAAGGCGCCTACGCAGCCCGGCCCCGCGATCGCCCCGTTCCTGGTGCGCTCGACCATGTTCCGGCTGCTCCCGGTCGTCGTCCGGGCGGTCCGCCGTGAGCTCCACCGGGACTCGCCCGTGTTCCGGCACGCCGTCCGCCTGGCGGCGGTGGCCACGCTCGGCTATCTGATCGCTTCCCGGCTCCCCCTGGAACACGGCTACTGGGCGCCCATCGCCTCGGTGATGGTGATGCGGCCGGACTTCCACCGGACGTACGCGCGTGCGGTGGGCCGTCTCGCCGGGACCTTGGCGGGGGTCGCGCTGGCCACCGGGACGGTGCAGGCCCTGGGCCCGGACGCCCATGTGTTCGGCGCACTGGCGGTGGTCTCGGCGGCCCTGTCGTACACGCTGCTCCGTACCGGCTACGCCTACTCCCAGTGCTTCACTCCCGCGTACGTCGTCTTCCTGCTCGGCATGGGAGGCCAGGCATGGGAGCAGACGGTCCCGGAGCGGGTGGTGCTCACCCTGCTCGGCGGGGCCTTGGCAATGCTGGCGTACGTGGTGTTCCCCGCATGGGAGACCCCCCGGCTGCCGGGTCGGCTTGCGGACCGGCTCGCCGCCGACGGCCGTTACGCGGCCGCAGTGCTCCGCAGCTACGCCGAACCGACCCGGGAGCATCGCGCCGACATGCGCAGGGCCCTGCCGGCGAGCAGGGAGGCACGTGCGGCCTGGCAGGAGGCTTACTACCAGGCAAGGCAGGAACCGGTCCGCTCCAGGGGTCTGACGTCGCGCGAGGCGGAGGATGCGCAGGAGGCGCTCAAGGGGTTCGACCGGGCGGCGATGCTCATGGAGAGCCACGTCCCGCGGGCCGGCAGCCGTTTCGCCCCCGAGGCGGAGCGGCTCGCCGAGGCCCTGGAGACGGACACCACGCAGGCGGCAGTCGACGTGCGCGAGCACAGGAATCCGGACTGGGGGCACGTGGAGGAAGCGCTCCTCGCATGGGACGGCGCCGCCGCTGGGGACCGGAGCCCGGTGCCACGGCGCGGGGCGGAACTGCAGAAGCGGGCCCTGGAGGACCTCGCGACAGCCGTAAGCCGCACACCCCTGGAACGGGACGTCGGCTCTGCTCGCGAGGAGCAGCGAGTGCGGGCGGCCGTGGCTCCGCGTCGAGGGTCTGGTTCCTGATGGTGAGGCGGACGGTGTGGAGCAGCTCGGCCACGTCGGCCGTCCGGCGCCCGGGGAGGATCCAGGCACGGGCGCCACGCGAGGCCGGGGCTGAGCACGTCCGCCTGGTCCTGGGCATGGCGTGCGCCAACCGCCCCTGGGCGGTGTTCCCCGGGGCCCTGCACGCGAGCTGCCCCGGCACCCGGATCCGGATGCCGGGGCAGCTCGCGCGCCCTGGCGGACGTCTTCGCCACCGCGGCCGTCGGGTTCATCAGCGGCACGACCTGGCAGGTCGTCACCGCTGAGTCCCGGGACGTCCGCAACCTGCCGAGTTCTTACCGTTCCGCGAGCAAGAGCGGAGACTCTGCGTTGCCGGAGTTCGCGAAGCGACGGCGGGGAACCTGTACTGGGCCCGTTGCTGCGCGGTGGGAGCACCGTGCCGGAGGATGCGAGAGCAGTGGAGGTGTGTGATGAGTGCTGACCGCTCCCACGAGAGCCGTGATGGTCACGTACTGGTCCTCGATGCCGGCTCTTCGAGCCTTCACATCGCTCTGTTCGCGGCGGACGGTGAACGGGTGGCGGATCGAGACGCCTCGGAGCCCCCGGGGCCTCCTGCGGCGGCGGAACTGCGGAACTTCCTCAGCGAGGTGCCCGCTCCTGCGGCGGTTGGACACCGCATCGTCCACAGCGGTCCGCACCTGACCGGACACACGCTGATCGACGCACGCGTACGGGCTCTGCTGGCGGACGTCGCCGATCTCGCGCCGCTGCACGTGACCCCTGCCCTGCCTGTGGTCGATGCCGCACGAGAACTCCTGCCCGACGTTCCTCATGTCGCCTGCTTCGACACTGTCTTTCACGAGGATCTGCCGGCACAGGCGCGTACGTACGCCGTGCCGGAGCGATGGCGAGCCGAGTACGGGTTGCGCCGGTACGGCTTCCACGGGCTTTCCTACTCGTGGGCACTGCAGAGGACGGCGCAGGCCCTGGGCCGACCCGTCGACAACCTCCAGGTCGTGCTCGTGCACCTGGGCGGCGGCTGCTCGGCCTGCGCCGTCCGGAACGGACGCAGCGTGGACACCACCATGGGCCTCACTCCGCTGGAAGGCCTGGTGATGAGCCGGCGCAGCGGCAGCCTCGACCCCGGCGCGCTGCTGTGGCTGCAGCGGCGGCATGGTCTGAGCGCGGACGAATTGGATGACACACTCCACCGGCATTCCGGTCTGCTCGGACTCTCCGGTACTTCGGGCGACACCCGGGACCTGGTGCGCGCCCGCGCGCAGGGTGATGCCGCGGCCGCGTTGGCGCTGGCGACGTTCACACTCAGCTGCCGCAGGGGCATCGCCTCGATGGCCGCCTCGCTGGACCGGCTGGACGCGCTCGTCTTCACCGGGGAGATCGGCGAAGACCAACCCGAGGTACGCGAGGAGATCTGCTCGGCCCTGACTGTGCTCGGTGTACGAGGCGGGCTGCTCGTCCCCGAACTGGAAGATCTGATGCGGGAAGGCATCCGACGCATCGATCGGGCGGGGAGAGGTGTCCCGGTCCTCGTGGTCGCTACCGGCGAGACACAGCAGATCGCCGCCGAGACCCGACGGGTGCTCGACATGTGACTGGCCAAGGCAACTGCCGGCACATCCACACTCGCGTGTGAACGATCACGTAATTCCCCGGGCCCAGCTTCACGTAATTCCCCAGGTCCTGGCCTGATCCAGTTCTACTTGATCGAGCGCTTGTTTTTCTTGTCGGTGGCGCCTTCCTGGGGTCACTTGTTGGGCCGGTAGCTGGGGCGGTTCATGAATACTTGACGGTTGGTGCTAATCAGCCTGTCCAGGAGCGACTCGACGACCACGGAGTTGGGCAAGAGCGGATACCATTCGCTCGGCGCCCGGTTGCTCGTGAAAATTAACCGGCCCGTGCGCTCGGAGACGAGCTCGTAGAGGTCGTCGACCTGGGCCGCGGTCGACGAGGCCCTCTCGCTCAACCCGGACATCGTGTCCACCGCCTGTCCGTTCCGCCTCGTGATGCTCACGGACTCCGTGAATGGCAAGAAGAACGACGGCAAGGCCAAGGAGTCGATCCAGGACGGCGACGTGGCTCAGCTGATGCTGGAGTCCGTGAAGACGCGGGTGGACCCGGAGAACGCGGCTGAGACGGAGAGTGAGCCGGAGCCGGCGAAGTAGCCGGTACGACTGTTCCGTTCGACGCCCCTGTCCTGTTGGCGAATTCCAGAGGGCGTCGTCGTACGTCAGCCGAAGCTGCGGAGCGACGTGAGGACCTACCCCAGCAGGACGAGGCAGGAGCTGCCGACGGCGATGAGCATCTGCGGCAGGCTCGGCAGGCTCGGCAGGATCCCCAGCATCAGGGGACTCCAGCCCCAGAAGACCAGCACGGTGCGCGCAGTGCGCACGGTCTGGAATGGCGCCGACCAGGCCACCTCCTGAAGGTCGTCGGCGTCGGGCACGAGGGTGAACACAGGGGTCAGGATCGCGCCGATGAGCGCAACGACGATGAAGGCGATCAGCGAGCCCAAGCCCAACTCGTTGTCCTGGAAGGCCTTCCAGGAGTTCTCGGCGAGCGTGGGCAGGTCCTTGCTCTCGTTGACGTAACCGCCGGGACCAGGGTCGGACCGGGCCCACAGGACGTCGACCTCGGTGCCTTTGCCGGGCTTCTCGTACGTGTAAGCGCCGGCGCAGTGAGCCGTTCGGCACCGCCGGTCATGGAGACCACGAGCCGGGACACGTACCCCTTCACCACGCCTTCGCTCAACTCCTGCCGTGTCGACTGGCGTTCCACAACCGTCGCGGTGTTCACCTCCGCGCCCGCGTCGCGCAGGGCATCGAGCTTCTCGCCCGCGTTGGACGAGGTCAGGAGGGCGACGGCGAACACGGCGGAGGAGAACGCGACGATGACCCAGAGGGCACCGGTGCGAAGCTTGACCCAGAACTCGTCCGTGAAACCGTCGGCCTTGGGCTCGCCGGGCAGCACCCAAAGCGCCACCACCCGCACCACCGCACACCCCACGGCGACGGCACCCCACACGAAGGGTTCGTGCCAGGGCCGGGCCATGGCGGTGGCCCCCAGCAGCCCCATGCAGGCGACGGCGGCCGCGACCCACGCCGCGAGCGAGCACAGCCGTACGAGCCGTATCAGCGCCGAACGCACAGATCCCCCCGATGACATGTGAAGCGACCTCACCGCAGCGTGCGCATCGACGTGCCGATGTACACGGCCAGGACGAGCAGGAAACCAAGCCCGGCGAAAGCCATCTCCGTCAGGGTCGTCTCCCGCCCCAGCAACAGGGGCCGAAAGCCGACGAACACCCCCACCGCGGGCACGGCTCGGACGGTCTGGGCGAGCGGCGACCAGGCCAGCCGCTGGAGGCGGTCGGCGTGGGCCCCGATCGTGAAGCAGGGGGTCAGTACGGCGCCCCCGATGCCGGCAAGGATGACGAACGCCACCAGCGCGGCGTCGCCGTTCTCATCGTCCGGGAAGGCCGCCCAGCCTCCCGCGGCAAGCGTGGGCAGGTGCTTGCGGTCGTCGACGTAACCGCCCGAACCGGCCCACAGGACGTCGGCCTCGGCCCCCTCGACGGGCTTGTCGTATGTGAACGCGTCCGGCACGGCGAGCCGTTCGGGACCGCCGGGCACGGAGACGACGAGGTCGGAGGTGTACCCCTCCAGGTCACCGTCACTGATTACCTCCCGCACCTGCCCCTGCCGCGCCACCACGGTCGCGGTGCTCACCTCGGCACCGGCGTCCCGTAGGGCGTCGACCCGCTCCTCCCAGTCGGGTGAGGTCATCATCGCGGCGAAGAACACCCCTGCCGAGAAGGCCACGAGCAGCCATATGGCGGCGGTACGGAGCTTGACCCAGAGCACGGAGTCGACGAAGGAGAGCGCGCGGGGGTCGCCCCAGACACTCGGGGCCTTGGCCAGAGGGACTCCGACGCTCGTACGCCTCCGCCACCAGGCCGCTGCCGCCGGCACCCGCAGCGCCCACAACGCCACCACCCGAACCAAGGCACACCCCACAGCGACGGCACCCCACACCAGAGGCTCACGAAAAGGCCGCGGCACAGGCCCGCTCCCGAGCAGCTGCCAGCAGGCGACCGCGGCCGCACCCCACGCGCCGAGCGCGCTCAGACGCACCAGCCAGACCACTACGTGCCGCATGCGCCCCCCACATGTTGAGGCAGCCGTCCTATCACATAAGAAGCCCGAGAAACCGCGCCAGCCCCTGTACATCAGGCGCCACGGTCAGGGAAACGCGTCGAGGCCACGCGGACCGTAGAGCACGTGTGCCGGGCCCGTGTCGAGTTTCCTGTCAGTCGGCGGACATGAGCGTGAGGGCGACTGCCCCGCCAGCGCTGTGGCGGCGATCTCGGGCGGGGAGACGTACCGGCTCGTGGCGGCCCGCAGTTCGTCGGCGTACTGCTGGGAGTAGGAGTGTTGCAGGGCGGGCGGCCGATATCCGTCAACGAACAGCAGGCCATGCCGCTGGCAGCAGCTCCTGTGCTTCAGCGGGCGGGCCAGGACTATGGCCCCCGCCACCCGTCGTCCCCATGGGGAATTACGTGACGGCGGGGGTGGGGAAATACGTGACGCGGAACCTACCCCACCTGGGGAATTTCGTGATCGCTCACACCGCGTAAAGAACCGGCCTCCTGTACCAGGACGGCACGGGGGAGTGGCGACGTCTGGTCCTGCACGCCGCCCGCCCCGTCTGGTCACGGGGCTCGACGGCCACTGCCTGCATCAGGGCCTCCGTACCGCCCCTTCGACGCCCATGAGAACACCCTGTTGCCGCATGTTCACCGACTGGCTCGCCGCTCTCGGCATCCCGGTTCTGGTCATACGAGGCTTCAGCTCTCAGTCCTACGCCGACATCGTTCGGGCGCGCACCGCGCACCGCGCACCGCGCACCGCCCGCGGTCCGCGCCCCGCGGTCCTGCTCACGCGAGGGAGCGCGTCCGGAGAGCTACCGCGACTACAACCACAAGGTGCCGCAGCTCTGACCACCACCTTGCGCCGGCTCACCCCGCAGGGCCCGCACGCGCCCCTACATTCATGCCGACGCCTTGGCGGGCTGTCTCGGTGAGGCTGTGACAGATCGGTGTCCGAGGGTTCTGCTCGTTGTTCGATCAGGTCGTCCTGCTGAACACCAGTGGATGGGGTAGCAGGATTTCGGCAAGGTCCCCCGCACGAAAGTGATGCTATTCCCATGGCAGAGACACGAGACGTCGTTGAACTCATTCTCCAGGACCACCGGAAGATGGAGGAGCTCTTTCGCCTGATGCGCAGCGTCGAAGCCGACCGGGCTGCCGCTTTGCGGGAATTCTCCGGTCTGCTGATCGCGCACGCACTGGCGGAAGAGGCGAAGGTCTATCCCGCGCTCAAGCGCTACAAGAAGATCGACGACGAAGAGGTGGAACACGGCGAGGAGGAGCACGAGGAGGGCAACAAGGCACTCCTGGCACTCCTGGAAGTCGACGAGGTCGGCTCCCAGGAGTGGGACGAGAGGCTGGAAGATCTCGTGCAGGCCGTCACCCACCACGCCGACGAGGAGGAGCGCACCATCCTCAACGGAGCGCGCGAGAACGTGGCCATGGAGCGCCGCGAGGAACTGGGCGAGGCGTTTGTGGAAGAGCGCGAGCGTCGGCTGAAGGAAAGCTGCGGTGCCGTCGACAACGTGCGCCGCATCGTCAGCTCCTGACAGCAACCCGTGCCACGCCCCCGGACGGTCGGCGCTGGGAGGAGGCGGCCGTGACCTTCCGGTTCCCGCGCAGTTCCTTCCCGGGTGCTGGACGACGGCCGTAGGCAGATCTGGGTCCTCACGGCTGCGCCCCGACTTGCGGGTGACCTGTTGTCTGGCGAGCGCGCGGTGCGGGATGTCGGGGTGGCTGGGGTCCGGTGGTTTGGAGGTGCAGGTTCCACTGCTTCACCGGGCCCCAGCTATGTGGCCCGGCTCACGGGAAGGTGGTAGTTACACCGTTTTCCCGAAAGAGATGTCCCGATCCGCGGCATGCCTGTGGGCCCCGGACGTATCCGGGGCCCACAGGCATGCCGCTGCTTGGCGGATTACCAGCGATACCAGCGGCCCCTGCGGCCGCCTGCGTCCGCGGAGCGCATGACGAAGCCGAGCAGCCAGACGACCAGCACGATGACGGCGATCCACCACAGTGCCTTGAGCGCGAAGCCCGCGCCGAAGAGGATCAGAGCCAGCAGAAGAACGAGAAGCAGGGGAACCATAGTTATCAACCTCCGTCGCTCCTCGTGCCCGGCGAATGCAAGAACACACGGTCGATTTCCCCGGTTTCTTCACCGTACTTTCGGGCACTGGACTCAGTTTCTCCTGACGTTCACCTCACCGCCGGTCCGCTGGGCGACTGTCGGTTCGTCGAGTTCCAGGGCAGAGTGACCGAAGGCACCGGCGCGACGGGACACGATCGACGCCTTCCGCCGGCTCACGATCGACTAAGACGTCGTCTCATTTGGTGAGTCTGCGGTAGCAGATGAGGCTGCAGGCGATGGCGGTGAAGGCCAGGAAGTGTTCGGCCTTGCGTTCGTAGCGGCGGTGCAGACGGCGGCAGCCGGCCAGCCAGGACATGGTGCGTTCGATCG